>PAZC01000012.1 GCA_002716045.1 Opitutia bacterium
TTGAGCTCAGCAATGATTTTTTCAAGGTTCGCCTGATAGCTGGCCTTGTCGTTTTTGCTGTCCCAGTGGCCATGATTGAAACTGATGACGTCCCAGTGCCGACCAGGCTGGTCGTAGGCACCGAGCCAGCTCACGACGTTCTTCGCTCCCGAAGAAGAAGGGCCGCAATTGGCAGGTGGGTGGTGCAGGTTGAATTTGCCAGCCAAGGCAGTCCGCAATCCCCTGTCGTAGTTACCAGAAATGGAATCACCTATAAAGAGATATCTCGGCAAACTAGGGTTATCCAAGGCGGCTTGGTCGCCAATTGGTTTAAGATGGATCTCCTCGGCCAGAATCAATTCGCCTTTTCTTTGACCAACGACGCGGGCGCGGTTGATGAATGGNCGGCAATCCTTCGTACCCAAGACNTTGAAGAGAAGAGCATTGGTCTGCCCACCTTTCTTGAGGGAACATTCATATTTTTTCCCATGAATGGTCAAGCTACGAGGCTTGGTAGTCGGATCCCAAAGTCCAATGAAAAGGAGATTCTCCGGACTAGCCATTTGCTGAGGAAGGCTTTTCCCGAAGTGAAGACGCAGTCCATGCTCTCCGNTCCAGTTTTCCTCCCGGGCCTCCTTGAGCTTGCTCTCCAACTGGCCTTTGTTCCTGACTTTCACGATGCCAGTAATAGGACCTTTGGGCAGAACGAAAGGGATGACCTCCTTGGACGAATGCACTTGGTAATGAAGCGTGTCTTCCTTGAGCCCCTTGAAGAGGCGCGTGTTCACCTCAAGGGCCACTTGGGTATTCTTGTTCCACTCGATCTCGAACTGACCATCTGGGTTGCGAACGTACATACCGTCGTTGTCACGCGGGGTGATGAGACCCTCCACCGTGACCGGTCCGGCTTCATTGCCCAAGGAAAACAAAAGTGGAAAGCAAAGGGTAAGAAAAGAAACCGGGGTGGTATTTCTCATGAATCTAAAGTTTGTCACATGCCCAGTTGGCGTCAACGAGAGAACCTTGCACTTTACCTTGATTAAGTAGGAGAGATAAAACACAATTAGTTAGTCAATGAAACTACTCCACACCCTGCCAATCTGGCTTTCACTTGCTGGCCTGCTTTGCTCTCAAGCAGGGTCGCCCTCCCTGTGCGCGGAGACTACGGACTCGATCCGAATGGTTCCGCTGGCCAAACGGCAGGANACGGCCGCCCCCAAGGCCTTCACCTTGATGNATGANGAAAAAATAGGGGTCCGTTATGCCGGCAAGCCCCTGACCAAGGAAAAACTCGAACTATTGAACTATTCTTCCGCCCTCACCAAAGAGGATGCCGCCCACGGAGTCTGCGCAGGTGATTATGACGGAGATGGACGGCCAGACCTTTTTTACGTCAATCCTTATGGGGGTCATCGTCTCTACCGCAACTTGGGAGGATGGCGCTTCGAGGACGTCACGGAAAAAGCAGGTTTGGCCGAGACGGTTTCCAAGCACTGGGCCATCGGGTGTTGTTTCGTGGATCATGATGGGGACGGGGATCTGGATCTTTTCGTGGGAGGCACGGGGGATCCCGCCCTGCTTCTAGACAACCAAGGTGATGGCACATTCCGTGAAATCGGCAAAACCCTCGGGTTGCCGCAAGCAGGAGGCAACGTACAGATGGCCTTCGCGGATTACGATCTGGACGGAGACTTGGATGGTTTCCTCGTAACCAACGTAACCTCGGGGAAAAAACCTTCTCTGGAAAATTTGAACATACAGGCCAAGTTCGTGAACGGCGAACCGGTTATCGAGGAAAAGTATCGAGAAATCTTCGACGTCGTGGCCCACCCGACCAAAGGAATGCACTTCGTGACAGCGGGCGAATATGACCATCTTTTCCAATACGATGGAGCCAAGTACCGTGACGTCAGCGAGCAAGTTGGACTGAAAGGCACTGACATCGGCCTGTCAGCTTCTTGGTTCGACTATGACGAGGACGGGCGCCCCGACCTCTACCTCGCAAATGATTTCTTCGGGCCAGACCGCCTCTACCNCAACCAGAGCGACGGCACATTCAAGGACATTGCCCGGGACGTTTTACCGCATACACCGTGGTTCTCGATGGGAACAGACGTAGCTGACATCAACAATGACGGCCTGCTTGACCTGATGGGTTCCGACATGGCCGGATCAGATCACTACAAGTCCAAGCTGGGCATGGGCGAAATGGATCAGGACAGCTGGTTTCTAACCTACGCCACTCCTTCCCAGTACATGCGAAACGCTGTCTACCTGAACAGCGGCGCAGGACGTTTTCAAGAGGCTGCCTTCCTGACTGGCCTAGCCAACACTGATTGGACTTGGTCTCTCAAGTTCGCAGATCTCGACAACGATGGATGGGTGGACTTGTTCGGCACCAATGGCATGACTCACAATACCTCGAATTCAGACCTCCAAGCCAAAGCCAAGGCATTGGCAACGGAAAGAGAAAGAGGCTTGTTTTGGTGGAACACTCCTCCCAAGCGAGATCACAACTTCGCCTTCCGTAATCTCGGCGATCTGCGGTTCACGCCCATCGCCTCGCAATGGGGCCTCGACTTCAATGGAGTCAGCTATGGGGCTGCCTTGGCTGATCTGGATGGGGACGGCGACTTGGACATCGCAATCGCCTCCCTGGAGGATCCTATCCGACTCTACCGCAACGAATCGAGTCAGGGACATCTGGTCAAAATTCGTCTCAAGGGAGGCAAGCGCAACAGTCACGGCATTGGAGCCAAGGTAACGCTGGAGACGGAAAACGGCTTGCAGGTGCGCTACCTAACCTCTTGTCAGGGCTATGCTTCCGCCAATGAACCGATCATCCATTTCGGATTGGGGGAAGCCACCGCGATCAAGCGATTGACCATCCGTTGGCCCCTTGGCGCCGAACAAGTGTTTGAGAATTTGCCGGCTGACCAATACATCGTGGTCACCGAACCAAAGGATGCCCGGGTGGCCCCTCGCCCGCCAAATCCAAAACCCTGGTTCAGGTCAACGCCTGCACTGGTTGCATTCAAACATGAGGAAAACAATTTCGACGACTTCAAGGTGCAACCCCTGTTGCCACACCAACTATCCAAGCTTGGACCCGGCATGGCCTGCGGCGACGTGGACGGTGACGGNGACGATGACCTCTATCTGGGTGGCGCCTCGGGGAAAGGCTCTTATCTTGCCCTGAGCGACGGAAAAGGAAGCTTCAAACTTTCTCTGCAACCTGATTTTTCGGCCGCGGAAATGAATGTTTTCGAGGACATGGGCGCAGTATTCTTCGATGCCGACATGGATGGTGACCTCGACCTTTACGTGGCAAGTGGTGGCTTTGATCCAAGGCCGAATCCAGTATACCTGCGCGATCGCCTCTACCTCAATGATGGCAAAGGAAACTTCCGTATCGATCTACACGCCACTTCAGACCTACGGGACAGCGGCGGCCCGGTGGCGGCGGCCGACTTCGATCATGACGGTGACCTCGACCTGTTCGTCGGCGGAAGGGTCGTGAGAACTCGTTATCCAACTATTCCGAACAGTCGCCTGCTACTGAACGATGGCGGCAAACTGACCGACGTGACGGATGCCCTCGCCCCAGGGTTGAGGCAAACCGGAATGGTCACCGGCGCCATCTGGAGCGATTTCGACGATGACGGATGGCTCGACTTGCTGGTGACGCACGAATGGGGTCCAGTGGCAGTCTGGAAAAACAACAGTGGCAAATTGGCCAATCTCTCGAAAGAGGCCGGTACAGCAAACATCCTNGGTTGGTGGACGGGGATAGCGGCAGCCGACGTCGACGGNGATGGCGACATGGACTATGCAGTGGGCAACATGGGCCTTAACACGAAGTATCATGCATCCAAGGAAAAGCCTTATTTGNTGTACTTCGGAGACCTCGATGGTTCGGGAATTCCCCGCATCGTGGAAGCCTGTCACGAACANGGCATTCTCTTTCCTGTTCGTGGCAAAAGCTGCTCGACCAGAGCCATGCCTTCGCTAGCCAAGAAGTTCAATAGCTTCCATGCCTTTGCCTCTGCTACCTTACCGCAAATCTATGCGCCCGACCGGCTCCAAGGCGCCCAACGCCTGGCCATCAACGAACTGTCATCCGGCCTGCTTCTTAATGATGGCAAAGGACATCTTTCCTTTCGTCCGTTGCCGCGAATGGCCCAATTGTCTGCTTCGTTCGGTTTGGCTTTTCATGACTGGGACGCAGATGGCCGGGTAGATCTAGCAATGGCCCAAAACTTTTATTCACCTCAACCCGAAACTGGAAATTTCGACGGAGGCGTGGGCATGGTGCTGCGAGGCTTGGGCAACGGCAACTTCAAGCCTATGCGGGCAGACAAAAGCGGTTTAGTTTTGCCGGGAGACGCCAAGGCCCTCGCCCTAACTGACGTCAACGGGGACACCCGTCCCGACCTGGTATCCACAGTCAACTCTTCCACACCCAGGGTTTTCCTGAACCAAACCTCATCGGGCAAAGGCTTGGTCATACGGTTGAAGGGACCAAAAGGAAACTTGAGAGGTGTTGGATCCCGCGTCACTCTTCGTCTGAAAAGCGGTCGAAGCCTAGTCGGCGAGGTCCACTCGGGATCCAGCTACCTGACAGGTTCTTCGACCGACGTTTGCTTCTCCATCCCACCATCCGAAGAGACAGTTTCCCTTGTAATCCGCAAACCTGGAGGCGACACCATGGAACAGTCGCTGAAGGGGATCTTCGGACGTGTAGAAGTGAAACTGACTGATTGAATGAGTATGAACAAACAGACAGTAGCAACCGCCTTAGCTGTAGCTTTGCTCGGAGGTTGCTCTCAGGAAATTACCCCAGAAGAACCTACGGGCAAGCCGCCCGCCCAAGAATCATCTTTCTCGATAGAGGGGCTAGCCATGGAGATGCTGTGGTGTCCAGCAGGCACATTCTGGACGGGAAGCCCGGACAGTGAAGTGGGACGCGATTTCGACGAAGTGTTGCGCGAAGTGACACTGACCTCCGGATTTTGGCTGGGAAAACACGAGGTCACGCAAGCCCAGTGGAAAATGATCATGGGGAACAATCCCAGCCATTTCAAGGGTCCAAAGTTACCGGTCGAAAAAATGTCTTGGGAAGGAGCAAATACCTTTTGTTCCAAGTTGACGAAACGCGAAAGGAAGGCGGGACGTTTGCCTCCCGGTTGGGCCTACCAACTACCCACGGAAGCGCAATGGGAGTATGCCTGCCGTGCCGGCGCCCAGACATCTTGGAATTTCGGCGATTCACCACAGGCCGCGCCGAAGCACATCAATTTTGCAGACAATAAGTCTAATTTAGAAGGAGCTCAAAAGGAATATGACGATGGTTTTGAATACACCGCCCCGGTGGGATCTTTTCCCGCCAATGCCTGGGGTTTCCATGAAATGCATGGAAATGTATTCGAGTGGTGCAGTGACTGGTATGGCCAGTATGAGCCCGAAGCTACCCGTGATCCCAGTGGACCCTTGACGGGCACGGAAAGAATTTTTCGGGGAGGATGCTGGGCTTTGCCCATGGTTTTCTCTCGTTCCGCCCGAAGAGACAAGCATTTGCCTATCCTCGAAAGCGGTTTCCTGGGCCTTCGGCTCTGCCTACGCCCCGAGCAGTGAGATTGTATGCGTGGAAAACCTCGTTCAAAGGTAAATTTTAGGTTTGATTCCAGAAGCTAACTGTGGGGAACTTTTGCTTTACCCTCAACCCATCACACCCTTCCAAATCTCTCATGAAAGTATCCAGTCTACTTAGATTCCTTGCCAGCTTGGCCTCCCTTACTCTTTCCGCAACGCTTGCGGCCGACGTCAAATTGCCACCGGTAATCGGCAAAGACATGGTGTTGCAACGCGACTTGCCCGTACCTATTTGGGGTTGGGCAGAAGCAGGTGAAGAAGTTTCAGTTTCCTTCGCCGGTCAAACCAAGGAAACCAAGGCTGGAGCCGACGGCAAGTGGATGATCAAACTCGACAAGCTAAAGGCAAATGCCAAAGCAACCAATTTAACTATCAAGGGAAAGAATGAGATCACCCTCGAGAACATACTAGTGGGAGAAGTCTGGATTTGCTCGGGCCAGTCCAACATGGAATGGTCTATTCGCGCTTCCATGAACGCGCAGGAGGAGATTGCCGCCTCGGATCATCCCCACATTCGCCTATTCAACGTTCCGGGCCACACCACACACCCCAAGCCACAAGAACAAGGCAAGGGAAACTGGGTAGTTTGCGGGCCCAAGACCTCCAGCGGATTCAGTGCCGTGGGCTATTATTTCGGTCGCCGCCTGCATAAGGAACTAAAGGTTCCCGTCGGTTTGATCGGATCCAACTGGGGAGGCACCCGGATCGAACCATGGACCACGTTGGCCGGCTTCGAGTCCGTACCCGAACTCGCTGACATTGCGAAAAAAGTGAAGGGCTACAAGGCGGACACCCGAGTGGGTGGAAGCTCCCCATCGGCCATCTACAATTCGATGGTGCATCCCTTGACCCCATTCGCGATGCGCGGCGCAATCTGGTATCAGGGAGAATCAAACGGTGGCGAACACATGTCTTACTACCACAAGAAACACGCCTTGGTGAATGGTTGGCGCAAAGCTTTTCAAAACAAGGACCTCGGGTTCTATTGGGTACAGTTGGCCAACTTCCGACAACCCAACAAAAATCCAGCAGGCGGAGATGGTTGGGCGAAAATTCGGGAAGCCCAGACCAAGGCTCTTGATATACCACATACCGGCATGGCAGTTGCCATCGACTTGGCGGATGCCCATAATCCCAACGACATCCACCCGCGCAACAAGCAGGATGTCGGGGGACGTCTCGCCCAGTGGGCGCTGCACCAAACTTACGGCAAGAAGGACTTGGTTCCTACGGGACCTCGTTACAAGAGTCACAAGGTCAAGGGCAACACCGTCCATATTTCGTTCGACCACGTGGGCAAGGGCCTGATGGTCGGCAAGAAGACCAAGTTGGAACCCACCGCGGAAGTAAAGGACGGCAATTTGGAGCATTTCTCCATCGCCGGCGAAGACAAGAAATGGGTCTGGGCAAAGCGGCCATCTCAGGTGACACTGTCTTGGTGAAATCCAAAGAGGTCCCCAATCCGGTTGCAGTGCGTTACGGGTTCACCATGAATCCCGCCAACGCCAATCTCTACAACAAGGACGGCATCCCCGCCCTACCCTTCCGCACGGACGACTGGTAGTCCTGACACAGGATTCTACCCGCCTGATAATGGCCATGGTTTCCGTTCAAAGACGGAGCATTCTCGGTGCCCTGTTGCTAAATGTCTTGGCTGGGGGCGGACAGCTAGCAGCAAATGAGTTGCCGCGCTTGCCCAAGGGAGTTGACCCGAAGACGCACGACTTCCAGGAACAGAAGAATTTGCCCGATCTAAAAGCGCCATACGTCAGCTCATCTCCCGAGGACATCGGGGATGGTCTTGAGGTGGGTCAGCTGGATGCGCCGGGAGCGCATGAGGCGATCGATGCCTTGATGAAAAACGACCAGGCGGGCAAGTACGCCAATCTGGATAGCCTACTGCTCTGGAAGGACGGGAAATTGATCTTCGAAATGTACAACCGGCGGGGGCGCGTGGATGGGCCCCACTACGCGATGTCGGTGACCAAGACGATGGTATCGGTGACCTTGGCACGTGCCATCCAGTTGGGCCTACTGAGCATGAGAGACCTGGATAAGCCGGTGATCGACTTCCTGCCTGGAATTGACCGCACCAAGATAAAGACGGGAGTGGAGACGATCACCTTGCGTAATGCTCTCTTCATGAAATCGGGGCTTCGCTTTCCAACGAAAACATATGCCTACTCTCTCGGCGAAAAGTACCAGCGACAAAAGCACTTCCAACAATTGTTCGAGAACACAACTCCGATCAAACCCAGCAACAAGTCTTACAAATATACCGGCACGGACCCCTCGCTGATCATGATGATCATCGACTTGCGGGCCGATGGCACAGCTCAGGAATTCTTTGCCAAGGAAGTGGCAGAAAAGTTCGGGGCGATCTACTGCTGGGGCAACCAAGGATGCGGTATTCCCAAGTGCGGGGCCGGTAGCAGCTTCACCTCGCGCTCCCTACTCAAGATCGGAACAGCCATTGCCCGGGGAGGCAAATACAAGGGGGAGCAACTACTTGACGCCGAATACGTCAAGGAAGTCCTGAATACCAACAAAGGGGAAGGCTACTTTTACTTTTTCCACAACCGAAAGAAGCGATCTCCCGACAACAAGGTAAACTTCATTAGCGGCATCGGCGCGGGGGGCCAATACATGTCCATCTTTCCGAAGCTCAATCTAGTCATGGTCGCCACCTCCCATAACAAAGGGAAAATCGGAGCACCCTTGGAGGCCGTCCTTGACCACCTCATACCACTCTTCCGAAAATAAAACCCGCTTTCCCATGAAGAAATCATTCGCCATCCTGTTCGCCTTGGCCCCTTTGCTTGCCTCAGCCAAAAAGCCAAACATTCTGTTCATCATAGCCGATGACCAAGCACCTCTCTCGATCGGAGCAGTCAACAACCCTGAGATCAAGACACCGAATCTCGACCGCTTGGCCAAGCAGAGCGTCCTCTTCAACAATTGCTTCAACCAAGGGTCCTGGTCAGGTGCCGTATGCGTTGCCAGCCGCACCATGTTGATCACCGGTCAAAGCGTGTTTAGGGCTCCCAAGAACAAGCCGTACCTCGACAAGTGGGCCAATTCCCGCGGTGCCATTGCGGTGGAAGGTTCAACTGAAGTGAAACTATGGCCGGAAGTATTTCGCGACGCCGGTTACGACACCTTCCTGACCGGGAAGTGGCACAACAATTACCACGCCGCTCTCAAGGGATTCAGTCACGCCAAGGCCATCGCCAAGGGAATGTACGAAACCTTCGATCCAAGCGGCTCCAAAAAGCCGGGATACAACAGGCCCACGCCAACAAACAACCACTGGACGCCTTGGGATCCCAAGTTCACCGGACACTGGACTCCCTTCGTGCGCGATATCGCGTCCAAGAACGGGGTCCATGAAGTCAGCGAAGAATACACCGTGAAAAAGCATACCTCGGAGCTGTTCGCCGACCATGCGATCAAGTTCCTAAGCGAGGCGAATAAAACGGACAAACCCTTCTTCATGTACGTGGCGTTCAACGCGCCCCATGACCCACGCCAAGCGCCTAAAGAATTCGTCGAGATGTATCCTCCGTCCAAAATCAAGATACCGGAGAACTACCTCCCGGAGCACCCGTTCGACAACGGCGCGATCAAAATACGAGACGAAGCCCTCGCCCCCTTTCCGCGCAGCAAGGAGGTGGTACAGGTGCATCGCTCGGAATACTATGCCATTATCACTCATATGGATCGAGAAATCGGACGAATTCTGAAGGCCCTCAAGAAAAGCGGTCAGGCCGAGAACACCTACGTCGTGTTCACGGCGGACCATGGTCTGGCAGTCGGACAACACGGGCTAATGGGGAAGCAGAACCCCTATGATCACAGCATAAAAATGCCATTTATGATATCTGGTCCCGGGATTCGCAAAGGAGCCACCGTAGATGAAAAAATCTATATGCAAAGCGTCTACCCGACGACCTGCGAACTCGCCGGACTGAAGGTACCCGAAACAGTCGATTACTCTAGCATAGTACCCTTGGTATATGGAAAAAAAGGCGCCCGCGGGGAAGACCTGATCTTCAATTGCTACATCGAGACACAGCGCTTGGTACGAACGGATCTCTTCAAGTTAGTCCATTACCCGAAGATCGGCAGAAACCAATTGTTCGATCTCAAGAACGATCCGCGCGAGACCAAGGACTTGATCGACGACCCGAAGCACGCCGCGGTAAGGAAAGACTTGTTGTCCGCCCTCCAAAAGAAGCGAAAAGAACTCGGCGACGGTCTGCTCTCGGCATCGCCACGCAACTAAACGGTTTTACCCGTTCGCCTTGCCTGGATTGCTATTCCCGAAGAGGGATTTTATCTCGGTGATCCTGTTGAGGATCAATATCCCGTCCCTCTCGACGCATTTGCCCTTCAACTGGATCGGGGTGCCGACGTGGTAAGCCACGTTACGAGAATGAAAGTCACCGAAACCTATCTCCATCCGAACCGAACTCCGTCCCTTGACGTCGATATAAAAAACCTTTGCCTCGTCCAAGTTGTCTGACATCCGCAAGCGTCCCTGCACCATCATGGTTCCCGAGTCCACCTTGACCCAGCTATCGAAAGGCCTCTCGACGTACTCATCGAATCCCCCTCCGTCCAAGCCAGGCAGAGGTTGCTTGGCATTGGCAAAGGTTTCCTGCTCGACGCCGAACATATCAAGCAAAGACAAGTGAAGACGGCCCAATTCCTGATTCTTCGAATACCTTAGGTAACGGCCTGTCTTGAGCTTCCCACCACCTTGGCCGGCAAGAACGATGGGAAGGCGTTGGGCGGTGTGGTTGTCACTGTGCCCCATACCCGAACCATAGAGGACCACGCAATGGTCCAGCAGCCGGCCATGATGATCCTTGTAGGACTTGAGTCTGTTCAGAAGGTAATCGAATTTCTCCATGTGCCAGAGGCTAATCTTAAGGAGAGAGTCTATGTTCTCGCGGCTGAAATTACGGAAAAAGTGGGACAAGTAGTGATGCTGTTTCTTGATACCCAAAAAGTCGAAGATCATGCGACTGTTGCTATTTCCCAGCATGTAGGAGATGCACCGAGTGGAGTCCGTCCATAGAGCCATGGCAATGACGTCGAGCATGGCGTTCACTTGTTCGTCTAGATTGGAGGGGGCCAAGGGTCGAACCAAGCTGGAGAATTTGGATGTCTCGAGTCCTTGGTCCAGTGGACCCATTTTCTCGAGACGAAGCTCCGTTTCGCGCACCGCATTGAAATATTCTTCCAAGGTATCGCTATCCTCGACACCAGCCTTTCGTTTCAAGTCCTTGGCATCCGACTCGACCCGATCCAAAAGGCTTGTCATCTCGGCCCTTTTGCCGGGATCACTGAGAGGGTTCTTGAACAGCTTGTCGAAGATCAGCTGCGGATCACTCTGGCGGGGGATCATACCACCTTTCTTGTCATAGGAAATATAGCTGCAACCGATCTGGTTCGTGAAAAGCCCCTCGGTGGTCAATTCCAGGGAGCGATGCGGGGCATCGCCCTGAACATGATCGGCAATGAGTTGATCGACCGAAGCCGACCGACTGTTCTGGTGATGCCCGCAAAGGAAGCGTCGTGTCGAGTTACTATGGGAGGAAAAACCGAAGTCTCCCATGTTGTCCAAAATGAGAAGATCCTCCTTGTGCTTTGCGAAAGGCTGCATCAAGGGGGACATACGGAAATCCTTCTCTGTCCCGCCATTGACGTTCCAAGAAGGAGGGTGAACTCCGTTCGGTTTGAAAAGCGTCATGAAGCGGAGCGGCGGGCCGGTTTCGGCCGCGTCGTGAATTCCGCCCAAGGGGCTTTTAGCCTCCATCAAGTTGAGAAAAGGCAAAGGAAGCAGGGCCCCTGCACCTCGCAGAAAAGTTCTACGCTCAATTTTCCAGTTTCGTCCCATCCTTCACTAGCTTGTATACAGTCTGGCGAAAAGGAATGCTGTTTGCAACCTCGATGAAAAGTTGCGTCCAAGTTGCATTTTGGATGAGCACCTTGCGGGTAATCTCCTCTACGACCGGTTGATCCCCCTTGCCCAGCTTACGGCACAGGGCATAGGAGAGGACTTGAGACGTAAGGTGGCGAATGACCTGCTCCCTCTTGGACGACAAAAGGATCCGCTTGAGCTCGGCAAAATCCTTGAATTCCTCGCCGCTCGGCAATTTACCGGAGGTGTCGATAACAGGCTGGTTGCCGCGCTTGTGGTAAGAGGCCAGAAGAAACCTACCGTTTTTGTCGTAGCCATCCAGGGAGAAACCCAGGGGATCGATCTTTTCATGACACCTCGCGCATGTAACGTTTTCTCGATGAATATCGAACCGTTGCCTGAAAGTAAGCTTCTGTCCACGGGGGCTAGGCTTGATCGGGGGAATGTCGGCAGGTGGCTCGCCGAGTCGAACTCCTAGGATGCGACGCAACATCCAAGTGCCTCTGATAATCGGGCCATGGTTCATGGCGAGCACGCTGGGCATGGTCAAGATGCCACCGCGCCCTTCGGCATCGCGTAACTCCAAGCGCTGATTCATGGTGCGTTGCCGCTCAACTCCCCTCGGCTTGTGGAATGGCGCCAACCGTTGGCGATCCTTCCCGTAAAAACCGGAGGTGCTTTGGTTAACGAAGGTAACGTTGGAATCGAGCAATTCCATCACCGGCCGATCTTCGGTAAACAAGTAGTTGAGGAAATCCCTGGGTTGGGTACGCATGGCATGCAGGCGGATCGGGTCGTTCTTGAATTGGTCATCGATCGAGGCCAAACCCAGCAACTGGACGCCAAAGCTTTCCGACAAGTTCCGAGCCTTGGGGTCGGACAACATCCTTTTCACTTGCTGGGCAAGCTTCTCCTCTTTCTCAAGGCCACCATCACGGGCCACTTCGAAAAGAGAGGCATCCGGCATATCTTCCCAAAGGAAATAAGAAAGGCGTTCAGCGAACTCGAAGGGATCCACCGCATGTCTTCCACCCTCTTCCGGATTCGCCATGAGTCCGCGGTAAAGAAATTCCGGTGAAATCAGCACGGCCTTCATTTCGAGTTTGAGAGCAGAGACCAAGGCATCTCCTGCCTTTCCCTCTAGGGTGGCAAGAATTGACTGAACCTTCTCCTCCGAAACATTTCTCCTCAAGGCCCGAGGAAGAAAGAATGTCAGGAAGGCTTCAGCCTCGGCGAGGGAAAGGATGCCATTCCAGTCGTCACCTTTTCCAGTCATTGAGGCCAAGGACGCGCGGCCCTTGACTGAAAAGAGCTTATCAAGGGAGACTCCACTCAAGTAGGCGTAGCTCTCCAGCAAGGAAGATGAAATGGGAGTGGAATGCGTATCATTGAAAAACCCACTGGAACCTGGCGGGTCTTGCGGAAGGATCTTAAGCACGAGAGAGCTTTCGCCCGAAACCGTTTGTTCAGCTCTAGCAATGCCTACTTCAAGATCAAAACCGAAGAGAGATCGTAAGGTATTCCTGTATTCATTGGCAGAAAGTCTGCGAGCGCGAAAAGTCGGCACCGTTGCTTCAGATGGCATCTTTTGGAATTGCTCATGCCAAAGTTCAAAGGACTTTTTATCCTTTTCGGAAAGCGGCTTTTCATCATCAGGCGGCATCTCGCCTAATTCGACTACCTCGGCCACCGTCTCCCAGAGATCCGGGTGCCGCTCGGCATCCCGCTCAGTCAGAATCTTGGAAAAATCAACCTTACCCTTGGTCTTTTCTCCTCCGTGACACTTCAGGCAGGAGCTCTGGAGAATGGGAAAGACCTCCTCTTCGAATCCTCCGGCGGACAAGACTACCGGCAGGCAGACTGCCAACAAGTATACAACGAGCCTCACTTCTCCTTAAGCTGAGGAAACTTGGCTTGGATAGCGCCGTCCCGGTAGGGCCATCCCTCGTTGCTTTGCTTTTCACCGGGCGTGGTGCGTCCGTCGCGAAATGCCTTGGCGAGGTCGTCGACCAATTCCATCACGACCTCAGGGTGATCCAACTCCAAATTCTTGGTTTCTCCGGGATCGTCCTTCATGTTGTACAACTGTACGAGCTTGGCCGTGGTCTTGGTGGTTTCCCAGGAACCACCCCACCCTCCTCCAGTCCCTTTGTTCAGGATCAATTTCCAGTCTCCTTTGCGGATGGCGAATACTCCTGAGATGGAGTGATGGATGGTGAAGGGACGAATTGGTGCATTGGCTCCCTTCAGGCAAGGCAAGAAGGAGAACGAATCTTCAGCGGCGTTATCGGGGATCTCGTCTAGTTCCCCCAACAAGTCGGCGAAGGTAGCGAAGAAATCGGTCGTGCAAATCGTTGTCGGGTTAACGGTGCCGGGCTTCACTTTCCCAGGCCAACGCACGAGGAAAGGAACGCGGTGACCACCCTCGTAGATAGTCGCCTTGGCTCCGCGGAAGGAACCGGAAGGCCGATAGCCCGCATCAATCATCTTGGGGATCTTGACGTAGGGAGCAAAGCCGTTGTCGGAAGTGAAGATGACCATTGTGTTATCATCGAGCCCCGATTCCTCGAGTTGCTCCAGCACCTGGCCGACAACCCAGTCGGTCTCCGCCATGAAGTCCGCATACCAACTGTATTGGGGATACTTGCCCTTGAACTTCTCACCCGGCGTAATCGGAGTGTGCGGCGAAGTCAGGGGCAGGTAGAGAAAGAACGGTTTCTTCTTTTTGTCCTTGGCCCGGCGCTTGATGAAATCCCGCGACTCGGATGCCCAGTCAGCCAAGCAGTCACTGGCCTCGAAATCCGCNGCGGCCGCCCCGATGCGCTGGTACTTGTTGTACTCGTTGTGCGGAAACCCCTTGTTCACCGTAGGCAAGGAAATCGCCTGGTTGTTTCGAAGGTAAAGGTAGGGCGCCATGTCGAGTGAAGACAGGATGAAGAAGGCTTCGTCGAACCCGACGTCCACGGGGCCGTTTTTGAAAGGCTTGGTATAATCCACCTGCCAAGAAGGGCCACGCTTGCTCTTGTCCGCTTGCGGATTTTTCGGAGCCCGCTCGAAGTCGGCTCCCAAATGCCACTTCCCCACGCAACCAGTATGATAACCGGCGTTCTGTAGGAAGTTGGGGAGGTTAAGGCGTTCGGGATCCATCAATGCCTTGTCGGTGGCATTGAACAGCACCCCTCTCTTTAATCTGCTCCGCCAATTGTAACGACCGGTAAGGATACCGTAGCGGGTGGGCGTGCAAACCGCCGAGGTGGTATGGGCATCGGTGAAACGCATCCCCTCCTTGGCCATGCGGTCCAAGGTGGGCGTCGGTATGATGCCACCGGTATGACTGGGTTCGCCCGGCCCCATGTCGTCGGCCAAAATCAACACGATATTGGGTTGGGACGCAGCGGTGATTACAGTTCCGAGAGTGAGTCCAAGGATGAGTGTCCAAATTAGGTTTTTCATGAATCTTGAAAGGCGGATCGGGCCAACGGGAAAAGGGGGACCTTTATCTGGAATGGACGAAGGCGTCGCTGAGAAGGACTTCCCGGATAAGCGTCCTCAAGCGGTAGTTGTCCTGCTTTGCCTTGGCCGTGATGCGGTCGATCTCAAGGGTGTCCGCAGGTTCGAGTTCCCTCGAGGTGGAAAAGCGCAGAAGATGACCGACGAATGCCTTGGCGTAGCGATCCTCTTCCTTAACCAGTGATTGCTTGAAATCGACAGCGCCTTGATAGTTATGCTTTCTCATTAGCTTGCCGCTTGAATCGACTTCGCGCCCATTGCGGTACTTGTCCCGCCAGCGACCCGTCAGGTCGAAGTTCTCCATGGCGAAACCAAGGGGATCGAGTTTGGAGTGGCAACCGGCGCAATCTGCATGCTCGCGGTGCTTGGCGAATTGTTCGCGAATCGTCATGTTCCTCGAGTTTGCATCGTCCTGGAGGGGCGGAACGTCGTTCGGAGGAGGTGGCGGCGGGTCGTTCAAGATGACTTCTATGNTCCATGCCCCGCGGGCAATCGGGTGGGTACGCTTGGGACCCGATGTCATGCTGAGCATGGCCGCGTTGGTTATGATTCCACCGTAGCGAGGGTCATCGGCGGGTGTCCTGTGGAAAACTTGGGAACGCAACTTGCCCCGAATATCGTTGTCGAAACGCTTTTGAGCCTCCCCCTTAAGCTTGTTGGGGTCGAGGGACTTGGGCGCTTTGTTCAGGGTATTTCTCCCGTTGCGGATCTCTTTCTCCAACTGATCCTTGGCCTTTCTCTGTTCACGCGACAGGGCGGCGATCAAATCCTTGTTGGAAACGAAGAGTTGGTTACCTCGGGCTGCTTCCTCCACTTCTTTTTCGCTGAGGGCTCGATCATAGAGCATCGCCTTGTCGATGCTCACNACGAGGTGTTTGTTTCCCCCTTTGGGAAGATGGCGCAGACCAAAGATGACAGAGGTTTTGTCCTTTGGAAAGGTGGCAAGAGATTTCTTGTACGGCTTGCCGTAAAGTTCCCCGTTTCGGAACAGGGCAATCGTGCCGTCCGGCCTGTAGGTCATTATGAGGTGAATCATCTGGTTGACCAAGTTCTCGGGCTTGGACCCGGCGAAGTCGTTGGTCCGACTGAATCCGTTGCTTCCGGATATCCAATGCCTCGCCATTCTCTCTCCCAACACGATGGTATCGAAGAAATCGCCCGGGCCCTGAATGCCCATTACCCCTCCCCCTTGTTGGTCGATGTTCTTGAGAAGGAACCAGACTTCGAGGCTCTTGGCCTTTAACTCGAAGGGAAGATTTTGGCTTTGCAGGTAAGAGTTCGGCCCAATGTCGACCATCCCGTCCCTCAACTCCGCCTTGCCATGCTTCTTGAGCGGGAAAGCGCCGACTGAGCTTTTCAGGTCGCCATCGAATTCCCAAGCNGCCACAGGGCTCAGGTCCACGGCCTCTCTAGCCTCGGATTCATCGACGCGTTCAGCCAATAGCTTTTGGCGCACCGGATCGACCAGGGCCTTCAGTTCCTTTTCCTTTTTTTCCAACTCGAAGCCAAGTTCGATGATTTTTTGCTTTTTCCTCTCATTGTCCTCAAGAGCCTTTTTAAGGTCTTCCTCTCCCGGTTTGAGATCGCCTCCGTACCAAGTCTTGAGAAAATCGTTGCGGTAGGCGAAGGATGGCTTGATCAATTCGACAATCGGGCGATTCTCAAGGAACACGGCATCGAACAAGAGCAAAGGCTCCAGCACCATGGTCAGGCTGGCCGGGTAGTCCTTGTCGATGGAAAAATACTTGCTCAGCTTGGGATCCGGGGTGGCCGCGAGAGCATTCTCCAACTGCATCCACTGGGACGGAAAACTGTCCAGAAATCTCTCGATCCTAGGATCCGCCAGCATGCCGTCCAAAACGGAGGCCAAGCCTTTGGGGTCCGCCAAGCGGCCTTCCTCGGCGACCTTCAGGAGTTGCATGTCCGGACAACTGCCCCAGAGGGAAAAGGACAGCTTCGAGGCCAAAGCATAGGGGTTGTCTTCGTCCACGGTTTCATGGCGAAAGAGAAACATCGGNGAAGACAGTATNGCGGAAGCNACTTTCTTCATTCCCTTGGAGAAGGATTCCTCGGACTTGGTCTTGGCCAAGGCATAGCGNACGTAGCGATCCAGCACCTCTTTTTCCACTGCGGAGCGAAAGGCGAGACGGAGAAAGGATTCCAGGCGCTCCCTGATTTCTTTTTCCAAGTCCCCTCCTTCTTCAGGAGCNGTAAAAAACTCCTTCCAAATACCGACTGTCTTCTCATTGAAGTCAGGACTTTCGAGAATGGATACGCTGAGCTTGAGAAAGGAATCGAGAAGCAGGGGAGAAAGAGTCAATTGGTTGGTTTGGTTGTCGAAACCGTGGGCAGCTCGCAAATCCTTGGGGAAAGGCCGCACGCCCCGAAATCCCGCCAATGGCTTGAGTGAATGGCAGGCCACCCGCACTTGATCCGGTATTTTCCGTTCATTGGTCAAAAGGTAATTCTGGTGGCGCGTCATCATCTTCTCGGGCAACTCGAAGACATCCTTGTTGAGACGGAAGAGATCCCTCACCACGTTATTGTACTGGAAACGGTTCAAGCGGCTAAGCCTCGGTTTCCCGGCATCCTTGGCCTTGGCCGCCTCGCTCATGAAAGCCTTCAGGGCCGTCACCGTCTTTTGGCGATCTTCATCCGAAAGCTCGCCCTCGCCTTCCGGTGGCATGTCGGCAAAATCAATCGCCTCTATCAACTCCTTGATCAGGGCAGGCTTGGCCAGCAAGTCCTTGGCCGAGCTCAACTCCTTGAGGTTGACCTTACCCTTCGTCTTTTCTCCGCCGTGACACTTGACGCAGTTTTGCTCGAATAGGGGCTTGAGCTCGGAAAGAAAGGAATCTTCCCCAAGGCAGGGAGAAAGAGCTTTCAGCAATAGCCCGAGGGAAAAAAGAAGGTTGGCGACCCTAGGCATGGACTAGGTCCACAAATCGGAAATCACACCGTTGCTGTCGGCGAAGCTGTCGATTTCCAGACCCATCAGGTTGGCCAAGGTGAGCCACAGGTTGGAATTCAGGGTTCCGCTCTTGCACTTGATGAAGCGTCCCTGCTTGATTTGGCCCTGACCCTTGCCGGCAACGATCATGGGAAGATCGAAATNCTGGTGGGTGGCCCCATCGCCCAAGCCGGCTCCATAGGTGACGAGCGAATTGTCGAACAGATTCGATCCATCGATCTCCTTCATCNCCTTCATCCGGGAAATGAGGTAAGCGAACTGCTCCATGTGGAAAATATCGATCTTCTGCAGTTCCTTGGCCACATCCTCCTTTTTCTGGTTGTGGGTCATGCTGTGATGCTGAACGGGCTTTGGGAAAACCCCCTCGTACATGAGGGAGGCGTCCCACCTCTCCGGACCGATCATGAAGGTACTGACGTTGGTAATACCCATCTGCATGGCAGCCAACATCAAGTCAGCCTGCAGACGGATGTATTGACCCCTAGGCAAAATCTCGTTGGTGGGCTGGTTGAGGTTGGTGCCCTTGACCATTTCCTCCAACTTCTCGATACGCACCTCGATGTTCCGTATCATGGTCATGAAACCATCCAAGGTGTCACGGTCTTCTCTCCCCAGCTTACGGGAAAGGGTTTTGGTGTCGGCCAGAACCAAATCAGTCACGTCCTGCACGTGATCCCGATAGGAATCCGCCATGAAGAGGCGATCATAGAGTTTGCGGGGGTTCTTGATGGAAGGGGCGATCTTTCCTGGTCCGTACCAGGAAATGTTGTCGAAGAAAATATCCTCCTTGCCCGAGGTGAAGCCATTGCAACTGATCTCCAAAGTATTGAATACGGAAGTGCGTCCAACNTGGTCNCCGATNACNTGGTCNANGCTTCGCCCATTGGGGTGCCTCATGCCNTTTTCNGCCGCCTGNACGGGAGAGACNCTGGTCAANTAACAGGAGGCNCCCTGGGCATGAACGTCCTGCCCGTTCTTGAAGGTGCGGTCCAAGCCNGTGATCATGGTGACGTCGTTCTTGTGCTTCAACAAAGGCTTCATCGTGGAGGTGAACTCCAGTGGATAAATACCGGGCTCGTTCAAAATCCTCTTCTTGTTCTTGAACTTGTCGGCGTTGAAACCACCGACGAACCCAGGCAAAACCGCTTCTTCCTCGCCCGGAAAGAAGTAACGTCGCAAAATCCCATTGGGGATGTACATCATGATTAACTTCTTGTTGGGCAAAAGAGCCTTATCCTTGGCCCTGACCATAGATGGAAGAAACGGTAGCGCCACACTGGCCCCACTGGTTCGCAGAAAGTGCCTTCTTGAAATTTTCATTGCATGCAATTGATAGGGTTTCGAGGCTGTTTGGCAACCCGATTGAAGACTGATCTTCAAATTTTCCCTTNAGGGAAGTTCTTGCTAGTTAGTTTCTATTGCCCGAGGGCTTCGGTTATTTTCCGGGCCACGGCTTGGCCGAGCTTTTTAGATCCCTCGGTCTTGAAATGAACGTCACCGGGCTTGACGAAAAGCTCCGGCGGAAAGGAATCGGTCAAGGCATTGAGGTCGTTGATCGCTATACCGTGCTTCTTCATCACGCGGACTGCGGCCTCGTTGTACTTGTCGTCGTCGCCCACCTTGCGTCCCGCCTCGCCTTTCGGCACGGTAGTGGTGTGAGCCCAGATCAACTTGGCCTTGGTCTTCTTCAAGCGGGCCGCCAACTGTTCCAGGTTCTTTTCGTATTGGGCCAAGGACATGGTAAGTGTGCCACGCTCCTTGTCGCGACGCCCCTGTGCCTTGGACTGCGGGTGACGGTAGCAGAGGTCCCACAATCCCCAGTTAAAATGAATGACGTCCCATTGCGTTTCACCGATCCAGCGGTCCAACATCTTGAGACCCGTGCCAGTGTGCTGAGCATTGCCTCTGTGATGCTTCACATCTACCTTGCCCTTCAAGGCGGCCACGACGTGCGGGGTATAGCCAATCGATATGGAATCGCCAATGAGCAGGGCCTTCGGCAAATCCTTGCCCCCCAAGGATACGGTCAGGCTAAGGAGAAGGGAGGCACAAGCCGCAGGCGTTTTCATAAAGAAACCAAGACGTACAAGATCAATTTTTGAACCAGGGGGAGCGGGCGTTTTTCGTAATTTCGGCGTCGAGCTCCTTCATACGGGCCTGCAGTTCCTTGACAACTGCTGGCTTGGCCTCGGCGAGGTTGTTCTGTTCTCCCATGTCCTTGGCTAGATCGAAGAGGTGGAGCTGGGCCTTCCCCGTGTTGTTGCGGCGAGGTTTCTTGACGAGCAACTTCCAATTGCCGCTGCGAATGCCCTCGAGATCGCCGCGGGAAGTGTAATGCAGAAACTCCTTGCGGGGGGATTTCTTAGCCGTCCCCTTCCAAAGTCCGGAGGCATCCAGTCCGTCAATCTTCCTGCCCTTGGGCAACGGTTTGCCGGATAGGGCGGCAATGGTGGGCAAAACGTCGATAGTGCCAGTGAGTTCATCGCAGACCGTACCTGCCGGGATCCCCGGGCCACGCATCACGCAAGGCACGCGCTGGCCACCTTCGAAAGTAGTTCCCTTGCCCTCGCGAAGAGGCCCGGCGGAACCACCGTGGTGGCGGAATTGCAGCCAGGGGCCGTTGTCCGTGGTGTAGATAACGTAGGTGTTGTCGGCCAACTTGAGGTCGTCCAGCGTCTTGAGCAAACGGCCGACCTCGGAGTCGATATGCTCGATGGTGTTGATATAGGCGTTCTTGGGATCGGGATCGCGGATTTCATCCGGAACGTAGAGTGGAATGTGGGGCATGGAGTGCGGCACGTAGACGAAGAAGGGCTTATCCTTGTTTGCCTTGATGAAATCGATCGACTTCTGCGTGCAGCGCCGCGTGATGGTGCGCTGGTCAACCGGCAGCTCGACGATCTTCTCGTCCTCGAACAAGGGCGTCTTCCATTTGGTGAGGGTTGACTCGGGGTCTGCCCAGAGAACGTCCATGCCTGCCCAACCACCACGTGGCTTTCCCTTGTTGTCGGGGTGATTCATGTCATTCGAGTACGGTATGCCGAAGTAGGTGTCAAAGCCGTTGGAAGTGGGCAGCACCTGCTTGTGATGACCCAGGTGCCACTTGCCGAAGCAGGCGGTGGCGTAGCCCTGGCCTTTCAAGTGATCGGCGATGGTATGCTCCTTCGGGTTCAGCCCCTTGGTGGAGGAGGGAAACAAGACGTGTTGGTGCATGCCGACGCGCTTGGGATAGCAACCCGTGAGCAAGGCGGCGCGGGAGGGCGTGCATACCGGGGAAGCCACCATGAAGCTTGTGAACTTGCGGCCTTCCTTGGCAATGCGGTCGATGTTCGGGGTATCGATTGTCTTGGAGCCGAAGCAGCTCAAGTCGCCGTAACCTTGGTCGTCGGCGAAGATGATGACGAAGTTGGGCTTGGCCGCCTGCAAGGCACCCGCGATGAATAAGAAAGTGGCCAGAAGAAGGGTCGTTTGTTTCATGAGAGTTGTCTGGATGTGAGGTTGTATATGCGTTCTTAAATGATGATTAAATTAGTTGGCCGTCAGGGTGACCGAGGTCGCTGTATAACCGATGGAGTAGCTTTGGCCCGAAAGGGATATCTTGTCATTCTCAAAACGTCCGGAAATTGATTTCGCCTTCAACACGGTGAAGCTTTGTCCGCTCTTCACTTTGCCAGCATCGGCAAGGCTTAGTTTGCCCGAGAGCTTGGCGGCGCCTTCCACGACCAAGGGCTTTTTCAAGCTCAGGGCCAAAGTACCGTTGGCATACAGAGACGCGTTCACCGAGCCATGCCCCGTCAAGGTGCCACCGGATTGAACGTCCACCCATCGGAGGGATTCTACGGCGCCGCCCCGGAGAACCAATTGACCTTTGTCAGCCACCCGTAATTCGTTGCGGGCATGCACCGTGATCCCGGGCTTCACCGTGAGACCGCCGCTAACGGCAAGACCAAGAAATTCAGTGTCCTTGTCCGCCACGGCGGAGCCGCCGTCTATTTCAGCGCACCAGTGTGATTTCGGAGGACCCTCTTCCTGCGTATAGGTGATACCGGCGTTCAGGTAAATATAGTCACTCCAATTGGCAGGATCTGCGAGGGAGTCATCCTCGGGGCCCTGCCAGAAATGATAGGTGTTGGCAAAGCCCGCCGGCTCATCCACACGCTCACTCGTGAGCAAGGCATTGAGCTCCTTGACCAGTTGCGGGCGCTTCGAGGCGATGTTGTTTTTCTCGGCAGGATCAACCTGGAGGTCGTAAAGCTGCGCTTTCGAGGAATCCTTTGCGATACCCGACTTGGGTCGCTTCTTGTTCTTTCCGCCCGCCTTGGGGGAGCCTCGGGGGCGGATCAGCTTGTAGCGGCCTCGAATAACGGAAGCTTGGCCCCCCGCCTCGTGGATCAGGAATTCGCGAACCCGCTGCCCTCCTTCACCGGTCAGAGTCGGAGCCAAGGAAACACCACTCAACCCTAAAGGAACAGGAGCCCCCGCCAATTCGCAAAAGGTGGGCAGCAAGTCGGAGCAATCCATCACAATGTCCGTACTGGAACCTAGCTTCAATTTTGATTTTGCGGTGATCTTAGCTGGCCAGCGCATGATGGTCGGCACCCGAATGCCTCCCTCGTAAATGCTTCCCTTGGAACCGAGCAAACCACCATTGGCATCCAGTTCCTCACGGTTACTGCCTCGAGGGCCTCCATTGTCCGACTGGAAAACCACCAAGGTATCCTTGGCCACGGAATCGGATTTGTCGCCGTCTGCATTGGGATCCTCGAGAGCATTGAGCAAGTTGCCGAAATGGGCGTCGATGCGGGTGACCGTGAAGAACTTTAT
>PAZC01000013.1 GCA_002716045.1 Opitutia bacterium
TCAACCTGAGGTGAAAGCCCCGGCAGACGGTCCCGATGAGGAGGATGCCCCTGAGGGCGAGGACGCCCAAGCTCAAGAAGAGACTCCAGAAGACGAAGCGGAGGACGCCACGGCTGAGGAAGAAGCTTCCGAGGAATCAGGTGACGACGATCCCGATGAAGAGGATGCTTCCGAAGACAAAGAAAAAAAGGATTAGACTGAACTTGGAAACGTTCCTGCGACCTTCAAAGCCAACAATACTCTTAAATTGCCTTCATTACCTTTGGATTGGCTCACTCTTATTTTTATTTCCCTTTTCTTGACCTTTATCTTTGGGCTTTGGGCATACTATGATAGGCGGGATGATTCCACTAGAACAGCAAGAGCTAAATCTAGTATCTTTCACTGCAAAATTTGCGGCAATATCTATAAAGTCATAGGGATTAAAACTGAAGCCTCATGCCCCAAGTGCGAACAAGGCAACTTAAGACTACGCTTTTAACTCATGCCTCAAACCGTCGTAGTACTTGATTTTGGTTCGCAGTACACTCAAGTAATTGCCAGACGCATACGGGAAGCAAAGGTATTTTCACAGGTTGTTCCCTTTGACACCCCTGCCAAGGAAATACAAAAGCTGTCTCCTGTCGGAATAGTCCTTTCAGGTGGACCCGCCAGTGTTTTGGCTAAGGATGCCCCTCGGCCCGATGCCGCTATCTTTCGATTAGGTGTACCTATATTGGGAATTTGTTATGGCCTACAATTGATGGGCGCCATGCTTGGCGGAAAAGTAAAGCAAAGCTCAGCTCGTGAATACGGAAGGGGAGAATTGCAGATCAAGCGCAAAGGCAAGCTATTCAGCCGGTTGCCAAAAAAATTGCTAGTGTGGAATTCTCATGGCGATCGATTGGTTAAGCTTCCCAAGGGCTTCAGTTCCACAGCTAGCACAGAAAACTCGGCATACGCCTCGATCGAAGATACCAAACGGCATTTCTATGGTCTGCAATTTCATCCCGAAGTTGAACATTCCGAACGAGGAGTTGAGGTATTAGGAAATTTTCTTTTCTCTATCTGTAATTGCCAAGGCGACTGGCGGCTTGATGATTTTACCGAGCAAATCATCGAGAAAATTCGGGAACAGGTCGGAGATAGTCGCGTGATCCTTGGATTAAGTGGTGGTGTAGATTCGTCGGTGGCTGCTGCCCTTATCCATCGAGCAATAGGTAATAAGTTGACTTGTGTGTTTGTTGACAATGGCTTGCTTCGCCTGAATGAGCGGGCGGAAGTAGTTAAGCTATTCCGTGACAACTTCAATTCTCGCCTAAAAGTAGTTAGCGCATCCAAGCTGTTTCTTACTAAACTGAAGGGTGTAACGGATCCCGAGCAAAAAAGGAAAATCATAGGGAAAACCTTTATCGAAGTCTTTGAAGAAGCTGTTAGAAGCGTTGGTAAAGTCGATTTTCTCGCTCAAGGAACACTTTATCCTGATGTCATTGAAAGTGTACCGATAGGTGGGAATCCCGCTGCCCTCATTAAAAGTCATCACAATGTGGGGGGATTGCCAAAGCNCATGAAATTGAAATTGCTCGAACCATTGCGAGAGCTTTTCAAGGACGAGGTTCGGGAAGTCGGGGTAGGACTCGGTTTACCCAAGTACGTTCTTATGCGACATCCCTTTCCTGGTCCTGGATTGGGTGTTCGAGTAATCGGCGAACTAAAGAGGTCCAATCTCAGCACTCTACGAGAATCGGATGCTATACTGCAGGAAGAATTGATGTCCACCAAGCAGTATTACAAGCTGTGGCAAGCATTCTGCGTATTCTTGCCTGTTCGGACTGTGGGAGTGATGGGAGATGAACGCACCTATGAAAACGTCATCGCCATTCGAGCTGTTGAAAGCAGCGATGCGATGACTGCTGATTGGGCAAAACTCCCGGACAAACTTCTTCGCATCGTTTCGAATCGCATCATCAACGAAGTCAAGGGGGTGAATCGGGTTGTCTACGACATTAGCTCAAAACCCCCTAGCACCATAGAGTGGGAATAGCTCGCCCTTCCAAACGATGAATGCTATTCGTCGNNCTTGATGAAAAACNTTTCGTGCGACGATCCTGAAGCTTTTGCNGAACTTGCCAGCGAGTTGGCTTCCGCCTCGCGGGACCCACAAGTGGAACGCTCTGTAAGCAAAATTCTTTCGACTGTTAAAAAGCAAGGTGACGAAGCATTAATTGAGCTCACCCAAAAATACGATGGCGCTAGTTTAGAGCCATCCGAACTGTGCGTTAGTGGAGAAACACTGGCTAAAGCCAAAGAATCCTTGGACCCAACCCATCGCGAAGCCATAGAGGCGTCCGTTGCTAGTGTTCGCCAATTTCATACAAATACCAAGCCAACGGATTGGTTGGGCGAAAATTTGCATGGAGCGATCGTTGGCGAAAGGTACTACCCTCTTGAACGAGTTGGGATATATGTTCCAGGAGGGTCGGTACCCTTGGTCTCAACAGTAATTATGACCGTTACCTTGGCTAGAGTCGCCGGGGTGGAGGAAATCGTGGTTACAACCCCCCCGCAATCAAATGGAGAAATTGCCAGTCCGTTGCTAGCAGCACTATCGCTATGCGGAGTAAGCGAAGTGTACAAAGTGGGAGGAGCTCAAGCAATTGCTGCCCTAGCCCACGGTACAGAAAGAATTGAGGCAGTGGATAAAATCTTTGGCCCTGGAAACGCCTATGTAAATGAAGCAAAACGACAAGTTTTTGGGGTCGTTGGAATAGATCTTCTGCCAGGACCAAGCGAGGTGATGGTAATAGCAGATGAAACGGCAAATCCTGATTACGTCGCAGCCGCAATACTCGCCCAAGCCGAACATGGTTCAGGCAAGGAAAAACTGTTTTTGGTTAGTGAATCGGAGGACATGATCCAGCGCTCATCTCAATCAATGACCAAACAAATAAAGAACTTGAGTCATCGAGATGTCATTCAAGGAACTCTTGATAGGGGTTATTATTCGATCTTCGCGAAAAATGAGGCNTCCATTATAAAGGTGGCNAATTTCATTTCTCCGGAACATTTGGAATTACAGATTGATTCCACTCGAATCGACAAATTAACAGCATCGATAACCACCGCAGGAGCAATATTACAAGGTCATTTAACGCCAACGGTTTTGGGAGATTTTGCGGCGGGTCCTAGCCATGTTCTTCCAACGGGACGGGGTGCTCGTTTTTCTTCAGGTTTACGTCTGAGTGATTTCCTCAGGCGTTCAAGTATCGTGAGATATAATCGGGATTCTCTAGCTAAAGCGGCACCAGTTATTGAGGCTTTCTCCAAAATGGAGCAGTTGGATGCACACGGTCAATCTTTGACTCTACGTCTTACAAACCCCAAAGATTAAGGGATGGTCCCCAGTTTCCAATCGCCCGAAGATCTGGCAATCGAACAGATCAAAAATCACACGGCTTATATCCCTGGAGATCAGCCAACGGATTTCAACAAGTTCACAAAGCTAAATACCAATGAAANCCCTTATCCCGCCAGCCCTTTGGTGGAAAGGGCAGTAGCAACCCAGATCGCTAACCTTAGGCGATACCCCAATCCTCAAAGCGAGGAATTGCGAGCAGCGATTGGAAAACTCCATGGCATAGATTCCTCTCAAGTAATAATAGGAAATGGATCAGACGAATTGCTGACTTTGTGTGTACGTTGCTTCTCGAATTCAGACAATCCAGTAGGAATAACCACTCCAAGTTATTCCCTTTATGAAAACCTCGCTTCTTTACAAGGGTCTCCATTAATAGAAGTACCTTTTTCGGATGACTTTACGCTCGATTGTGAGGCGATTGGTAAATGTGAAGCCAATTTGTTTTTCCTGACTAGTCCCAACGCTCCTTCTGGAGTTGGATTTTGCAACGAAACACTTTCCAAGGCGATAAAAGGATTTGGAGGCCTTATGGTTATTGACGAAGCCTACGCCGACTTTGCAGAGGAAAACGCCATTTCGCTTCTTGAAGAATTCGATCGGCTAATCATTACTCGCACTTTATCAAAATCTTATGGGCTGGCAGGGCTAAGGGTTGGTTATGCATTGGGATCTCCAAAGGTAATAGCCACTATGGACAAAGCTCGTGAAGTCTACAACGTGGACCGGCTTGCCCAAGCTGCAGCTTTGGCAGCAATTCAAGATCAAGATTACTTTGAAAGAAGGAGGCAGCAAGTGGTCGAAACTCGTGATCAAATTGCCTCATGGCTTGCCGTGAAGGGGTGGCAAACCTATCCCAGCCAAGCCAATTTCGTATTTACGGAACCAAAAACAAAAGAGGGATTAACTGGTTCCGAAGTCTCCAAAAGTGTATTTTCTTATCTTTTCGACCATAAGGTCCTAACCCGATATTTTAGCAATCATCCTTTGACTTCAAGCCGACTGCGGATCAGTATTGGAACAGATAATGAAATGGCACTGGTAATAAAATTACTGCAGGCATGGCTAAAGAAAGAAAAGGCGAAATAAAGAGGGAAACAGGAGAAACCAGCGTAGAAGTGCGGTTGTCACTTGATGGCAGTGGGCAATACGACATCGATACTGGCATCCCTTTTCTCGATCACATGCTCGAGTTATTCGCAAAGCACGGTTTCTTTGACTTGCAAATTAAAGCCCGTGGAGACCTAGAGGTAGATTATCATCACTTGGTAGAGGATGTTGGCCTTAGTTTGGGACAAACCATCCAACAAGCTTTAGCAGACCGGAGAGGTATAAAGCGTTACGGTTTTTTCATTCTTACTATGGATGAATCTCAGGTAACCGTTGCCCTTGATCTAAGCAATCGTCCTTATCTGGTTTACGAAGTGGAAACGAAAGAGCGATTTGTCAGAGACTTCACCATAGATCTCTTTAAGGAATTTTTTCAGGCAGTTGCGAACGAAAGTGGCGCCAACCTGCACGTGAAGTTAGATCGGGGCGAAGAACCCCATCATGCCGCGGAAGCGGTCTTCAAGAGTTTTGCCAAAGCTCTGGATAGTGCGACTCGTATAGAGCCGAGGCTCGGTGGCAAAGTGCCTTCGACCAAAGGTACGCTCTCTTCATAAGAGGTGCGCGCTCTCGTTTGGTCATGACGATTTCCTCCCCCACGGTCGCTGTAATAGACTATGGCACGGGCAATCTCAGAAGTGTAATAAAGGCCTTCGAAACACTGGGCTCCATGCCTTTTTTAGTTTCTGGCCCCGATGAAATAGGTCGCGCCGAGGCTCTCGTGTTCCCTGGACAAGGTTGCTTTCCGGACTGCATGCAAAGCCTACGCGAAAGTGGATTGGCAGACTTACTACGAGACTGGATTGCCGACAACAAACCATACTTCGGGATTTGCCTTGGTCTGCAAGTATTGTTCGATCACTCGGAAGAGGGTGATTCGCCAGGGTTGGGTGTCTTTTCTGGTATAACAAAACGGTTTCGATTACCTTCGAAATTCAAAATCCCTCATATGGGGTGGAATGAGATTTCCTTTACCCCCGAAAACACTAGTTGTCTGAAGAAAAATCTTTCGGACGGTGATCAATTCTACTTTGTGCACAGTTATTGCGTAGTGCCGAAAGACGATAAAATTGTACTATCACGCACTGATTTCGGGGGTGAATTCGTTAGTTCCATTTCTTTCGGAAATTGCCATGCCACTCAATTCCATCCCGAAAAAAGCCAAGCAAAAGGATTGCAAATCTATCGGAATTTTCTGAAAACTATTTAGACCATTCGAGCAATTCTATTTGAATTGCTCTCCCCTCTATCCCATTCCCAACTAACCCTTTGTCAAATGGAAGAATCTGCCACTTTACGAATTGGTTCTGAAAACTACAACTTTCCACTCATAAAAGGAACGGAAAGCGAAATCGCGGTTGACCTCAGAACTTTGCGCAGCGAAAGCAGTTGTATTACATTTGACGATGGTTACGGAAACACTGGATCTTGCGAGAGCAAGGTAACTTTCATCGATGGCGAAAAAGGTATCCTTCGATACCGGGGCTATCCAATAGAGCAGTTGGCTGAGAAATCTAATTTTCTGGAATCTGCCTTTGCCCTGCTTTATGGGGAATTACCTTCCGAAAATCAGCTTAATAGTTTCCGGAAAAAGATTTCCGATAATGCGGGTTTGCGTGAAAATATGGCAAAAGGACTCCATTCATTCGCGCCAGACGCTCATCCCATGGCTGTCCTGTCGGCAATGGTAAATAATTTAGGAACCTATCATCCTGAAAAATCTACAAATGACAGGAAAAGGGATTTAGAGGCATTTGACGATACTGCCGCTCTTTTAATTTCTGCTATTCGCACCATCGCTGCCCGCGATTATCGTAATCGAAAGGGGCTTGCTCCTATCCCCTCGGATCCATCCCTAGGATATTGCGCCGATTTCCTACAGATGACTTTTGGAGACTCCAACAATCCTCAGCCTCCCCCTCAAAAGGTTTGTGAAGCCCTTAACCTTGTTTTTCTTCTACATGCCGATCATGAACAAAACTGCAGTACCTCCACTTGCCGAATGGTGGCCTCTGGAGGAGCAAATGTATTTGCCTCCGTCTCCGCAGCCATAGGTGCTTTATGGGGTCCCCTTCATGGTGGAGCAAACATGGCTGTAATCAAGATGCTCAAAGACATTCACGATTCCGGAGATGATGGCTCTCGTTTCATTGAAGACGCCAAAAATGGCAAAAAACGACTGATGGGGTTTGGTCATAGAGTCTATAAGAATTATGATCCACGAGCTAAAATCCTCAACGTGGCTTGTAACGACGCCCTAGAGGAGCTCGGTGTATCAAGTCCCATTCTTGACATCGCTCGACATTTGGAGGAAGTGGCCCTTAGCGATGAATATTTCATCCAGCGCAAACTCTATCCCAACGTAGATTTCTATAGCGGTATATTACTTGAAGCGATCGGCTTTCCTTTGAACATGTTCACAGTCATCTTCGCCATAGGTCGTTTGCCTGGATGGCTTTCGCATTGGAAAGAAATTGCCGAGAGCGGCAGTAAAATTCACCGCCCGCGTCAAGTTTATCAAGGAGCCACTGTCCGTGATTACGTTTCGATCGAGGAACGATAATCAGGCTTCAATCGCCTTTATTCATTGGTTGCCTTTTGAGAAACCAAGTCCTCTGGACTCAAACCGGAGAGTTTTTTTATTCCAGCAAACAATCGCCAGAGCACTAAAATCGTGATCAACATGCAAGGAATCGCGATTATAGGAAAACTCCAACCCATCATCTCGCCAACTTCTTCGTTGTAGAGGGTTTTGTTGTCGGCAGGTTCGGTTGTAACAATAGCTCGAGCCAAAATATAGTTTAGCGCGGAGCTTAAGATAAAAGAGGCTGCTAACCACCAAGAGCATTTACCCAGGAGTTTCTCGAATTTGTCCTCATTCCCACGTTCCCTCAAAGCGATCTGGACCAAATCAACCCGCAGCACGTCTGGATTGTAGAGAAAAGTGCGTGTCAACGAATTCTTGTTATTTCGGTAGAAAATCAAAATTACAGCGATTATTGCGGGCAACGCCGCTTCCTTGACTGCAAAGAGGTGTGCTGACAACTCAAGCAATCCAATCCCTCCGGTAAACAAAACACTCACGAAGCCCAGTACGGAAACTACGTTAAACTTTTGGCGGACAAAGAAATCTCGAATCCCATAACCAAGGGGAAAGGCAAGTGCGGTAATTAGAATAATGCCGGCAATCTTAGGATCATTATTTTCAACGCCTATCGAATCAGCCAATTGAGAACCGAACCATCCGTCTCCCTTTCGGAGCAAAAGGATGGGCAATATCAAATTAAACGCCAAATTGAGTAAGAGGCTCTCTTTCTTGTTGTTTGGATTTGTCTTTTGCATGGTAATTTTTTAAAAATGCCTATAATAAAAAATGTCTGGAGACACAGGCGTGAGGCTTGATCTAGGAATCATGAAAGCAAGCCCAATTCGTTGCCTCGTCACTGCGGGGCCTACAAGGGAATATATCGATCCTGTTCGGTTTATTAGTAANCCNTCCTCGGGCAAGATGGGTTATGCATTGGCTGAAGCTGCTGTTGATCGGGGTTGGGAAGTGGATTTGGTCTCAGGACCAGTTGCTCTCGCCCGGCCCAAGAAGGCCAAATTGCATTTAATCGAGACCGCGGAACAAATGCGAACTTCTTTGAGCCAACTTTTTCAAAATTGTGATCTTTTGTTGATGGTTGCAGCAGTTTCCGACTTTCGGCCCAAACGTCAACTCACTCACAAAGAAAAAAAGCGGGCGGCATGTCGAACGCTCGAATTGGAACCAACGCCAGACCTACTCTTGGAGCTTGGAAGGAAAAAGGGGGAACGCATGGTTGTGGGTTTTGCCGCCGAAACAGAAAATCTCCTGAAAAATGGCCTGATAAAACTAAATGAAAAGAATTTAGATTGGATTGCCATCAACCGAGTGGGTTTGCCTGGAGTTGGTTTTGGAAGCGACAGCAACCAAATTACTCTAATCGGGGCTCAAGGCGAAAGGCATTCACTGGGACCTGGCTGCAAAAGTGATTTAGCAAAAGAATTTCTCGATGTCCTGAAAATCGAGGCCCATTTGAACTGTTGTTCCGTATGAGTGGTCGCAAGAAAAGCTCCTTGGACAGAATTCTTGGACGTTTGGATAATCTGGATTCTGTTAATCTGGCAAACCTTGTTCAAAGACTATTCAAGGAAAGGCGATTCCTTGAGACAGTCATCGACGTTGTGCAGGACGGTATCTTGGTTATAAACGCTGAAGGCACTATACAGTTCGCTAACCAACAAGGTTGCAGATTAATTGGATTAAAGGAAAAGGATATTGGGAAAGCAAGTTTGTGGAAGATTGTGCCAGATCTTGCGCGGACTCTTGAATTGAGTCCTGAAGACGGCAGAACGGAACCTTCTGTGATTTCACGTGAGGTAAGGCTTACTTATCCGGAAAATCGCTATGTGCGCCTTTATGTCATGCCCATCGAAGGCACACCTCGCAGCCGAAAAGGCCGCAGTTACGCAGTGATTTTGACAGACGTGACCGAGGACAAGCTTTCAACTGAAGAATTGATAGAAACAGAAAAAACATCATCAGTGGTAATGTTGGCTGCAGGGGTTGCTCATGAATTGGGAAATCCTCTAAATTCATTGAACATTCACCTGCAACTCATGGATAGATTGTCCAAGAAAAAGGAAGGTGAAAGATCGGAAAAATTTGAGAAATCCTTAGATATTTGCCGTGATGAAGTGAAGCGACTGGATAGGATAATTGCAAATTTCCTTGAGGCCATACGACCATCCAAGCCTAATTTTAAGCCAGTCGATTTATTAGTTGTTCTTGAGCAAGTACTGGGACTGCTTGAACTGGAGTTTGAAGAAAAGGGCGTGCAGGTTGAAATTGAGGTTTCTGACAAAGCACCGTCCGTCCACGCTGATCCAGATCAAGTAAAGCAAGTCTTTTTCAATGTCATAAAGAATGCGGTTGATGCCATGGCAAAAAATCCTCGTTTGAAAATTTTCCTGCGCTCAGACGAAGAAAACGTCTACCTGCAGTTTGCCGATTCCGGCAAAGGTATTTCAAAAGAAGACTTGTCCAAAGTGTTTCAGCCATACTTCACCACAAAAAAAGAGGGTCATGGACTAGGGATGATGATCGTCCACAGGATTATGAGAGCTCACGGAGGTCAAGTAGGCATTGAGAGCAAAACCGGGACCGGGACCGTTATCACCTTACAGTTTCCTCATGCGAATCGATCGCTGAGATTACTTGAAAACTGAGCTTTTCCATTATTGAGTCCCTTTTTCAATTAAATCAATGCCCGCTAATATTTTAATCGTAGACGACGAACGTCACACAAGGGAAGGGCTCGCCCAAGCTCTTGAGGAAAAGTTCGAGGTGTACGAAGCCGCGAATGCCGAAGAGGCTTTCAATCTCTTGGAAGCCGAAACTTTTGACGTGGTGTTAACCGATCTTCGCATGACAGGTCCTTCGGGCATGAGTGTGGTCGACGCTACTGTAAAGCAGTCCCCTCCCCCAGTGTGCATCATGATGACTGCTTACGGTGACGTACAAACAGCAGTTGAGGCAATGAGACGTGGGGCCTTCGATTTTCTTTCAAAGCCTCTCAGCCTAGAAAAGCTCGAATTGCTCATACAACGAGCATTGAGGTCTCGAAAGCTCGAAGAAGAAAACGTCGCCTTGCATCAAAGGNTGGATCGAACTTATGGATTTGAGGGCATNCTNGGCAAATCAGCNGCTCTGGANCAAGTGCTTGATCGTGTNCGATTGGTTGCTCCCGCCAAAACTTCTGTGCTCCTGCAAGGAGAAACTGGTACTGGAAAAGAATTGGTCGCGCAGGCTATTCATCAAAACAGTCCACGCGCACGCGGACCATTTGTTCCGGTCCATTGCGCCGCATTACCTGCTAATTTACTCGAAAGCGAACTTTTTGGGCACGAAAAAGGTGCTTTTACGGGGGCCGTAGAACGGCGAATTGGGCGATTCGAGAGTAGTGACGGCGGAACGCTTTTCTTGGATGAAATCGGAGAAATTGACGCTTCCACGCAGGTTAAGCTGTTGAGATTTCTTGAATCCATGACCATCGAAAGATTGGGCAGCATGGAACCCATTGAATTGGATGTTCGATTGGTATGCGCAACGAATCGAGACCTTAAAAAAATGGTAAACAAAGGAACCTTTAGGGAAGACCTTTTTTATCGTCTNGACGTCGTCACCATAGATCTCCCTCCACTGCGTCAAAGAAAGGGAGACGTTCCTATTCTTCTGGATCATTTCATGAAGAAATTCTCTCATGAAAACCATCTTGAACTGCCTAAGTTAACGGAGAAAGCCATTCAAATTTTATCGGCATACCATTGGCCTGGCAATGCCCGGGAACTTAGAAACTTTTGCGAGAACATCGTTGTCCTTAAGCGCGGGGGTGAAATTACTGAATACGATTTGGAGCCACGGTTTTTGTCAACTGGCNACGAAGGCGGTGACAATCAAATTATACCAAACTCCGATGACCTATCGGTCGAGGAAAACGAAAAGCGCCTGTTGCGAAATGCACTCATGCGTTCGGATGGCAATCGAACCAAAGCCGCTGAAATGCTAGGGGTTAGTCGCCGCACTTTACATAGAAAGCTTGTTCAGTGGCCGGAACTCGACATCCGGAAGGCAAGGACCGAATAAATGGGTCTAACTATTGGCTGCCCGGGCTGGATTCGAACCAGCGACCAAGTGATTAACAGTCACCTGCTCTACCACTGAGCTACCGGGCATACGAAAAGATTCGATTGAATCCTTTAAGCCTGTGCTTGTCAACGAAGCATTGATTGCCTCTGAAGGGGTTTGGCGATTTACCAACAATCCGCAAGTGTTTGCTTGCCTTGATCGTCACGCATTAGTATTTTTGTACCCTTTTCCCCGAATCAAGCGATGAACATTGAGAAGATAGAAGTTACAAAACGCGGGAGCGTAGGTCGCGGCCATTGTCGCNGACTCAGGAATAATGGTCGTATCCCAATCATTTTTTACGGTAAAGAGCGCAACGAGAGTTATTCCCTCGCTGAACCTGACTTTCGTTCCTTGGAGAAAGTCGCTGGCACATCTTTGGTGGAGCTAGAACCGGATGAGGGCGAAGCTTCGCTCGCGCTGATCAAGGATGTTCAACGGGATCCTTGTACGGATGCAGTTTTACACATAGACTTTATCGAAGTCACCCGAGGGCAAGAGCTACAAACTAAAGTCCCTCTGGTTATCGTCGGGGAAGCCGAAGGTGTTAAAGTCGAAGGAGGAATCATTGACATAATGGTTCGGGAAGTGGAAGTCCGCTGCCGACCAAGCGTGCTTCCATCTGAAATTGAAATAGATGTCTCGGAGCTGAATTTAGGCGACTCGCTACATATTTCGGCGCTAACTGAAATAGAAGGTGTCACTTACATTGGTGATGACGACTTGACTTTGGTCTCATGTGTTGGAACAGCCAGCGGTCGAGCAGAGGCAGAGGATCTCGAGGGCGAAGAAGCCGAAGAAGGCGAAGGTGAAGAAGCCGATGATGAAGAAGGCGAAGGTGAAGAAGGCGATGATGGAGAAGAAAGCGGGGCAGATGCCACCACCGAATCCAGCGAACAAGAATAAGTTGGAGTTTGTTTGTAGAAACTCTCCCAAGTGCCTTCACTTTTGCTAAATTCACGCGGTTACAATAACCGCGATTTTTCACCTTATGACAACGATTGCCATCATGGGTTTGGGAAACCCCGGTCCACAGTACGACGCCACTCGCCACAACGCCGGGTTTTGGATGATGGACCAAATAGCGTCGCTGCATGGTTGTTTGTGGAAAGAAAGTCGTCGCTTTCATTCCCTGACGACCATTCTAAAGAAATGGGAGCGAACCGCCTTGCTGATCAAGCCATTAAGCTTTGTCAACAAAAGCGGTTCCTATATCAAGCCATTGCTCAAATATCACGATTGTCAAGCGGAAGATATGGTCGTTGTTTACGACGATATTGCGTTCGAACCAGGGAAGATGAAGGTTTCGGCGGAAAAAGGCGATGGAGGTCACAAGGGTGTTCGAGACATAATTCGCCAAATTGGCCCAAGTTTTGTCCGATTTCGCCTAGGCATAGGGCAAAAGCCGGAAAAAATGACAATGCCAGCTTATGTATTGAGTAAATTTAGTTGCACGGAGCAAGCCGTCATGAACGATAATTTCGAGTTTTTTGCGAAGGTACTCCAGCGCATTGTTGACAAGGGCGTGACGCACGCCATGAATCTCTCCAACAAAAGGATAAAATCAACCGATGGCCAATAACAAGAGAACCTATGAGGCAATTCTAGTGCTCGACACCCATGGAAGCGAGGACTCGGCAGATGCAATGACCTCCAAGGTCAGTGAAATCATTGCCGAGATGGGTGGAGAAGTGAAAAAAGTAGAAAATCTCGGATTGCGAGACCTAGCTCGTCCACAATCCAAAGATCTCGCTAGTGCCGCCTATGTTAAAATAGATTTCGAAAGTGGTCCCGATGGACCAGCCATAATCAAGGAAAAGCTCCGTCTTGACAAAAACTTCGACCGGATCCTCATTGAAAAAGCATAACCATGCCTAGTCTAAACAAAGTATTGCTTATGGGCAATCTCACCAGAGATCCCGAGTTGCGCACATTTGCAAGCGGAACAGCAGTGTGCAATTTTGGCATGGCCATTAATCGAAATTTTACTGACCGCGAAGGTAATCGGCGTGAGGAAACCACTTTTGTCGACTTGGAAAGTTTCGGGAAACAAGCCGAGACGATCTCCCGATACATGAAAAAAGGGAGCGGCATTTTCATCGAAGGCAGACTAAAGCTTGATCAATGGGAAAAAGACGGAGAAAAGCGAAGCAAGCTGAAGATCACTCTTGAAAACTTTCAGTTTGTCGGAGGTGGCGAGGGTGCACCTAGTTCAGGTAATGCGGGACAAGCAAGCAAGCAAGCCCCAAGCCTCGCATCAGATTTGCCTTCCCCATCGCCTCAAGACACAACAGTTCCGTCACCTTCTAAAGATACCGAAACACAAGTAGAAAACATCGAGGAAGACGACGTACCATTTTGATTAATTTGTCTTTAAAGTAAATTCCAGCCCAACGAACCAAATGGCCACAACTGAAGTTTTATTGATCCAACAAGTGGAAAACCTGGGAGCTGAAGGTGACCGGGTAAAAGTCAAGGCAGGTTATGCCAGAAATTGGCTTTTGCCACGAAATCTTGCTGTTCCGCTCACGCAAGCGAACAAAAAACATCTCGAATCACTCATGAAGGCTCGCGAGGAACGCGAATCAGACGAGTTGAAACAAGCGGAGGAAGTAGGCTCCAAATTATCTGCAGTCTCAGTAGCCATATCGGTAAAAACCGGCGAGGGAGGGAAGATGTTTGGTTCGGTTACGGTTCCACAATTGCTTGAGAAATTAGCCGANCAAGGTTTTCACTTGGAAAGAAGGCACATTGTACCCTTTTCGCCTGTCAAGGAACTTGGCAAGCACTCCGCCACCTGCAAGCTCCACCCTGAAGTACAAGTCGATGTTGCGTTCGAAGTCGTTTCCGAGAATCCTATCGAGCAGTGATCATTAAATGTAGCGGCCAGGAATACAAAGACCCAATATGCCTACCGCACAAACGACAGCAACTAAACAGCAGGGCACCCAGTCACAGGGGCGTTCTGACGCTGTTCTTGATAGACCACTTCCTCATAATCTAGATGCTGAGGAAGGCCTTCTTGCCTGTTGCCTTAAAGACATTACCGGCGAATCTTTGTCCGCGTGTATCGAGGCTCGCTTGGATTCGGGTGCCTTTCACCGCCCAAGCCATCAAATAATTTTCCAAGCCTTGGTCGAACTTCACAAGAACGGTGATCAAGTCGATGAGATAATTCTTGCCGAACATCTTCAATCCACCGAGGAGTTGGAGNAAATCGGGGGTCTGCCCGCCCTTTACGGCTTGACCAGTCGCATCGAAACGACCGCTCATGCAACTTACTGGATGAAAATCGTCCAGGAAAAACACGTGGTGAGAAATCTCATTCAAACCGCTACCTCGGTCATTGACAGGGCTTACGCCTCTCCTGGCGACTTGGATAGCTTCCTGGGTGAAGTCGAACAGGAAATCCTCAACGTCAACCAAAGCCAAACCAGCGAAAGTACCAAGCCAATTGCCGATTCCATGGAAAAAGCAATGGATTTGGTCAATAGGCTGATAAACAAGGAAGCGACGGACGGTGTTCCGTCGGGCTTTAGAGACTTGGACAGGTTCACGCATGGCTTGCAACCTTCAGAAATGACTGTATTAGCGGCTCGACCATCGATGGGCAAAACCAGTCTTGCCATGAATATCGCGGAAAACATTGTTTTCAATGAAAACAAGGATGGAACAACTAATGATGTTCTTGTTTTCAGCCTGGAGATGAGCTCGTTGCTGTTGGCCACTCGCCTGTTGTGTTGCCGTGCTCGGGTCGACATGCAGAAACTTCGTGATGGTTTTGCCAGCAAGAAAGAACAAGCTGAATTGGCGAGCACCGCCAAGGAGATAATGCATGCCCCTTTGTGGATAGAGGATTCTGCAAATCTGACTATTCACGAGATGCGAGCTAAGGCGAGGCGGCGAAATTCAAAATCCAAACTGCGATTAATTGTCGTGGATTACTTGCAATTGATTACGGGATCCGACCCTCGTGTTCAGCGAGAACAACAAATTGCCGAAATATCTCGAGGCATTAAGGCCATGGCCAAGGAGCTCGAGCTTCCCGTACTAGTTCTCAGTCAACTCAATCGTGACTCCGAAAAAGAGAAAAGGGATCCTAGGCTTTCAGACTTGCGAGAATCGGGTTCCATCGAGCAAGATGCAGACGTTGTACTTCTTTTGGGCAAACCAAAGGATCCTTTTGGTGTAGATTCAGAAAATTCAGCTCAAAACGCTCCTAATCAAATCAAGCTTCACCTCGCCAAGCAAAGAAATGGCCCCACCGGTACTGTTGATTTAAATTTCCACAAGGAATACACTCGGTTCGAAAGNGCGAANAAACCTTTCGTAAATTAGTAACTTTTCTCATGATCCGCCTACAATTGACGGTTTTTTCGGTTCTCGCCTCATCTCTGTGCTGGGTTGTCCTGTCTTCCGGCCANCAGGGCNCTGCNCAAAAGATAGATTCGATNGAAATANGATTCGTGGGACCCACGGAAATCAATCCATCCTACGTCTTGAAAAATCTCTCGATCGAAAAAGGGATGAATTACGCTCCAAACTTGATCGACAAATCAATCGAAAATCTAATGTCGATTGGACAATTCGAAAATATCCGCGTTTTTCGAGATGAAGATCATCCTGACCCCAATTCAGTCGCATTGATTTTTGTTGTCACTCCAAAGCTACGGATCACTTCGATTGACTTTGTAGGCAATGACAAGCTGTCTCGCCGCAAGCTTCGCAAAAAAATCGAATCCGAAGAGGGTTTGGCACTTAGCGAGCAAACGGTTAAATCAGACGAACAANCTCTTCGTGATTACTACCTTAAAAAAGGTTACTGGAGCATTCAAATCGGTTCAGATATTTTGCGGGACGACACAACCGGAGGGGCTAGCGTAGCTTTTCGTATAGATGAAGGAGACAAACGGCGAGTGACTGAAATAGAATTCGAGGGGAACCAATCTATCAAGAGCCGTTCCTTGCGAAAGATAATGAAAACCAAAAAATGGCGTTTTTACTCCTTTTTTACCGGAAGTGGGCGATACAAGCCTGCGGAACTTGAGGAAGATCTCACGCTTTTGAGAAAATATTATCACAACGAAGGGTTGCTGGACGTCCAAATGGATCAAAGCGGAGTTCAACTTATCCCAGATGGTCGCAGTGGATTACGTATTCGGATTAAGTTGAGCGAAGGCAAGCGTTACAAAGTTGGGAAGGTCGCAGTAAAGGGAAACATATTATTTGATGAAGATTCTCTTTTGTCGGACCTCAAACTAAAGGAGGGAACAGTATACTCGCCCGAGGCTCTCGAAAAAGACAAGCAAGCCATTCGCCGAAAGTATGGCGAAAAAGGTTATCTCGATACAAGGGTGGTCACAGTCCGAACTCCAAACCTGCAAACAGGAGACATGGACGTGGTTTTCAATATCACGGAAAACAACAGTTTCGAACTCGAATCAATCAAAATTGACGGCAACGACAAGACCAAGAGCGTGGTAATTCTTCGTGAACTCGCATTGGCGCCAGGTGATGTCTTTGACTTGAATCGGATGGATACAAGCGCCGCCCGCTTGCGAAACACCGGGTTCTTCTCAAGGGTAAGTGTTGATGACGAACCTTTGGCTACGGACGATGAAGAGCTTCGTTCCAAGAGAAGAAACATGCGTATAACGGTCAAGGAGCAGAAAACGGGCAACCTTACCTTTGGGGCAGGAATAAGTTCTCTTGAAAAAGCCATAGTCTACGCCGAACTTCGCCAAGGAAACTTTGACTTGTTTAACTGGCGGGGAGGCTTTCAGGGAGATGGTCAAAAGTTTCGACTGCGCCTTCAGTTAGGTTCCCGAAGCAACCAAGCTATCGTGTCATTTGAGGAGCCATGGTTTCTGGAACATCGCCTTGCCCTTGGTTTCGAATTGTTTCGCACCCAATCCGATTACTACAGTGCTTACTACGATGAATTGCGCGCCGGAGCGGAAGTTTACATGCGCAGACGATTGTTCGAATTGGTCGAAGGGCGTGTTTTCTATCGTTATGAAGACGTCACAATCGATGATATAGAGACAAATGCCCCTTGGTGGATCAAAAAACAAAAAGGGAACACAAATGTTTCCAAGCTAGGGGTTGTTCTGACTCGCGACACCCGAGACAGCATTTTGTTTCCTACTAAAGGTAGCCGCACTCAAGTTAGTCAAGAATTTGCAGGCGGGCCTTTTGGTGGCAACTCCGACTATGGGAAACTCGAGTTGCGCGGCGCAAAATTCATCAAAACCTCGGAAACCATGGAACAAGTCCTTTCACTGATCGGTCGTGTGGGCACCATTAGTGAATTCGACGGCGGCGATGTCCCCTTCTTTGATCAATTCTTTCTTGGAGGCCCCTATACTTTGCGAGGATTCGATTATCGTGAGGTCGGACCATTGGATCAAGCCACTCGAGAACCACGTGGAGGACATTCTTACGGATTTCTAAGTTTGGAATATACTTTTCGGGTCGCCGATCCACTCAGATTGGCCGTTTTCTATGATGGTGGCTTCATCAATACCGGAGACTTCAACTTCGACCCAACACGCGGAGCCAACCTATACTCTTCTCCTGGTTATTTCGATAACTGGGGGTTTGGGTTGCGAATTATGGTTATGGGTGCTCCCATGCGTCTAGATCTTGGCTTTCCCATCAGTGATCCCACNGACATGGGNNGTTCTTCTCAGTTCAACTTCTCTTTTGGAACTCGATTCTAATACACAAAAACATCCGCACGATGAAAATCTCTCTACTATCTCTACCGTTCTTGCTATCATTTATAACGATAACAGTTACTGCACAAAACACCCCTCGCGCAATCGGGATAGTTGATGTGGCAAAGGTCTTCGACGAATATCACAAAGTAAAGGATGCCAAGGAAAAGATGGCTAAATCCCAAAAGATATTCAAAGAGGAAATGGAAATCTACCAGAAAGAACTCAAGGAACTTGTCGACGAATTCAACGAGATACAAACCAAGCTCAAAAATCCAAATCTCGTCAGTGAGGCCATCAAGAAGCAGGCTCAGGAAAAACTGAATATCATTCGAACAAAAGAATCTGACGTTAAGCAATACCAAGAACGAACCCGCGCAACCTTGAGACAGCGTGAGCAAAACTACCTAACCCAGCACACTGCTGATATCCGAAATGCAATCACCAAGGTAGCCACTGCCAAGAATTTGGACCTCGTCCTCAGTTCGGCTGGCCAACAATTCGTGCTCTTTCATAAATCGACCTTTGACGTCACTGCGGTTGTTTCAGACGTCCTCAATGCCAAAGCTCCAAAATAAATAAGTTTTCACGAAAGAAAGCTCAAACTTGTTTTCAGTCGTGCGCAGGACTTTATGCGCGTGAAATTAACTACTGAAGAATTACTCCTAATTGTAGGGGATGCAGTAACGGAAGGAGATTCCAGCGAGGAAATCTCTGGCATAGCCTCTCTAGATGAAGCGCGATGCGGAGATTTATCTTTTCTCAGCAACGAGAAGTACAGAAAGCTCGTTTCTCAATCAAAGGCTTCCATCATTTTACTTCCAGAAACTTACGATGGTTCTCCAGAATCAGATCAATTGTATATCCGGGTGAAAAATCCATCCCTATCCCTTGCGCGCGTTTGCCAAACAATCGAAATTCGGCTCTACCCCTCACCTCCAGTTGGCGTTCACCAAACTGCATGGGTGCATCCAGAGGCTAAAATTTCATCGAAAGCCCATGTGGGTGCTTTTGCTTTTGTCGGGCAAGGGAGCGAGATTGCTGACGGGGTGGTTATTGGCGAACATGTTGGCATCGGACGAAACGTTGTTATCGGAAACTCCTCTCAGATACGGCCAAAAGTTATAATCGGAGACTATTGCGAAATTGGTCAACGAGTCATTCTTCAACCGGGGGCAGTGATCGGTTCCGATGGTTATGGATATAATTTTGTTGATGGAGAACATCACAAAATACCCCATGTTGGAAAAATAGTTATCGAGGACAATGTCGAGATTGGTGCAAATACCACAGTGGATAAAGCTCGTTTCAGTGAAACTCGGATTGGAGAAGGTACCAAAATCGATAATCTTGTGCAAATCGCACATAACGTCATTATTGGGAAACATTGCCTCATTGTAGCTCAGGTGGGAATTAGTGGAAGTACCATGATCGAAGATGGGACTATTATCGGCGGACAAGCAGGTTTGGCTGGACACCTTCGGGTTGGAGCCGGCGCCAAGATAGCTGCCCAAGCTGGCATAACCAAAGATGTCGAAGCTGGTGCTTACCTAAAAGGCAACCCTGCCCTGCCCTATATGTTGGCTCAACGCATAGCCGTNTTGCAAAAAAAGTTACCCGATCTTTTCAAAAGATTTGCCAGCGAAGACCCTTCCTCATAAAGCAAGTTGATAAAATGATGACGCCTGCTCCCGAAATAAAAATTTTCACGGGTAGCTCTAATCCGGCTCTCTCTAAAGAAATTTGTGATTATCTAGGAATCTCACTGGGAGACGCATTAGTGACTTCGTTCCCCGATGGGGAATCCTTTGTGCGCTTTAATGAAAACATAAGAGGCGCCGATGTTTTCCTCATACAGTCAACAAGCTCCCCGGCAAATCATAATATCATGGAATTGCTGATAATGATCGATGCTGCCAGGCGAGCATCAGCTTCCCGTATAACGGCCGTTCTGCCCTTTTTTGGGTACGCAAGGCAAGATCGCAAAGATCAACCACGTGTCCCAATTACGAGTAAACTCGTAGCCAACTTATTAGTCGCTGCAGGAGTTAGCCGCATTTTGACAATGGATTTGCATGCCCAGCAAATTCAAGGCTTCTTCGACATTCCAGTTGATCACCTTTATGCTTCTCCGGTTTTCTTCGACGATCTTGAAGAAAAGGATACTTCCAACATGACAGTTTTCTCTCCTGATGTCGGGGGCATGAAAATGGCCAACGCATATGCAGAGCTACTTGGCTGCCCCTTGGGGTTCGTGGCCAAACGCCGTACTGGAGCGACCACCGTAGAAGCTATGAACGTTGTGGGGGAAATTGAAGGTCGGGACACTCTTCTTGTGGATGACATGACCGAAACCGCTGGTACTCTTGTGGCCGCAGCAAAAATTTTGCGTGAGCATGGGGCTAAAACCGTTAAAGCCATTGTCAGTCACGGTGTTCTTAACGAAATCGGCTTCGAAAGGTTACGCAAAGGTGACTTGGATGCTTTGCTCACCACAAACACTGTCGACCTTGATCCTAAAGACCTTCCTATTCGTCGCCTCAGCGTAGCTCCCCTTCTCGGCGAGGCAATCAAGCGAATCCATACTCACAGCAGCATATCCAGCTTGTTCAAAATAAAAGGATTCTGAGCGAATACGAGCGGTTTCTTTTCTTTGTTTGAATAAAGCGCACGAAAATCACTTTCGGTAACGCTTAATTTAATAGTGCACGAGTCAAAGTGAAATCACGATTAATTATATTTTCAGGAATTGCCTGNTTTTTANGGCTGTTGTCCGCGTTGGTTCCGCAGGNAGAAGCGGANGTCCTCGCAAAAAGCCCTAAATCCAAAGTCACATTGCGNATTGAATCGAANCCAATTGACCGAACAGCTTCTCTCCATAGATCCAGTTACGCTGATATTCTCTCCAAGGCAACACCAGCTGTTGTGGGTGTCTACACATCGAAAATCATCCGTTATCGCCCGAATATTCAACGTAACCCTATAGAGGATTTTCTTAGGCGTTACTACGGGTTGCCACCTAGTCGTTCGAGTGCTCCCTCGATGGAAGAAGAAAAGATCCCTGCAGGCATAGGGTCTGGTGTTATAGTAAGTGCCGAAGGGCACATATTGACCAACGCTCACGTGATCACAGACCCGCGAACTGGCCAAGCGATTGATGAAGTGACTGTAAAATTGGCAGACAAACGAGAATTGGTAGCAGCCATTATCGGCTTCGACAAAGCCACTGACGTGGCCGTATTAAAAATAGACGCGCCGAATCTTCCCCGTGTTTCGTTGGCAAACAGCGACCAACTGCGAGTGGGAGACGTTGTTTTCGCCGCAGGTAATCCTCTGGGGGTCGGTTTAACTGTAACCATGGGGATAGTATCAGCCACAGGGCGAACTAATCTTGGTATTCTTGAAGATCCTGGTTCATACGAACACTTCATCCAAACCGATGCCGCCATAAACATGGGGAATTCGGGAGGAGCCTTGATTGATTCAGAAGGCTGTCTGGTTGGAATTAATACAGCTATTTACTCTCGTACGGGGGGCAATATAGGCATCGGTTTCGCGATCCCGGTCAACCTTGCCAAAAGCATATTGGTTAGTTTGGTGGAAAAAGGGAACGTCGATAGAGGATTCTTGGGCGTTAACCTGGAAGACATCGATCCAAAGGCTGCCTCCAATCTAAAACTTCCTTCTCCATCAGGAGCTAGGGTCAGCAGCGTGGTAGCGAATTCACCTGCTGAGATCGCCGGTCTCCGAGAAAATGACGTTATAGTCTCACTGGACAATCAACCGGTCAGTTCCGTAGCGGAACTACGGGTATTCATCTCCCGAACCCCACCCGGCGAACCCATTAGGCTAGGGTTTTTTAGAGATGGACGCAGGAATTCCTTTCAGGTCAAGCTTGGTCGACTGGGTAAAGATCCCAAAGCTGACGCATCACCATTTCCGGGACTCACCCTTCAGCCATTAAATGCAACCAATAGAAAGCTGTTGGGTATTCCTAAAACCGTTTCAGGATTGGTTGTAACACACTCCAAGGGAGAAATCAGTTCGTTGCGAGAAGGTGTCGTTATTGTCGAAATCAACGGATCTCCNGTCTCTACTTTAGGAGAAGCCAAAGGATTGGTTAATCGTGGGCTTAATCGTCTGTATGTTTGGTACAGAGAACGGTACAGTTTCGTACCTTATCGCATTCCTTGATTAACTGCCCGGCTTAACAGGAGGAATTGCCTCCAAATCAGGGGGCAACTTATTGGGATCATAGGAAGGAAAGCTCATTTCAATCAAACTGATGAGGTTAACCCCGAAATCGACTTTTCCTTCGCTTCGATCCACCAAGACCGTAACACCCATTAAATCACACCCTTGGCCTTTGACAATGTCCACGGCTTCCTGAACACGCCCTCCGCGCGTCACGACATCCTCCACAATCAAAACTTTTTCCCCGGGGTTTAAGCAAAAGCCCCTGCGCAAAACCAGTTTGTCGTTATCCTTTTCCAGAAAAACATAACGAACGCCCAATTGTCTGGCCATTTCTTGTCCCAAGACCAAAGCACCCATTGCCGGAGCGACCACAACCTGCGGTTGAAAATCCAGTTTCAAGCGCAGTAATTCGATTAAACGTTCCACCTTGTCCAAATACTGGCACACCTGGGCGCATTGGAAAAAATGCCCGCTGCGAAGACCTGATCGAAGGATAAAGTGTCCCTTTAGGAGAGCTTTGGTTTCTTCGAAAATTCGTATAGCCTCTTCTTCAGTATCAGTGCTCATGAATACTCAGATTTGTGGAAGCTTGGGAAATGCCAACCTTTTTCAGAGAGAATTGCCCGAAAGGCATTCTATTCTAAAAAATGTCCAAGTGGATGAAATGTCCTTTTGCCCCGCATAGGCTGTATCATAATTTCGAACAGCTGAGCGCAAGACATTTGCGGAGAATCGACCGACTCGAACAGAACCAATGCGATGGAGATAACGCAATAGCTCGATGGCATTTGGGAAATGGTAAGTTTTCTTGTGAGATTCCGCTCTAATGATTGTGAATCCTGCCTCTTCAAAGAAATTGCTCCATTCCTCAGGGGTATGCCAATGGAACGGAGCAGAGCCCGGGAGGACTTGTGTCAATTCTGGCAAGGTTTCACGGACATACATACCACAAAGGAGTCGCCCTCCAGTTCGCAAGCATGATCGCCATCGAAGTAATGTCTCAAGGGGATCTTTGCACCACTGCAATAGGGCGGAAGAGAAAATTCTGTCAGCATTATAAGAGTCCGCAGGTACCCAAGCATTGCCCAACTCCCATTGCGCCTCAGGCACGAGAGCAGAGCCCAATGCAATCATTCGAGGCGAAAGGTCAATCGCTCGAAGCGTCAGGTTTTTGCTAACCAATAGTTGTGTGAAGTGACCTGTGCCTGCCCCGAATTCGATCCCCTCAAGTCCGGAAATTTCCGATTCCAGCCATTCCGCTGTCCAAGAAGCCAAATCTTTCTGGATCATGGCTTGATCGTGGTATTCATGCGCTTGCTCGTTGAATCTTGCAGTCATCCTAAATTTAATGCGGCACGCAATGATTCCAATCTATGTCCACTTCCTTCCCGAACTGTGTGCATTGGGAAAAATTGCTTCGTTACATTCGAATCGATCAAGGGATCTTTCGAGCCAAACACAGCATATCCGGGGTTTCCATCGGGCAATGGGGCGGATGCGCCAAGCAAAGTCTCAATTCCCCAAATCAAATCATTGAGCGCGTAGGGCAACTCATCCTGTAACTTAATATTCAAGCCAGCTCGTTTATAAAAATCTGAAACGGCCTGGGTGGCATCTCGTTTTAGCCACCTCCTAGTAACCTTCAGTTGCGTAGTTGCAAGGAGCCCCCCAAGCCCTGCCTCACGCTTCAAGTCGAGAAACGGAGCCACGTAGAATCGTCCCTTTTTCGCAGGAAAAGCATCGATGTTGCATAGCATCAAGAACGCCCCAAACGAATAGCCCCCCACCCAATCGTGAGATCCATCCGCATGAAGTTCGCATTCTGGCCCAGGGGTAATCCATTCATGATCCCAATCTGGTCGCCAACGTCGAACTGCCGTCAGCCCCCATTGGGGATAGGTACCCCATCCGCCAATCCACAAAACTTTCACTTTTGGTAGCCTTGTAATATTTGCAGAACTGTCGCGGAAAGAGCCTCGAAATCCAAGTGTGTCTTTAGAGAAATTCTTAGGCGACTCGTTCCTGGAGCCACAGTTGGCGGACGAACCATACCGACTAAGATATTTTCTTCGCGCAAGCAATCGGCCAACATCGAAGTCGCATCAATATCTCCAACAACTAGAGGGATAACTGGAGAATCTCCTGTTGGAACCCTTTGGCCACCATTCGTCAAAGTCGCCCTGAATAGCTTCGATCCCTTCAACCATGCTGAACGCTCCACTGAAAATTCCCCCATAAGGTCGATTGCCTTGGCGGCCGCCGCCGCCGCCGCGGGAGAGAAATAAGTTGAATAGATAAATTCGCCCGCAAAATTCGTTAGATGTCTTTCCCAGAGGNTATTTTTCAAAATAAGGTAGGCTCCCTGGGAACCAAGTGCCTTTCCAAAAGTTCCCATAATAATGTCTGCTTGATCCAAAAAGCCTTTATGCTCGAGCAAACCCCTCCCGCTATCCCCATACCAGCCCAAGGCATGGGCTTCGTCCACGATTAGAACAAANCCATATTGTTCGCGAAGGCCAATTAAATGAACAAGGTCGGGACAATCCCCATCCATGCTGAAGACACTTTCGGTAACGACAAAAACATTGCCAGCCATACCTTGTCTCTTTTGCAAACATTCTTCGAGATGATCGAAGTCCAAATGGCGGAATCGCCTGAACTTCGCTTCTCCACGCATAAGTCCGGCAAGGACACTGTGATGAATCGCGCGATCGGCAAACACCCAATCATCTTTTTGGGGCAAAACTGAAAATAACGCCTGATTGGCAACATAGCCCGAATTCCACATCATGACGGGGCTCCCATACCAATCAAACAGGCGTTCTTTTAGTAATTTGTGAGGCTTTCCGAAACCAGTAATCAACGGGGAAGCAGAGGCTGAGCAGCCATATTCCTCGATCGCCTGCTGGGCCGCCGCCTTGACGGCAGGATGCAGGGCCAAGCCCAGGTAATCATTNTTAGCGAGGTTAACGAAGTTACCATTNGNAACAGGGTCAGGCACACNACGCCCCAAGCCAGCCTCCACCCGTTCGGCAAGCTTTGCTTCTAATTTTTTTCCAGAAAAACCCTTCATGGTTTTCACCTATCCAACCAGTTCATTTCCAAATATTTTGGTTTGTCACCATGTCGCTGGGTGGCCCAAAGCGGAATCTTGGACTGTTTGGCGTATGATTCATTGGAAGATATAACCTCTTGGTTTTGCGGACGGACTTCGTTTAGCCAAAAACCACAAGGTTTGGAGAACTCATTGCAATATGACTCCAATAATCTCATTTGATTGATCGCTCCGAGGCGATTTTCAACGACCAATATCATAGCATCAACCGATAGATTGCTGGCGAAGTCCAACCAATCCTTGCCCGACGACTCCAAAGGCACGGCCAGTCCGCCAGCGCCTTCCACAATTGTCCATGCAGAACCACGCGCTTGTTGAGTTTCTAATATTAATTGTTTGATGGATAACTCCACCCCTTGCTTGGCAGCAGCGGTATTTGGCGCCAAGGCCGCACCAAAGCTACGCAAGACAATGGTTTTATCTATTAATTCACCTACCTTGCTCTCAATCTCGTAAGCATCTGAATCAGAGTCTTTTTCAACTCCGGTCTCAATTACCTTTATATATCGAGTTGGCTCCGAGATAGACAATCTCTTGGCCAAGAAAGCGGCAACATGGGTTTTGCCAATTCCGGTATCGTTGCCGGTGACCAATGCCACCTTGCTCATGATACCTTAAGCTTCGATTGAAGCCAGTTCCTTCGATTCCACATCGGAGCTTCGGTGGATAGTGCGGGCTTTTTCAGGATCCAGCAAATGCAAACCAAGCTTTTTCAGCAATGCCAGATCTTCCGTAGATTGCGGATTTTCCGTTGTAAGCAAGCGATCTCCAAGAAAAATACTGTTGGCTCCGGCCAGAAAGCAAAGTGTCTGGAGTTCGTCGCTCATTTCCGTTCTACCCGCAGACAACCTGACCATCGCCTTGGGCATCAATATTCGGGTAGTCGCAATTATGCGAACAAACTCTATGCCATCCACCTTCTCATTGTCTGCCATTGGCGTCCCCTCAACCGGAACCAGGGAATTGATGGGAACGGATTCTGGTTGTGGATTCATGTTAGCCAATTCACGTAACATCTCCAGGCGATCAGACACTTCCTCACCCATGCCCAAAATACCACCGCTGCAAATTTCCAAACCTGCCTCACGGGCATTTTGAATAGTTTCAAGTCTTTCATCGTATGAACGAGTCGTGATGATCTCACCGTAAAAATCCCGGGAAGTATCGAGATTGTGATTATATACAGTGCAACCAGCTTCTTTCAAACGGCTAGCCTGGTCCTTGGTCATAGATCCCAGCGTACAACAGACCTCCATCCCAAGGTTTCTTACTTCGGAAGTTGTCTTCAAAACTTTCTCGAATGGCTCTCCTTTGGGTACGCATTTCCACGCTGCGCCCATGCAGAATCTAGAAGCTCCTTCGCGAGCCGCCTGCCGAGCATCATCCAAAATGCTCTCTATGTCCAAAAGTCGCTCGGACTCCACAAACGTGTTATAATGAGCTGATTGTGGGCAATACTTACAATCCTCAGGACAAGATCCTGTCTTTATCGACTTGAGGGCACATGTTTGCACGCCAGACGGATCTTGATGTCGGTGATGGGTTTCCTGAGCCCTGTAGATAAGGGTGGTGATAGGCAGGTTGTAGATTTCCTCAATCTCTTGTTTTTGGTATTTCATGTGAGTTTATGTTTTCAAAGTGGCATTCAATGCATCACGCAATGCCGTGCATAGAATTTCAATTTCTTCGGNGTGAATAAGAATGGGGGGAACCATTGGAATCGAGTTACCCAAGGGTCGCAAGAGAACCCCTCGTCGGCGAGCATCCAAACAAACATCAAGGCCTACTCTTCGTTCCTTGGGGAAACTTTCATTAGGATGACCTGACGGACATAAATCCAAACAACATGCCAATCCTCTTTGGCGAACCTGAGTCACACAGGGGTGTTGGTCAAAGAATTTCACCACTTGTTTTCCAAAGACATCGGTGATGTTCGAAAGCAATCCTTTGGCTATGTCTTGTTCCAACAACTCGACATTGCGCAACGCTACCGCCGCTGCCAATGGATTCGCAGTGAATGTGTGCCCGTGATATAAAGTTCGATGTTCATGGTGAGGCCCCTCGAAAACACTGCAAATATTCTTCGTAGTCATGGTGGCGGCTAGAGGCAAGTACCCGCCCGTCAAGCCTTTGGCCAAACACAGAAAATCTGGTTGAACGCCTTCTTCCGAACAAACAAGCATTGTCCCGAGACGACCAAACCCCACAAAGACTTCATCCAAGATCAAATGCACCTCAGCCTCTTTGCATAGCAATGCCACTTTTGAGACAAATCCCGGAGGTTGCTGCTTCATTCCCGCAGCTCCTTGGACGGAAGGTTCCAATATAACAGCGGCCAAGCGAGATCCCTGTCTATCCAGCAAATCTTTCAACTCAGCGAGGCTTTTGCTCTCATCCAACTCATGAAGCGTTCCTCCGCTTTCCAGACATTTCGGGGCGACAAAACGCTCGACCTCAAAACACCAAGGACGAAAACGGTCTGAAAATGGCCCTTCGTCACCAACGGACATGGCCCCGAGGGTATCCCCGTGATAAGCCCCTTTCATGGCGGCAATTTTGTTCTTCTCCCGGCGGCCCGTCATTTGCCAAAACTGGAAGGACATCTTGAGGGCCACTTCTACTGCGCATGATCCGTTATCGGAAAAAAAACTAACATCCAATTCGCCGGGCGTTAGGTCAGCTAGTTTACGAGCAAGTTGCGTTGCAGGTGAATGGGCAAGCCCAAGATAAGTGGAGTGCGGCAAACGATTGAGTTGACCTCTTAAGGCTTCGCTCAGGTCAGGATCATCATGGCCACGAACGTTCGTCCAAAGCGAAGCGGTTCCATCAAGGTAACGGTTGCCATCCAAATCTATAAGCCAATTCCCTTCTCCTCGGTCTATTTGAAGGTGCGGTGCCCGGGCTCGCTCAGAAGCCTGAGTGAAAGGATGCCATGCATGTGCATTATCCCATTCATTCAAAGTGGCCGAAGAGGGCGCTGTTGAAACGGTAGTCATTTGTAACCTTAACCGTAGGAAGAAATTGAAAAAGGTTAAGCTATAATGAAATTATTTTTAACAATTTGCGGTAAGAATAATTGAGGCCCATTCGCCATCACGGTGTATAGAAAGAGAAAATGATCTCAACATAGACTCCGCCCGCGTGCGGAAGATTCCCTCGACCTCATGGCTTTCCCTGGTCAACACACCACTCATGCACAATGTACCACCATATTTTAAAGCATGTAACAAAATAGTGGTATGATTGCACAGTACGTCGGCTTGGATATTTGCCAAAAGAATATCTGCGCAATTCGGCGAAAGTGAGGTGCTAAGGTCGGCACAAGTAAAGCCCACCAACCCTGACATTTGGTTCGCATTAGCGTTTTCCTCTGCGATACGAACCGCATCGGGATCGAGGTCAAAGCCATTTACTACACCTATTCCGAGTAATTTGGCAGCCAAGGAAAGAATGCCCGAACCACATCCGGCGTCCACGCAAGTTAAGCTCGAGAGATCAGCTGACCTTTCGACAATAAATTTGTTCAAGGCCAATATACAAAGGCGTGTGGTTTCATGATTCCCCGTACCAAATGCCATGCCTGGATCCAGATACAATGCCTTGTGGTCGGGGGGCAAAAGATAGGTTTCCTTTTCCCAAGCCGGGACAATATGCAAAGCTTCGTTTTGCCAAGGTTGGAAATGTTCCTTGTAGGCATCTTGCCAATCTTGATCCTTGATNACAGAAAGNGTTGGTTCTGAGGGTAATTCCGGAAACTCTTTTCTCAACTCAAGCCATGCGTTCCTAGCCTTTTCCTTGTCCGTGAAATAGCCCTCCAATTCACCTTCATTGGAAAGTCTATTCACAACCAAGGCCCAAGGAGAAGCCTCCCATTCGCACAAATGGTCTTCGAGGAGGCCAACGAGATCGGGCTCGATCCCACAAGTCAATCCAATCACTGGGGGAACTGGATATCGCCAACGGATAGTCGACGTATGACAGATGGCAAAAGCAAATGTTCCGCATGGTGCATCTTAGACGCCAAGGCTTGTAGATCGTCGTCATCCTCCACACGAACCAAGGCTTGGTCAATAACGGCGCCACCATCCACGACTTCGTTTACCCAATGTACCGTGCAGCCTGTAATTTTAACACCGTATTCAAATGCTTGGCGGATTCCATTTAATCCTGGAAAGCTTGGCAGAAGGCTTGGGTGCAGATTAATAATTTGTTTATCAAAAGCTTGTAAAAATGGTGGCTTTATCACTCTCATGAAGCCTGCCAAAACAAGTAAATCCACTTCCATTGCCTGAATTTCATTAATCCAAACATTCTCTGCCTCACCATCCAGTTTGGTCCTGTAAGGGGCAGCCGAAAGAAAGTGGGCGGGTTTACCATAATTTGTGGCGTGAGAGAGAATTCCAGCAGATTCGTTGTCTGAAAAAACCGCCCTAACGGCAGCTTGCCCAAGTTCGCCATCACGTTCAGCCCGCAAAATTGCTTCCGCGTTACTTCCAGTGCCAGAACCTAATATAATGACTTTCATGTCAGGGCATCCGCTGAAAAAGTCATTCTTCGGGTAATCCCTTTATTCGTCCTATCAAGTCTGTTGTGCCAAATCCTTCGACAAATGGTACGAAGTGAATCTCACTGCCTGCTTGTTCCAAGGCGGATCGTTCGCCTTGGTCTATGGTGGCAAGTGAATAATCGCCGCCCTTTANGTAACAATCCGGTGCCAAAATCCGAATTTCCTCGGTCAGTCGCTTCGAATCAAAGAGGAAGACTGCATCTACAAATTCCAGACAAAGTAACAAATAAGCTCGTTCGCGTTCACCCTGAAGGGGTCGTTCAGGTCCTTTGAGTTCGCGGACGCTCGAATCAGAATTGATAGCTACCCACAATTCGTCTGCCAAAGTGGATGCCTTTTCCAACAAGGCCAAATGGCCTAGGTGCAACAAATCGAAGCATCCATTGGTTAAGACAAGGGTTCTTCCTTCCTGACGTAATGTTTCGCGGCGCCCCAAGGCGGCATCCAAGCTCAGCGGAGATCGTCCTTCAAAAGGATGGAAAGCCTCCGTATTCGAAGTCATTCTTCAAAAAAACGCTTCACTTTGTCAGTGAATGACGCACTGACGGGATTAGCAGGATCCCCGCTAGCCTCCGCATATTCCTCCAACTTCTGCCTTTGGTCTTTGGTCAGACGTTTGGGAACTTCGATTGAAATACGGATCATTTGATCTCCTTTGCGGCCAGTTCGGATATGGGGCATACCATGACCTCGCAACCTGAAAACGGTACCTGATTGCGTCCCAGAAGGGATCTTGAGAGAAGCTTTACCTTGCAAGGTGGGCACCTCGATGGTCCCGCCCAAGGCAGCCAAGGTAAACTTGATGGGAATCTCACAATAAAGATCATGGTTAACGCGCTCAAACACCTCATGGTCCTTAACATGCAAGACAACGTATAGGTCTCCCGCTCCACCGCCTTGAGCACCTGCTTCACCTTGTCCTCTGGAGCATAGCCTGGAACCACTGTCCACCCCCGGAGGAATCTTAATCTTAACCTTGCTGGTTTCGCCGACACGTCCCTCGCCACTGCAAGAGCGACATGGTTTTTCAATCAAGGCTCCACTGCCATGACATTGAGGGCACGTTCGCTGGATACTTATAAATCCACGATTGGTGGCAACTTGCCCGACTCCGCCACATGTAGAACAAACGGTTTTGCCTGAGCCAGACTCTGCCCCACTGCCGTCACAAGACTTGCACGGAGCTTTACGGCGATATTTAACCTCTTTTTCAACTCCTTTGGCGGCTTCATCGAGAGTTACCTCCAAGTCATATCGCAAATCAGCTCCGCGAGAAGCGCCTCCGCCTCCACCTCCGCCTCCACCTCCGAAAAACTCATCAAAGATCCCGCCAAAGCCGCCTCCGCCTCCGCCGAAAACTTCACGGAATATTTCAAAGGGATCTACGGATGCGGCTCCACCGCCTCCGCCCTTGAAGGCAGCATGGCCAAATTGATCGTAACGCTGCCGTTTCTCGGAATCTTTGAGCACATCGTACGCTTCCGAGATTTGCTTGAATTTCTCTTCCGCTTTCTTGTCNCCCGGATTTTTGTCGGGATGATATTGTACGGCTAATTTCCGATAGGCTTTCTTCAAGTCTTTTGTAGAAGCATCACGAGAAACTCCGAGCAAATCATAAAAATCTTCCTTGGACATGGGAATTTGGATTGTTGAGACTAAGCTTTGGTGTCCTCGTCGGAACCTTTCGACACAATTACTGCAGCCGCTCTCAGAAGTCTTTCGTTAAGTCGATAGCCCACTCGCGTGACACTAATCACGTTACCTTCCTCTATCTCATTGCTTGGTTCATGTGAAAGCGCCTCGTGAAGGGCGGGATCAAACGGCTGATCTACAGGATCTATGGTTTCAAGGCCCCGACGCAGCAAAATCTCGTTCATTTGCTCAAGGGCCATGGAAAAGCCTTTGATTATCTCTTGTCCACCTTCTTGATCGTGGGTTGCCTGCAATCCTAGGCGAAAAGCATCTAGTGCAGGCAAAATATCTTCAAGCAACCCAGTAATGGCATTGGAACTGATTTCCTCTCGCTCGCGAATAAGTCGTTTTCGGAAATTGTCCAAATCTGCCGCTTTGCGAAGATAGTTGTTCTGTAATTCGGCATTCTTGCCATAAGCTTCCTCCAAGCGTGTTCGCAAGTGATCCGGGTCATCTTCTGATGACTCGTTTGTTTCAGGATCACTCCCAGCAACCTCTTGAGGTGATTCACCCGAAGTATCCTCCTTCGGTTCATCTGTATCCTCAACAGTCTTATTTTCCGGTTCGTTCTCTGCCATCGTTCCCATCTTAGGAAAAGCCTACCATTACAAAGCTTGTCGATTGGGGGGTCAACGGGAAAGGGGTTATTCTAGCAGACAACGGAAGGGTCTTGGCATGGGTCAATTTGGCAACAAAAAGCCATCTGTCAGCAAAAGCACGCTTTTTGCAAGAGCCTGGAGTTTTATATCCTCGGAAAATGGCGCCAGCGCAGTTTCCCCTGCCACCAAAACCTCACCCCCAAGTTGAATTTNACCCGAAACCAGATGTATCAAGCGAGGCTCTTGGCCAGAAGGAAGAGATATGCGCTCATCGGTATTCAAGCGGAAACGCCTGATTCTAAATTCTTCGCATTCAGCTAAGATTTGCTCCCCTGAGAGCATATTGTCCGCCAAAAGCTCTGGCTCAAAATCCTCAAAATCGATGCAACGCAAAGATTTTTCGACGTGTAATTCGCGAGGCGTGCCATCGAGCCCCACCCTACCCCAGTCATATACTCTGTAGGTAGTGTCGGAATTTTGTTGTATCTCCAAGATCAGATTACCGGCATCGATGGCATGTATCCGGCCACTTTGAACTAACAAGGAATCACCAGTTTGAGAACTGGTTCGATGAACAAATTGCTCCAGATTTTCTTCAGCCAAGGCACGCTCCAGATCCGCTCGGGTCGCGCCTCGACGTAAGCCAATCCAAAGCCCTGCGGCATCACTGGATTCTGCAACGTACCAGTTTTCGGTCTTGGGCTCACCTGCAAGCTCCAAGGCTATTTCGGCAGGAGGATGCACCTGCAAGCTAAGCCTTTCGGTGCAATCTAGCCATTTGACGAGGATTGGAAAAGGTTTGTCGGGATCATTGGCGGGGCCAAACAATTGATCACCATGATTCTTTACAAGTTCACGTAAGGTCTTTCCCGCAAATGGCCCGCCGATCACTACGGACTGCGCTTCGGGCCTATCCACGAGTTCCCAACTTTCACCAATTACCTTCTCTGCTGGCAGGATACGACCAAAGGTTTCTTCGAGTTTTCTACCTCCCCAAACTCTTTCCTGATAAATTGGCTTGAATTTCAAAATGGACATTTGGACTCGAACGTTTGAATACCTCTTAAGCTAGCATGGAGGGTTTTCGACTCAACGAAAAGGATGAATGCTAGTCTAAACGAATGAGGGAGCATTGAAAAAGAAGGAGGATACACCGAAAAAGAAGGGCTTGGTTGCACCAACTCCACGTCGTCACGGGAGATGGGCAATAGGCTTTGGTTTGCTCGGAATCGTTGCATTCATTGCGATGATTTATTACGAGCCCGCCCAATCAAGTTGCGTCCAAGATCCGCCGGTGACCGGAAATCCACTTGGCTTGGGAGGAGCGAATTCTGTTTTTTATCTTTTTGCATGGTTGGGAATATCAGCTTGGTGCATTCCCTTGATTTTCCTTACGACCGCTTATGTTTGCTATGCAGACCTATCACGAAGAAGTGTTATTCTTAAAATAGTATCCGCACTGGTTTTTTGTTTTTCACTAAGCGTATTGGCGGATGCATATAAATCGGATTCAGGGAATGGGCCAAANACAGATCAAACATATTGGAAAGGCGCCGGTGGTGCCTTGGGTGGTTTTCTCTATTCCGGAATGATCGATTCGGAAGGAACCCAAAGGGGTGGTTATTTCAGTGGATGGATTGGTCCTTTTGGCACCGGTATTGTGATGAGCTCCCTATTGCTTGGCAGTTTGGCCGTTTACCTTTCCGCTCGTCCCAATGCATGGTTCGACAAGGCCAAAGAGGTTGGTGGTCAGTTGACAAAAAAGCTGCGGGAGCAAAGCGAAAAAGCCTTGGTTGAAAAAAAGGAGGAGACTCCTTCGGAAAGTGAAGATGAAAATTCTGTTCCAGATGAAGACAACTCTCTTTTCGGGCATGTTGAACCTAATTTGGAATCAGGTGCCTCCAACAAATCCTCTGCCAAAAGAAAACGCTCAAAGAAAAAGCCGGAGGCTCCCGAGGCCAAACCTGAAAAAGGGTCGGAGCCCGAGTACGAACCTGAAACAGAAACCGAAGAGGAGGACGAGATTGATGNAGATGAAGATTTGGGCGGCTTCAAAATCGTAAGAAGCGAGCAAACAACAAAAGCAGAAGACCTATTCCCAGAACGCAAAGGCGACTACGAGTTTCCATCACTAGATTTGTTGATGAATCCTCCGGAAGAAGACGAGGGCGGCGATGAAGATCACATGAAAAAGGCCCAAAATTTACGGAACACCCTGGCGGAGTTCAAAATTGAAGTGGAGTTGGGCGAAGTCCACACTGGGCCTGTCATAACGAGATATGACGTTCATCCTGCTCCCGGGGTTCGGGTCGAGAAAATCGCAAACCTCGACAAAAATCTCGCCATGGCCCTGAAGGCGGAATCCGTGCGAATACTGGCACCTGTTCCGGGCAAGGGATGCGTGGGTATTGAGGTGCCTAATGCCAAGCCAATGCCAGTGTGTATGAAAGAAATCCTTGAATCCACGGCATGGGCTGCCATCAAGGCAGACATCCCCATTGTTTTAGGCAAGGAAGCCAGTGGTAAGCCGTTGGTGGCGGATCTAGCCCGAATGCCCCATCTACTAATAGCCGGATCCACTGGCTCAGGTAAAACGGTCTGTGTAAACGCAATCATCGCCTCTTTGTGTTATCATTCCAGTCCAGATGATATTCGTTTCATCATGGTGGATCCCAAGATCGTGGAAATGAAAATATACAACGATCTGCCCCATATGTTGATCCCAGTGGTGACAGAGCCAAAGAAAGTACCTGGAGCACTGAAATGGTTGCTAATGGAAATGGAGCGCCGTTACCAAATATTCGCCAAAGTAGGGGTTAGGAACCTTGCCGGTTTCAACGCGAAAATACTCAAGGACAAGGAAGAAAAGGAGAAAGCCGAAGCCCTTGATGCTGAAATGACTGCGGAAGAAAGGGCCGCTTTAGCCAAAATCGAAGTGCCTCGCGACGAGAGGGTTCTTGAAATACCGGAAAACAAACTTCCTTACATTGTTTGTATAATAGACGAACTGGCCGACTTGATGATGGTAGCTCAATCCGAAGTCGAAACAGGCATAGCTCGATTAGCTCAATTGGCGCGAGCGGCTGGGATTCACCTTATAATAGCAACACAACGACCTTCGGTGAATGTCATAACTGGTGTCATCAAGGCAAACCTGCCAAGTAGAATATCATTTAGGGTGGCTTCCCTCATGGACAGTCGCACGATATTGGATGGCAAGGGGGCAGAATCCCTGATTGGCAAAGGAGACATGCTGTTTATTCCGCCCGGCGGTTCAATTCCCCTCCGGGCTCAAGGGGCATTCGTCAGTGACGAGGAAATTAATTCAATTGTGGAATTTCTGAAGCGAAACGGCCCACCAAACATTGTGGAAGAAGTGCAGCAACAAATTGATTCCGCTGACGAAGCAGATGTCTTGGGTGGTGAAGANGACGATGATCCGATGATGGCAAAGGCCTTGGAGATAATAAGGACTACAAAGCGAGCTTCCACCTCCAACTTGCAAAGAAAATTGCGAATAGGCTACAACCGCGCGGCCCGCATTATGGATGAGCTCGAAGAACGAGGCATTGTTGGCCCCGACAATGGCGCTCAGCCCCGGGAAATATTGATCGATTGAGACATAAAATGATGATTGCTTTCAAGAAAACGAGGGACTGCCGCTTTTGCGGGTTGATTCCCAAACCGAAAAAACATTATTAAGTAACTAGAGATGGCTAGCTTGGGACAAAAACTCGCAGAAGCTCGAAATCGTAAGGGGATTTCCATACGAGAAGCTTCCGATACCACGAAGATACGTGGAGACTATCTGACGAAATTTGAAAATGATGATTTCGACGTTAATCTACCGCCAGTCTATCTGCGTGGCTTTCTCTCAAATTATGCAAGTTATCTTGATCTAGACCCCGAAGGCATCTTGGCCGATTTTGATGGACAACAACCTGCAGAAAAGCGACGGCGCCCAAAAGGGTTCGGAACGATAACCGTAGAAAATACCGAAGGAGAATCCCAGTCGGGGGAGGCGACAACACCGCCGCCGCAAACAAAAGGGGTTCCTTCGTTTCCATGGATTTCCGTGTGCATTACCTTGGGAAGCCTTCTGGCAGTAACGATCTTGGTTGTTATAGTCGTCCGTTCATTTTGGTCAAACGACGACGAACCCGACCCCAACTCACAAACCTCGGGAAGCGTGGTGGAGCCTGGTGTCGAAAAGGTGGCACCCGGGGCCGCAGTCGGTGAAAACAAAGTCCATCAATTGAAATTGATCGCCACGGGGCCTATTAGAAAGGTGTTTATTAGGCTGGATGGCCAAGCCACACAAATATTTAACGAGCTCAAGCCAGGGGACGTTCATGTATTTGAATTCAAGGAATTCTTCAAAGGCGGTGCCACAGTTCGTGAAAACCTAGAAGTTGAAATCGACGGAAAAGAAGATGGCAGCCAAGACACCGGCTTGACAACTTTTTATTGGCCGGCAAAAAAAGAATAACCCTGTTCTTCCCTATCCGGTTCCCTGACCTTCGTGAGGCCTGCGCAGACTAATTGGGGTGCCCAAGACTTCCATCAGAACGATCGCCTCCCTAAGAGACTCGGGATTGCGAAGTCTCTCTCTCAAGTTGGAAAGGTTAATGGAGCGTAGCTTTCTGTTTGGCGTGGGTGTGGCGAGACGTTCAGCGGCCATCTTAATGTCAGCTGCCTTGCGACCCAATGCATCGATTTTTTCTTGTTGGGGAAAAAGATGTTCTTCCTCTTCGACAAAAGATTCGGATTTAGGTTCCTCCAAAGTGGTCGACGGTTCAAAGAATTCACTTTCTCCCTCTGTTTCGCGGGCTCGCTCCTGAAAGCGTCTGCGAATTTCTTCTCGCAGTGTAGGTGGTTCATCCTCGGGTTGAGGATAGGATGGCTCTTTGGCAGGAGGTTGCTCTTCCTGTTTTTTCCGTGTAAATCCACTGAATAAATAGAAGAGGAGAATCAGTAGCGGGATTAGACTGTCGAAAAAGGAATCCATAATTAAAGTTTGGTCAAATACGCCTTAGTCTACTGTGTTTTCGTCTTTCGAAATGGTGTCTCGCATTTCAGTGTCTGCTTGAAGGTTACGTAACCGATAGTAGTCCATGACACCAAGATTACCTTGTCGAAAGGCATCTGAAATGGCCATTGGTATTTGAGCTTCAGCTTCAACCAGCTTAGCCTGCATTTCTTGTACTTTCGCTTTGTTTTCTTGCTCGAGAGCAACAGCGGCAGCTCGACGTATTTCAGCTTGNGCCTGAGCAACCTCCTTGTCAGCGGCAGCTTGGGACGCTCTCAGTTGGGCTCCTCGGTTCTCGCCTAAATCGACATCTGCAATATCGATGGAAAGAATTTCGAAAGCAGTGCCTTGGTCCAGCCCTCGAGCAAGAACGCTCTCAGTGATGGAATTTGGGTTTTCCAGTACAACCTTGTAGTTCTCCGAGGATCCAATGGTTGATACAATACTTTCACCAACCCGAGCTATAACAGTTTCCTCTTGGGCACTACCCACGTAACGATCCAAATTACTGCGCACCGTGACACGTGCCCTTACCTTAACTTGAATGCCATCCTTGGCTACACCATCTATGGTGTCCCTCCCTTCGATTACGCAATCGATGATTTTGGGGTTGATGGAGGTCCGCACAGCCTCAAGGACAGATTTCGCAGTTCCTCGTGTTGCCAAATCAATGGCGCAAGCCCGATCCCACTCCAATTCAATATTAGCCTTGGATGCTGCAATAAGCGCTTGCACTGTCTGCACGACGTTGCCCTCGGCCAAATAATGTGCCTCAAGCTGATCCGTGCTCAAATCTTTGCCTGCCTTCACCGCCGTTATTCGAGCATCCACGATCAATCCAACCGGAACACCCCGCAAACGCATCGCGAGCAAAGTGGGGAATCCGACTTTTGCTCGAGCCAACAAAGCCTTCAGCCATGTATTGAAAAAGGATATGATGACAATGGAGAGAACCAGCAGGACAATGCCGATTGCGATAAAGACAATTAAGGATGAATTAATTTCCATGAGACTTATGGTTGGAGGGATTTAACGGGGAGGGCAAAGCAAAAGGGGACAATCCAAAGTGGTAAAGCTTTTATTCTTTCTTGCGCACCAACAGTCGGAAATTGTCCATGCCTGTTACTACGAGAGTCGCACCCTTGAGCAAATACCCATCTTGCGAAAAGGCTTCGTATTCCTGTCCGTCGATCCGAACATACCCAGAAGGGTTAAGAGGCGTACTGGCCTCCCCCGACTGACCTATTATATCTTTGGAAGCAATCTCCGGATTACTTTTGCCCGAGATTTCCTTGCCAAGAAAAAAGAGGCTCCCCNCGCGACTTCGAGAGAGCCAATTCAATTCGGCAAAAATCAAGGCAATTCCTAAGATTGTTCCACCGAAAAAGACACTCATTCCAATCAAGAGATCATATTCCTGATAAGCTAACCACCCGGATCCAGCCAAACAAAGGAACCCCAAGATGCCAAGAATCCCTCCGGGTACCACTGCTTCCAACAACAGCAGAACATAGGCGATGACAAGCAAGCTGACCCAACTCATGATTCTTCGTACACTTCCACAACTAGGTTGAACTGGGAATGACCAATCACACGAATAGACTGATTGGCCTTCAGGGAACCAAGCTTAACTTGGGCCTGATAGGTACTTCCGTTAATTTCCACCGTGCCGGAAGGGAAAAGGTGTGAAGTGGTGCGACCTTTGGCTCCAATCTGGGGCAATTGTGACGGGTTATCCAAACTGCGAGCACCTCCAGTTACCAAGGGATCCGCTTGTCCAACCGCATTTGCGAGGATCAATTTGTCCCAAAACATCGATTTAGGGAGGATGCGCGCCAAGGAAAAACCTAAACCAATAGCCACAAGCAAGCCCAGGCCAAGATCAATGGAAGGTCCCACAAAGAGGTCTATGCTCCATTCGAAATCCGGTGTTGGCCAAACATCAGCCATCGCCCAAAGCAAAGCGCCCGCCATGGAAAGAATGCCTAATAACGCAAATACCAGAGTTCCGGGAAAAAGGAATATCTCTACGAAAACCAAGGACACGCCCAAAAGAAAGATCAATATCTCCTCAGATCCAGCTAATCCTGCCACGTATTTGCTCCCGAAGAAAATCAGCATCAGAATGATTCCCGCCACCCCGAATATACCAAAGCCAGGGGTTTTGAATTCGATGATCAACAATAGCATTCCTATCCCCATTATCACCGGAGCAATGCCGTTAAGATATAAGCCCAAGTCCTCTGACCAACTTAATTCCATCTTTTCGATCACGAAGCTGTTTTCGCCGTACTTTGTGCTGAGGATGTCTTCAATTGAATCAAATATGCCAATGCCAAGCAAAGGCAGAGGCGGTTCACCATATTCCTTGATAGCGTCGTTGGCGGTAAGGCTGAGGAGTTCACCTGGGTTCTGGATGTAGGTTCCATCCTCTGTCTTGGGACGTATTCCTTCAATTTCGAGGGTGGCATTCGCATCCATCATGGCCGTCATAACACGGGCGCGAAAAGGGTGTCCCTGAGAATGGGCGCGGATTTTTGCCTTCAAATAGGAATTAATTTTTCGCTTCATCGAGGGATCTATCTCCTGCCCACCGCCCGAAACCGCTTCCGCTGCACCTATGATTCCAGTTGGCGCAAATGCAATTTCATCTGCTGCAATTGAAATATATGCCCCGGCTGAAATTGCCTCTTTGTTTACGTAGACAATAGTTTTTCCATCAAAGCGATCGAGTGCTTCCATTATCTCCAAGGTCACGCCGAGCTCTCCTCCTGGAGTCTCCATGTCTAGAATAACCACTTCAGCCTCTGCCAGAATAGCATCTTTGAGCCCCCGTCGCAGGATATCAAAAGTGGGTGGCCCAATTTGTTCGCGGACGGGAATTACATGAGCCCTTATTTTGTTTTGGGCAGCAAGCGGAGAATCTAGGGTCTCGTTACTTTCTGGGCTAACTGCGGTCTGATTATTGTCAGCCCCTGCCAAATTGCTGNACCATAAAACAAACCACAACAAGGTCATTGGGTAAAAAATTTGCGGGGATAACAACATATCTGACTATTTCGAGGATAACCTTTTTTTTGCATACTGGTCGAAAAGTTTTGCGCAATGCAAAAGGAGGGTGCAATGCTCATCGCCGATGGAGAGCATTGAATATCAAGGTAGAGAGATTAGGCGATGGGAGCGAGGACCTTCGTCCTTTTTGGTAGCACCGGAAGAAGGTGCCCGACTGATGAACTGGAATATCACTCTGGGAGACGGTTCCGTGCGTGATGTCATTCATTGGCCCGAGACAGTGCAAGAAGACTTTGCGAAGACGCGTGGGGGGAACCCCATTCTTTTTCCTTTTGCCGGAACAAGTTATGCCAACGAAGTAAAAGACCATTGGAAAAGCCTCGAAGGCGAGGTACTCCCTATGCCGCAACATGGCTTTGCTCGCAACAGCGCCTTTCGCATAGCTTCCATCGACGAATATGGCTTTGCTGCAGAACTGGAAAAAGATGAAGCCACATCCATTTACTATCCCTATGACTATGGTTTGACGGTGGTTTATCGTTTTGCGGAATTGTGCGTCCAAGTCAGTCTAATATTGGAAAACTACGGGGACAAGGCAATCCCCTGGTCTCCAGGGTATCATTTTTACTTCCACTTGCCATGGAGACGAGGTTTGGAGCGCAAGNATTTCATACTAAAAATTCCCGCGAAAAATGCATATGCATATGAAGCGAACGGGGCTTTGAGAAAATTGACCAGACCAACTGGAGAAGAGCGCTTTTCGGAAAAAAGCTTGGTTAATCGAATTCACGCCGACCTAAAAGAGCCAGAGGCAATTTTCGGTACCGCGAATGGAGAAGAAAACATATCCGTTCGCATCGAGGGCGGTGGCACCGGCTCAACGCGGACTTTCGTGACATGGACCGAAAAAGATGATTCTCCCTTTTATTGTGTGGAACCTTGGATGGGATTTCCAAATCCTACTGCACAGGAACAAGGACCACGCTTCGTGGGCCCAGGTCAACGTGATGAATTCACCGTTGAGGTGAACTTGATGTAAGCGACGTTTAGCCCAAATAAGTCAGGGCCCGCGGTATCGGCAAGGTATAGAAGGCAGTTCGATCAATACCCAAGCTGTCAATCGTCTTCGCTGTCGCTTCGCGGACTTTGTCGACGCTTGCAGCTCCCAATGAAGTGTAGACAATCGCCCATTCTTCATTTTGGGACTGCCCTTCTTCACCTCCATCGGCATCTATCATTACACCGAAATTTGTGCTTACTCCAGGGGCACCCGCCTCTAGAATGGCATCGTAGACCTTGGAATAGTCATCACGCGGAACAATGCAATAAAGCCCGGTAAGGTCTGTTAGGAAATTTGATTTGAGCGCCTTGGCTTTCCCTCCATCACCTTCTCCCGAAGCTCTCCAATCCTTGTCTCCCTTTAAGTCGTCCAAGGCCGCAATGACTTGCTCCATCGTGGCAGCGTGCGCTGAAGAAGAAACCACGCTGGAAACGTTTATGATTCCGGAGTGAACAGGAATAGAATACATGAAACCACGCCCTGGCTCGGTAATACGTCCAGCACGAGCCATCTCGGCAAAAACACTGTCAGCTTCCGACTTATCAACCACGCACCAAACGAACTCCTTTTCCGGACCTTTCGTCATGCGGAGCAAGGGAATTTGATCCCGCAAACCACCTCCCTCGCCAAGGGTAACGGTAGGACCAGGGGCACCACTTTGAAGGGCAGCTTTGGCAATATCATCGGCTACACCTTTTTCACATATGGCACATATCGCCTCAAGATCGGCGGCATAGTCCCCGGAAGATCCATTGGAGGATTCACTGGAACTTTTGGCACCTGGAAACCCTTCAGATTGGCTGGTTTCGACACAAGGGATGACGAATACTGCACCTGACCCCATGCGTTGTAATTGACCCGCTTCGATAGCGGCCTCGGTAACCGCATCCACCTTGTTATTGGGGACGAGGGTTTGCAATAGGTGCTGCTCAGGAGCTGGTGGCGGAAACATCCGTTTAAGAAATCCTCCTTCGGTAAGCACGGATCCGCGTGCGGACGTTTCAAAAATACCTGCAGCACCAGCTTTGCCAATGGCATCGACAACAGGTGTGTCGGAACCTTTCGGTAAAATGAGCGAAAGCAGGGAGAAATCGCTGTTTTGTGAGTTATCGCTCATCTTAAGCTGCCTCCTCCAAAGGGGTTTCCGAGCTTTCGCTCGATTTGGGCTTTTTTCTAACAATAAGGCCTACCGTGAGAACGGTGAGTATCGGCCCGATGGATGCGAGGGCCAAAACACCAAAACCATCTATGGCTCCGGTTTGAGCGCCAATGCCCAAGCCCATGGCAAGGACAAGTGGCACCGTAATCGGTCCGGTAGTTACCCCTGCACTGTCCCATCCGAAATTCACGAAATCCTCGCTCGATGCGGCAGTAATGAAAATAAGTAGGATATAGGGCGGGACCAACAAGTACCAAAGGTCGAGGTTGAAGGCAATTTTAGCAACCCCGGTGGCGATTCCAATGGCCACTCCGGTGGCAACGGTTTGCATAAGCAAATTTTTCTTAAAGGCACCGACGGTGATTTTCTCAACAGTGGCACCAAGTGCATTGAGGGCAGGTTCCGCCAAGGTCGCACCATAGCCAAGAATAAAACCAAAGAGAATCGCCAATGCCTTTCCTAGATTCTCCGAGGCAAACATCGGTTGGACCTCACCTGTTACCGCGGCCCACGGCTGAATTTCGGCAAAACTAGAGACCACGTTGCCGCCCAACTGCTCTCCGAGGGGAGTCAATCCGAGAGAAATTCCCAAATTGAAAAGACACATTCCTACAACCGCGGCTCCAATGCCGATGATCAGCTCATCCATATGCTTTGGCTTCTGCCTGAGGCCAACAATCAAAACAAGAAGGAGGATCGTACAGAGGGGGACGATTGCCCACAAGGCGGATTCGACGGCTCCTCGGTCCTGGTCTGGACCATCGAGCTGACCGTTGCCTTTGCTGTAATCTATGCTGCCATCAGACTTGAAGCCATAGAAGTCCTCACCATCATCCAACTCACCATTACCATTCTTATCTTCCTCGGGCTTGAAGGTATTAGGAAAAAAATCAAAGTTATTCGTGAAGGCTGCTCCTATCTCAGTATCGGGGTTCCAAACCTCGTCAGGCATTTTGACACCATCACGAACTATGGCCGTCACGGTTTGATCTCCGGTTTGGGCAAAATTACCGTTTTCATCAATGGAAACTCCACTGGCGAGCCGTGTTTCCAGTTTGTAGCCTTTGGGCACCTCTGGATCATCTTTGCTCAAAGAATCATTGATTTCAGTGACCTCATCAGCGCTTAGTTTGGTGGAATCATTGTCGGAACCACCGGAAAGTCGGCTCTTTGCCACACTATCGCCAAAGGTTTGAAGATCGTCGTCATATCCATTGCCATAGGCTTGCTCTCCTTCGGCCACGCCTTCTTGGAGGCTCAGGTGCCATTCTGCCTCGGAATATTTCGCCCAGTAATAATTATCATTTTGGAAGAGGTAGGTCGCATAGCAAAGAACTGCCAGAATGGGAAAGAGCGAAGCCAGGGTAACGACTCCAAAGCCTGTGTTATTTGATCCTCCGGTCGAAACGATTCGGCAAACGCCAATTCCAAGCGAAAGCACTAGCGGCACAGTGACTGGTCCGGTAGTGACGGCACCGCAATCCCACGCCAATCCAAGCACATGCTGCAAGCGGGCATCGGAAAACTGAAAGTATATCGTGAGCGTGGAAAGGATAATTACACCCCCATAAATAAACGGCTTCAGAGACCAGCCTTTGTAAAAGCGCAAAACACCGAGAAGAACAGCGATGCCCACGCCCACACCCACTGAATAAACGAGTTTCTCGGCACCTGTATTCAGAATGGTCCAGAGCAAAGGGGCGGCAGTTGGATCAACGCCTGAGCCAGCCGCCCGCAAAACCCCGATTGCCGGTTCCGCAAAGGTAGCGAAGGCTCCCAAGACAAACCCGAATGCCAAACTGGTGGGCAAGCAAGGTATGCCGGCGATCTTTTTTCGGGGCAGAGTGGATCCAAGAGCCTCTCCCAGGGGCATTAAACCCAAGCGTAGACCTTCCATGAAAAAGGCGAGCCCTATGATGACAATTCCGATCCCTGCTGCGATCATCAGAGAGTAAACGATCGGCATGCCTAGAACCAGTAATTGGAAGAGGACTAGATAGAGTATGATAAACCAAACGCATTGAATCTGCTCAATTACTTTGTCTTTCGCAAAAGAGAAGAGAATGCCTAGTTTTTGCTGGAGGCTCAGGTTGAGCTTGTCCTTGTCGTAGGCTTGTTCTTGGGCCATGGCAGGGTTGGGTTTGGGTTAGTTAAAACTAAGTGGCTTTAAAAACTAAGTGATACAATACAGGTAGCATTCGGGCAGGGAGCAACAAGAAAAAAATTTTAAAAGGTGGGCAATGCTAAGATCAATGTCTCAGCTTTGTTGTAAACGTCACAAGCTCCAGCTGGAATTATTTAAGGTAAGGGCAACTCGTTTGTCACTCGAAGCCTCGATGGCAAGAGGCAATGACCAAGTAACCCCAACCTGACCCAAAGGCGCCGTCCCGATTATGAAGTATGATCCGGCAGACAATTCCTTTATAATAGGAGAGGCTCCATCGATGTCGGTGCGTATGCGGCGTCCCTGATCGGCGTCCACCGCTGCAAGCAAGGCTTCTCGAATGCGGCGTTGTAGGCCGGGATAACGATATTCGTTTTTACGGACTCGAGCCCAGAGTTCGGCATAAGAGCCGATGCCTTCGTAATCAGCCAATTTCAAGTCTGCTCCCTTTAAGATATCATCCAAATGATTTTTCGTGATGAAAAACTCCGTATAAAAAGCTTCTCTAGTCTTTCCGCTGGCTTCGGTGACGGCAGCCTGAAATTCAAGCCGGCCAGAACCACCCACACTAGTAATTGATGGTTCTGAAGGAATAACTGGAGACACTTCCGCCATAGGGTCCAATGGGGGCAACTTGCCGCCTGTTGAAGGATCCTGTTTTGGTGGCACGACAAGATCCGTTGTCAGTGGAACAGATTCCGTAATCACGGGGTTAAGGTCTTCTCCTCTCAATTGAGAATCCATGTTTTTAATTTTGCTTTCCAAAATACGCACTTGTTCCTGCGCATCATACCAATCCTTGGTTCGCATAGCGAAGTCGTTCTTCAGGTTGGCTAATTCACGCTTCAATTGATCGACTGATTCCGCAGCTCCCACCAAAGAACCAGGAGCCATGGACGCAGTTTTTTGAGATTGCTGTAAGGCTTCGAGGCGCGCCTGCAAATCTTGATTTATAATGCGGTACTCATGGATACGTTTATCCTTGGCGGCTAGAAAACTTTTAAGTTTCGCTATTTCAGCTTCCTGTTCTTGGTTGCTTCTAGTAATTGCATCCAAGACAGCATTCGCTCCTTCTTTGTCCGCAACAGTAATCGGGCGAGGGGAAGGCTCTTGCTGATCAACCAAAGAACCAAGATCATCCTTTGAGCCGTCCTCCCTTGCTTCAATCGCTGCCTGTGTTTGCTCCAACAACAAACGGACGTCTGGATCAATTCCCTCCAAGGCCTCTTCGCTCCCAAGCTTTGTATCTTCAGGAATTTCATTGGGTGTATCCGCAAGAACGGCGTCCAACACCCCAGCGTGATCGTGGTTTTGGTTTTCGGCTTTGTCGCCACAGGATCCCAATAAAATCGAAAGCGGCAAAATAAACCACCAAAGCAATGTGGGAGGTTGCATATTATTCATTAAGCAAAAGGGTTAGGATAGTCGTGGATAGTTTTTCCCGAAAAATCTTTCCCATAGGCAAGCACATAATTGAAGATACTTTAGCAGAACACCAAAATTAGGCTCAAAGAACAGAGAAAGTTCGATGTTTACAAAGGACACTTAGATTAATTAAGATTAAAAACACCTTTTACCCTTTATCCCCTGTAGAAACTTCCCTTAAAGATAATACTTTGGCTATGACTGTTATGCATGAAGCCGATGAACTAACGGCCAAGGAAAACCGTTTTCTCAAGCAAACCATTCTTGCTTTGAGGCAAGAGCTTGAGCAGGTAGATGCAAGCCGGGAAGACGCCGTTCAGAAGGCTTTGAGCGACATAAGGTTAGAATGCGACCAACTGAAAGCGACCTCCAATGACCTCCGCGAGGAATTGGAGCACAAGCAAATCGAGTACGAGGAAGATAAGCAAAAGCTAGTCGCCTCCAAAAGAACCGAGCATTCACAAGTTCGCCAGACGGTAAACGCTCTTCGTGATCAATTGGACAATCTGCGGGCAAAAGAACAAGAGGGCATCCAGAAAGCCGTTGCCAATGCCAATGACGAAATAAGGCTATTGAAGGAAAATTTGCAGTCTCTCCGTGAGCAACTTCAACGCACTCAAGCAGATAAAGAGGAATTGGCTCAAAAAGCCACCTCTGCAGCACAAGCTGAGATAAATCAATTACGCGAGTCCCTTCAATCCCTCAGAAACCAACTCGAAAAAACGAAAGCTGATGAAGGTGACCGGATTCAACGGGCAATTGTCTCTCGAGAAGAAGAAATTCGGGGCCTGAAATCATCCGTTGCCTTGTTACGAGAAGAGCTGGAGGCTGCATCCGCCGCGGAAGCAGATGCTGTCCAAAAAGCTATCTCCATATCCAATGCTGAAATACGTCAATTAAAGGGGGCATTGCTTGTTACCCGCGAGCAACTGGAACGAGCGAAGATTGGTGAAGAGGAGAGAATCCAACGTGCCCTCTCCTTGACTCACAATGAAATTCGTTCACTGAAGCAAACCGTGTCTTCCCTTCGTGAGGAATTGGAGCAGGCTTCTGCGCGTGAAGCGGACAGTGTCCAAAAAGCAATTTCCATTTCCAATGACGAAATCAGTCAACTGAAAGCTTCCTTGGCGGGCCTTCGAGAACAGNTGGATCGAGCCAAGGTGCACGAAGAGGAGCGGGTACAAAAAACCGCCTCCATGGCACAAACTGAAATACGCTCGCTGAAGGAAACCTCCTCTGCCTTGCGAGGAGAGCTTGAGCTTGCGCAAGATCGTCAAAGTGATGCGGTCCAAAAGGTTGCGGCCGAGTCTCAGGGCGAAATCCGCCAATTAAAGGAAAGTTTGGCAACTACGCGGGAGCGGTTGGAGCAAGCCGGCATAGAAAAAGAAGATGCCATACAGAAAGCATCTGCTCGGGCAGAAGGCGAAATTCGCCAACTCAAAAGCAGTATCTCCGAACTCAGGCAGGAGCTAGAGCAAAAAGAAATTCAAACGGAAGAAGCTGTCCAGCAAGCGGTTTCAGTTGGACAAACCGAAAATACGCAGCTCAAGACCACCGTAAATACACTGCGTGAACAGTTGGAACGCTCGAACGTCATGCGTGACGAATCCATCCAAAAAGCTGCCGCGGAGGCACATTCGGAAACCCGATTACTAAAAGAAGCCGTCGCCTCGTTAAGGAATGAACTCGAGGGCCGAGATATTGAACGCGAGGAATCCGTGCAAAAGGCCGTTGCCTCGCAACAGGGAGAAATTCANCAATTTCGCCGAATCGTCAACTCCTTGCGCGACGAGCTTGAAAGCAAAAAGATTTCACACGAGGATAGTTTGCAAAAAGAAGCACAATTGAAGAACGCTGAATTCCAGCAATTACAGGATACCATTGTCGATCTGCGTCAAGAATTGGAGAATGCTCATGAAGGATGATATAAAAAATCACGAAGAGATCCGGGCTCGGCGAACGAAGCGTTTTGCCGAAATGCTCTTGCAGGTCACCAATGACCTCGCAAAGACGAAATCCCTGGACGAGGCGCTGGAGACCTTGGTCAATATCACCACTTCATCAATCGGGGCGGAACGAGGCACCATCTTTTTGAACGACAAAAGCACCGGGGAGCTCTATTCTCGTGTGGCTCAAGGTAATTTCCGCAGAGAAATTCGCATCCTAAACACCAAGGGCGTGGCTGGGTGGGTGTTCACAAAAAACGAGGGCGTAATCATCCATGATGCCTACAAGGACGAGCGATTTAACAAAGCGGTCGACGTGCGTACCGGATTCCGCACCAAAAGCATTCTTTGCGCTCCCTTGCGCACAGTGACTGGAGAGGAAATCGGCGTCAGTCAGATTTTGAACAAAATAGACGGTGAATTCACGGAAGATGATCTCGAACTACTCGAGGCAATGACCGAACAAGCCGCTGTCGCCATTCAGGGCAACATCATAGTCGAACAAATCGAGGCCGCCCGCAAACAGGAGCTCGAGTTTCTCGACGTTGTTTCCCAAGTGTCATCGGAACTCGAATTGACACCTCTTTTGCAAAAGATCATCAGCACCATTTCCACAATNCTGGACTGTGAACGAACCTCTCTATTCATCAATGACGAAAAGACGAACGAGCTTTATACCGAGGTAGCTGAAGGATTGGACGAAAAATCGATTATACGTTTCCCCAACCACATGGGGATCTCAGGCACGGTGTTCACCACCGGAAAGCCAGTAAATATTCCGCACGCATACGCGGACCTCCGCTTCAATCCTGGATTCGACAAACAAACGGGGTTTTTCACGCGCTCCATACTTTGTATGCCCGTTTTAAACAAGGAAGGGAAAACTATCGGCGTCAGCCAAGTCATGAACAAAAGAGGTGGTTCCTTCAACGAGGAGGACGAGAAGCGTCTTGGTGCGTTTACCTCGCAAATCTCGATGGGCATTGAAAACGCAAAGCTCTTTGACGACGTACAAAACCAAAAGAACTACTCGGAAAGCATGCTTTCGAGTATGCATGACGCTGTCTTGACTCTAGATGATGAGGGCGTGATCAAGACCTGCAATCGTTCGGGCCTCCGGATACTAAAAATAGCTACCCTTGAAGATATNGTGGGGCAGTTTGCCAATNCGTTCTTTACCGGCCCCAACAAATGGTTGGCGGACATGCTCAAGAAAGTCACCGAGAAAGATGAGTATCTAGACGCAGAGTTGCACGCGGAGAACGAAAAGTTATCGGTGAATGTTTCCGTTATGCCTTTGATGGGACAACAGGAAAACTCCTTGGGTACCATGTTGATGATCGAGGATATAAGCTCAGAAAAACGAATGAAGTCCACCATGTCTCGCTATATGGATCCGGAACTCGCCGATCAACTCATGGAAGCAGGAGACAGCGACGATTTCCTTGGCGGCAAACAAAGTGTCGGCACCGTGCTGTTTTCTGATGTCAGAAGCTTTACCACCATTACCGAGGAATTGGGTGCCCAAGGCACGGTGAAACTTCTCAATGAGTATTTCACCATTATGGTAGACTGCATTACGGACGAAGGCGGGATGCTAGACAAGTTCATTGGCGATGCCATGATGTGTATTTTCGGCACTCCGGTTCCGCACGATGACGATCCTGACCGGGCTGTGCGGGCTGCCATCAGAATGATGACCGATCTGATGATTTTCAACGAGAAGCGCTCGTCTGAGGGCAAAATGCCCATTGATCACGGCATGGGCATCAACACTGATTCCATTGTGTCCGGTAACATTGGTTCACCCAAGCGGATGGATTACACAGTCATCGGGGACGGCGTGAACCTGGCCGCGAGAATCGAAAGCGCCTGCAAACAGTACGGGGCCCACATTCTAATTAGTGAATTCACTCATAAGGCCGTTAAGGCCACTTATCGCACTCGCCCGGTTGATTACGTAATAGTCAAGGGTAAGACAGAGCCTGTCGGCGTTTATGAAGTCCTCGACTATCATAATGACAACACCTACCCAGATTTGGCGGAATCACTTGGTATCTTCAACGACGGCTATCGTTCTTGGCAAGAAGGCAAATGGGATCAGTCCATAAAGCTCTTCAAGGACGTCAAAAAGATTAATCCCGACGACAAAGCCGCCCAATTGTATTTGGATCGGTGCGCCCATATGAAGAAAAATCCTCCCAAGGGAGAATGGAACGGTGTCTGGGTAATGACATCCAAATAATCCAAGCGACTCCCACTCTCTTTATTTCACTTTTTTCCACGCGCCATGAAAGCCGCACGCAAACATTTGGAACAAGCGATCGCCATCAATCCTGACTTCGCGGAAGCTTACTACAAATTGGGGCTACTTCTAAAAAGTGAAGGCAAGCGTCCGGAAGCACTCGAAAACTTCCGCAAGGCAGTTTCCCTCAACGGCGACTTTGCTGAAGCACAATGCGAGCTGGCCATTGCCTTGGCCGCTGATGGCGAACGGGAGGCGGCGCGCAACCACTTCTTGAATGCCTTGGAAATAAATCCCAGTTACGCGGATGCCTACTATCATTACGCTTTGTTGCTAGTCGAACTCAAGGATGTNGAGGAGGCTAAGAACAACTTGGAAAAAGTCACCGAGGTCGATCAAAACTACGCCTTGGCATATTACCAAAAAGCTCGCTTGCTCACCAATCCAGACGACTTCGATGATGCCAGGAAAAACTTCGAGACCTCTACCGACATCAAGCCCGACTTCATCGATGCCCACTATTACATGGGCAAATTGTTAGCCGGCGGAGTAGCTACAGACAAGGGTGGGGCCATTGTGGACCGAACCGATCTGGCATTGGCCAAAGAAAGTTTTCTGCGCGTTCTGGAAATCAATCCTTCGCATGCCAAGGCTCTTTATAACTTGGCTCGCATATTATTGAATGAAGATAAAGTAAAAGAAGCGAAGTCCCGGCTCCTGAAGGCCTTGAAGATTGATCCTGAATACTCAAAGGCTCATTACCTTTTGGGTAATGCGTTTTACGAACTTGGCGACTTAGCTAAAGCCAAGAAGCATTACATTTCCTCAATTGAGTGCTATCAAGAAAATCCACTGGCTCATTACCGCCTTGGAAAATTACAGGCTGAGGAAGGAGACACCGAGAGCGGTGAGGAAAATTTGCGCAAAACAGTAACCCTTGATCCCGAACAAGCCGAAGCCCACTATCATCTCGCTCTAATACTTACGGCTCTTGATGATCCCGGTCCCGCCAAGAAGCATTTTTTCCGTTCGCTTGAAATCAGTCCGGAATTTGCCCTCGCCTACTATCATCTCGGTCACCACCTCGAACGGCACGGTGACCTGAATGAGGCAAAAATACATTTCCAAAGAGCAACGGACGTAGATCAGAATTTCGTGGATGCCTATTTTAATTTAGCTCGGATTCTCAACCTGCCCTCCGAATACGATCAAGCAGTCAGAAACTACGAAACCGCTCTGGAAATTGATCCGGGGCACGCGCAAGCTCATTATTGTTTTGCCAAATTACTGGCTGGTGGAGCCCGCGTGAAAACGGACGGCACCCATTTGCTGGAACCCGATTTGGACCGAGCCGAAAGCCATTTTATCCGAGCCATCGCAATTGACCCCAAATATTGTAAGGCCCATTTCAGGCTAGGTTTGTTGCTCTGTGAAAAAAAGCTGTTTGCAGACGCCAAAACCCACTTGCTGGAAGCAATCGAAATCAACCCAAAGTACGCCGAAGCCCATTACCACCTTGCCGTTCTTCTAATGAATCCAGCCGCCGCGAAATCTTCCCGTGCCCGCAATGCCAAACCAAAGCCGGCCAAGGCGAGAACCACCACTCCAAAAGCCAAGCCCAAAACTCAGGCCAAGAAAAAAGCTCCAGCCAAGAAAAAGCCCGCAACCGCCAAGCGCGCGAACCGCAAGAGCACGGCCGCCAAAAGCAAATAGCACTTTCGGTTCAATGGAAATTGCTCCCTCCGAGGTAATCCTCGACGAAGCCCGATCCCATCTCGAAAAAGCCCTCGAGATAGAGCCCGACTTCACCCAAGCCCGTCTTGCCTTGGCCCGGTTACATTACGCAGCAGGACGACAAGAGCAGGCCATCACGTTACTCCGAGAAGCAATTGATTCTCGACCCCAGTTCTCGGACGCACGCCTCCTGCTCGCTGAAATCTTAGTGAAAACTGACGAGGAAGAAGCCATTGGTCTATTGCAGGCAATCGCTGACATCGACCTTTCTGATCCAGTTTCACGCAGACGCCTTGCTAGGATCATGATTGAGAGGGGTGACACCAAAAAGGCCGCCGACCTGTTGACGAGGGTAGTCGATCTAGACCCTCTTGACGGTGAAGCCCATCTGCAATTGGCAATTCTCCTGGAACATCCTGACGAGTATGACAGAGCCCGCCTACTATTGGAAATCGCCGCCGACCTTTTGCCTGACGACTCCCGCCCCCCTTACCAAATGGCCCTCCTGTTGTTGCGGGGAGAATATACCGACGAGGAGGGCAATCTGATCGTCAATCCGGACACGGAAGGTGCCCAAAAACACCTTCACACAGCTATTGGACTCGATCCGGATAATGGCCCGGCTCATCTACAACTCGGCCAAATGAGGGAGAAAGAGGAAGATTTTCGTTCCGCCCGCAGGCACTACAAACATGCCATCGAAGATCAGGGTTCCAAAGGCTATGGCTACCTGTATTTAGGCAAGCTTGCCGAAAAGGAAGGTCGGACAAAAGAAATTCTCCCCTTTCTGGACAAAGCGGTTAAACAACCTTCTTCCCGCGGAGATGCCCTCTTGGAAAGAGCCTTACATTTCCTTGGAGAAGAAAACCTGCCAAAGGCAGAAAAGGATTTCAAGGCCGCCGACAAAACCTTTGCCTCAATCGAATTTGAACTAAGCAAAGCCAGTGACAAAGCTTCCGAAAAAGCCAATTTCGCGCGAGCTCGCAGATTACAGGAGGAGGCATTTGTAGCGCGTAGGTCGAGGGGGCCCGTTTTGTTGAATCTAGCTAAAATCAGTTTGTCCAAGGGAAAGGACAAGCAAGCTGTGCCTTTTTTAGAAAGTTCCATTCAGGCAAACCCCGGATTGTGCGAAGCTCACTTCATCTTGGCTACGTTGCTCGAGAACACCAAACGGGACGATGAGGTGCTTGCCCATCTGGAAACAGTTCTGGAAGCCAATTGGTCACATCTGGAAGCTCATTTTCGATTGGGGGAAAGGGCCCTCGCGGGTAACGACCTGCAAAAGGCAGAAATGCATTTTCTGATAGTGACGGATCTCGACCCCGCCCACAAAAAAGCCAAGCAACGGCTTGGGAAACTAGCCAAGAAGTAAACGCTCGCAGCCGTTTTCTATTCGGAAACCAAACCGGTCATGGGTACGAACCGTACTCCGAATAGCCTTTCTTTTTCGACTCCGTCTTCTGTTTTGCGTAGACGAAGCAAATCCTGATCACTTGAGCCGACGGGAAGAACCAAGAGACCACCCATCGTCAACTGATCGACCAATGCTTCAGGAATTTGTTGGGGCGCAGCAGTCACAATGATTTTGTCGAAAGGCGCTTCCTCCGGCCACCCCTCTCCCCCATCACTCATGCGGCAAGATATATTGGTATAACCCAATCCATCCAGTAGGTCATTCGCCATTTTCGCAAGTGGGCGCACTATTTCAATCGACCATATTTCACCGGCAATCTCCGCCAATATAGCTGTTTGGTAACCGGATCCGGTGCCGATCTCCAGTACCCGGTCCGTGCCCTTGAGCTCCAATGCATCGGTCATGGCGGCAACTACGTAGGGTTGGGAAATGGTTTGGTCATGGCCGATGGGAAGAGCATGATCCGAAAATGCTCTGAATCGAATTTCAGGTGGCACGAAAAGGGATCGATCTATTTTCCTCATTGCCTCCAATACATGGTCATCCCGAATGCCTCGTCTCGCGACTTGTTGGTCCACCATAGCATGAGCTTCGGAGGTGAGCATGGTTCACTTGATGGATGAGCGGGAAGATAAAAAATAAAGGGCAAGGCCTGCGAGGATGGTAAGCAAACCAACGCAAGATTCCAAAGTATGCCTTGAAAAAACTGACACCAAGACCCACCCACTCATGAGCAGAAACAAAAGAGGGGTCCAGGGAAAACCCCAGGCCATGTATCCTTCGAAAGATCCCGAGCATTTCCGGCGTAAAAGAAACAGTCCGAAAACAGTAAGAAATGAAAATGAAATGAGAGTGAATTCGACGTACATGAGAATCGATTGAAGGTTGGACGCGAGTACAAAAAGAATGGACAAAAACAGTTGCGCGCAAATTGCAGTTACAGGTATGCCATTTTTGTTTTTTCGGGAGAGAAAACTCAAAGGTTTGAAATCTTCACCAATGGCCTGAGAAATGCGTGGGCTAATGAAAACTAATGCACCTACTGTTGATATTAGACTGATGGATATCAATAGGTTGGAAATGATCTCCCCTTGCCCGGAAAATATTTTTCCGACAGCTAAAGCTGCTATATTTTCCTTTGATTCAAGGGCTTCGATTTCAGCAAAGGGTATGCTTTGCAAAAAGGCATAATTTAGCAAAAGGTACAAGGCGAGGATCAGTGTGGTTCCACCCAATAAGGCATACGGAACAATCTGTTTTGCGCGGCGGATTTCTCCCGCAACGTACACCGCTGCATTCCATCCTGAAAAAGAATAGGTCACAAACACAAATGCCGTGGCGAATTCCATGGTTAAAACCATATTCAAATCACCTTTTCCGGGCAACAAACTTACGGGTTGAGGATCAATCGTCAGAAATAAAAACATCAACATCAATCCAAACAGTAAAACGATTTTGATTGCGGTGAAACCATTCTGAAAAGAGCGACCAACCTCCGCCTTGCCCATATGCATGCAGCCACAAAGCAAAATCATGCCAACCGCCATCAATTGCTCATTTAGGTCGGTGGTCAATATGCTCATGTAAGACGCAAAGGCCAAGGCAGCCACAGCAGTGAGGGCAGCAAAGCCCACCGTGACAGTCGCCCACCCCGCCAGGAATCCCAAGGCTGGATGATAAATCCGGGAAAGAAAGTGATATTCGCCACCTGAACGAGGCATCCGAGACGCCAGTTCCGCGTAACAGAAAGCCCCACACAAAGCATAGACACCGCCCAAAACCCATAGCAACAGGATGGCAAAGGTGGATTTAATGGAGGCCGCTTGGTAGCCAAGAGCCACGAATACCCCGGTCCCCACCATACTGGCGATCACCACACCCGTTGCGGTGAAACGACCTATCATGAAACAAAGAGGAAAATGAAGGAGGGCGAGGACGCTTAAAACCCAAAAGTATAATTCACCGAGGTTATTTCTGGTAACTTATCGTTTCAATTTTACCATCGATGGTGCGAATCTCCAAAGGGGCCTTCACCAACGCGTTCCATATAAAAATCGCCTCGTCCCCATCGCCACTAGCCACTTGGTTCGCCTTGTCATGTGGCTTGCCAACGGATTTCGCGAGTTGAGCGGGCGTCGGCTTAACGTTCATCAAGCCTTGGCTGGTTAGCCATTGCTTCCATTCGGCAAGAGTTTTGAGGTTGTCCTTGGGCACAGCCACAGGTTTTGCAACCTGCTTCCTCAATTTGTCCAGTTGTGATGATAGTTTGGCGTTTTGGGACTTTAATTGCTTAACTAGGTTGGGGTCTACCGGATTAACTGGCTTTGGTCGCAAAGCCTGCTGTTCTTTCAACCTTTTTTCACTTCTGGCCAAAGATTGGGTAAGAGAAGAGTTTTGGGATTTTAACTGCCTAATGGTATTAAGGTTTTCTTGATTCTTGGTGATGCTGACGGAGGTTTGTAACTCTTTGATTTTTTCCTCATGTCCCGCCACTTGCCTGGAAAGAAACTCTTTCTCCAGAGTCAATTGCCTGATTTTCAGCATGTTGGCTGGATTCTGAATCCGGCTGACAGAGAGCTCTAACTTCTCTACACGCTGTGTACTGGCTAACAGTTCCTGGGACAATTGAGTGTTGCTTGCCGTTAGTTGCTGAATGGATTGAGAGCTGGAGGCACTTTGCGCGCTCTTTGCCGCTAGCGATGTTTTTTTGTAATTCTCGGCTTCGGCCATTATCCGGTTCCGCTCTTCTTGCGTGGCCGCAAGGGCAAGTTTCATGTCTTCCAGCTTTGCCAGTTCCGCCAAAAGCTTTTCGTGATCCTCTCGGGTGCTTTGCAGTTCACCTTGGGTTTTTTGCAACGCCAGATTCAATTCCTGATAACGAGCTTCCTGGCCGGATAATAAATCATCATGCAAGGCTTTGGGTATCATAGCCTCTGTGTTTTTGTTTTCGTCTTTGTCCGTTTCGGATGATTTCTTTCCTTCATTCATTTTCCCAAGATCTTCTTCGGAAAATTGAAAGTCGGAACATCCGCACATAAGCATCAAAAGGGAAAGGAGTGCCGGTGTTGGTTTCATGAGCCCGCCTGCATTGAATTTAGGAATTGCTATCCTTGTGAATTGGTGGGCCCGCTCGGATTCGAACCGAGGACCAAGGGATTATGAGTCCCCTGCTCTAACCGCTGAGCTACGGACCCGTTGGAAGGAAGACAGAAACTAACCGAGGAAGCCCGTGTTGTGAATCCCAAAAGTTCGAGGCTTCCAACCAAGACTTGATATCAATAAATCATGTTATTATATCTCCTACTCATGAAATCCAGAAGGCACTTCATCAAGGTAAGCGGTTTGGCGG
>PAZC01000014.1 GCA_002716045.1 Opitutia bacterium
CCGGAAAGGTCACCCCGCTCGAGCCCAAGGACGCCAAGCCTCCCCTCGGGTCAGGCCCACGCCACATGGCCTACCACCCCACCCTGCCGATGGTCTACTTCAGCAACGAACAAGGCATCGGCCTGTCCTCCTACCGACGGGAAGCCAATGGACAGCTCAAGGTGGAACAGGACATCAGCATACTCCCCCCCGGCATGTCCAAGATCGGTCTGAGCGCTTCCGATCTGCTGATCACGCCCGATGGCAAATTTCTCTTCGCCGGCCTGCGCGGGCATCGCCAGGACTTTGACCGTATCTCTCGCTACCGCTTGATGGATGACGGCAAGGCGGAGTTTCTCGGCCTGACCGAGGCCGACAAGATTCCTTGGGGACTCACCCTTTCCCCGGACGGAAAGTTCCTTCTCGTATCCGCCACCAACGGGGCCAGCCTCACTGCATATCGAATTTCCAAAGACGGCAACCTCAAGAAAGTGGCCACCCTTCCCTGGGACCCGAGAATGTCCGATTTGGTGACGCGCTAGAAACGACCCGCAAATCAACCCACTCTTTCAGAAACGGTTCCCTTACCAAACCCTCACTCTACCATGATCATGAAAAAACTCACGTTGTCACTAGTCACAGCTCTATCCGCATTGGTGCTCCACGCTCAAGCCACCTCCCTCGTCCAACCCGGTGCCAAGGTACAAAAACTGGCCGGAGGCATGAAGTTCACGGAGGGTCCTGTTTGGCTGCCCGGGGAAAGCAAGGTCGTCTTCTCCGACATCCCCAACAGCAAGCTCATGCAGTGGAGCAAGAAGGATGGCTTGTCCATGTTTCGCCAAAGCGAGCAGGCCAATGGAAACATTCTCGACCTGCAAGGGCGCATCATCTCCTGTCAACACGCTGCCCGAAACATCATCCGCATTGGGAAGGACGGAAAGGCAAAGGTGCTAACCGATAAATTCGAAGGCAAACGCTTCAACTCGCCCAACGACGTGGCGGTTTGGAAGGACGGCAGTCTCTGGTTTACTGATCCTCCATGGGGTTTGCGAGCACCGCATGAAATCCCCGGCCACTGGGTCTACAAACTGGATCCCGAAACGGGCAAGCTCGAGGTCTTGATCAAGGATTTAGCCATGCCCAACGGCATCGTCTTTTCTCCCGATGGCTCTCGGTTGTACGTCGCCGATACGGGCGGGCACAAGCGCCATCCGGATCCGAAGTATCACAACTATCCCGACACCGTGACCTGCTATGCGGTAAGCAAGAAGGGAAAGCTCGGGAAGAAACTGTTTACCATCGACGAGGGAAGCGACGGCATGGCGGTAGACGTGGAAGGCAACCTCTATCTCACCCACGGACAGGTCCAGGTTTATGATGCCGACGGCAAGAAACTGGAGACCATCGAGGTCCCAGAAAAGCCGGCCAACGTCTGCTTCGGGGGCAAGGATTACAAGACCCTATTCATCACGGCGCGAACTTCACTTTACCAGGTGCAGCTCATCCATGCCGGGGCAATGTCCCTGCGGAAGAAGTGATGTAGCATAGGACGCAGCAGAGAAAAAGGATGGATAGAAACTTCACGTTGTCATCGAGCAATTTGTGATCTCGAACTTGTTCGTGAAACGATGAGAAACCAATTTCGCTCGCTCATACGCCTTGCCTTGATCCCTTTCGCGCTTGGTTCGAACGGGCTAGCTCAGGAGTTCCGGATTCCCGAAATCGGAGAACTGCCTCGGGTAGATAGAAACTCGCCACGGCCCAGCGTTTATCACCTGAGTAATTCCGCTTTCATCCTTAAATTCAAGAAAGATGAGCCACGGGGAAATGGCTACGTTATCCTCACCGACCATACGGAGGCAGGTTACCTGCAATCTCTGGAGCGACTTTCCAAACATCGCAAGGGAACGATCATCAAGACCAAGGACCTGGCAAATGTTCATCAACCTGAAACCCTTGAGGCATTGAGGAGCAAGCTGGCCAAGCTGAAACCAAAGTACGTGGCCTTGGCCCCACGGATGGAATCCTATCGGGAAAACATGGTGCTTGGGGCCTGGGAATTATTGACCACCCTCGACGAGGACCGATACCTCGATGCCTATCCCGGCATCCTGCTGGCTTCGTCATCGGCGTCCTTCAAGCAATTGATCGAACGAAGCATCAACTACCAGAGCATACCGCAAACGAAACTGAATCCCTTCGCAATCAGCCAAGTCCCTTCCAACACGGAATCCCGATCTCTCCAGAAGGCAGGCATACTCCGCAACTTCTTCGGGAAATACGGTATACAGACTCCGACCGTCGCCATCTACACGCCCTCCGCAACGAATGCCCCGCAGCNCGAGGGGAAAGCCCTCTGGGAAATTCGCTTGGCCAGCAAGCGCAACTTCGTAAAGAAATNCGACCCCAAGCCACAGCAGGCTCTGCAAAACGCTCAATTGGTAATCATGCACGGGCATGGCATTCCCGGTATGTCGTGTTCCGTCGACATCGATGGAATTCCGGCACAATCGAAAAACCAAGTCATTCTATCCGGATCCTGCTTTTCCGCTGTCCCCGTGAAATCCGATTTCCCGCGCATGAGCTCCGCTCCCGGTGGATATAAAATGTCCCAGCGTCCTGCCTTTGCAACCCGCTACCTAGACCAAGGCGCGACCGTTTTCTTTGGTCACATGCGGCTTAGTTCCGGTTTCCCTCACCTCTATCCGGTATTGGAGAAATGGCTCGAGGGAGCCAGTGTGGGCGAAGCCTACCAACAGCTCATCAATGGCCTGATCGATATGCGCGGGTTCGGCCCCGGACGCTACGTCGTGAAGCCCTCCTCGACGCAGCGCAGGTTACCGCAAAACACCGTGCTCTACGTGGTGTTCGGAGATCCCGCCTTGGTTCCCTTCGCGCCCTTGACGAAACCGGAGCAAAAGTAAATGCGCAAGCAAGGAATAGGCTCATGCAGAGCCCTGCTTGGGCTCCTTGCGCTTTCCTNTCTTTTGAACGNAAGCTTGCAGGCGATGAAGCCCATTCGCGTGCTCNTCGTGGACGGNCGNAACAACCANAANTGGCAAATCNCCNCCGATGCNNTNNGGGCCACCCTCGAGGCAACCGGCANGTTCACCGTCAGCTCCACCACAGCACCTGCCTCGACCACCCCCCGCGCACCGAGAGCCCCGAAATCCGTTCACCCGCGGGTGCAGGCGGCTTTTGAAAAATACGCCCAGGCCTACAAGGAGCAAACCAAGCCGGCCAAGGATGCCCTCGGCGACCGTTGGCATACTTGGCAGCCGGATTTCGCGGCCCATGACGTCGTGATCATGAATTACAACGGGCAGAACTGGCCCGAGGCCTCCCGCAAGGCTTTCGTCGAGTACGTAAATGGCGGAGGCGGTGTCCTGCTGGTGCACGCGGCCAACAATGCCTTCAGGGATTGGGACGAATTCAATGCGATGATCGGTCTTGGCTGGCGTCCGGGCGATCGGGGCAAGGCGGTCAAGGTGGACCCGAAAACCGGCCGGACGTTCGTCGACGAAGACAACGCGAACAACTCGGGTCATGGATCCAAGCACTCTTTTCAGGTCACGGTCCGTCAGCCGGATCATCCCGTGATGAATGGATTGCCGCAGCAATGGATGCACGGAAAGGACGAGTTGTATCATCACATGCGGGGACCCGCCGAAAACCTCACCGTGCTGTCTTCCGCATTCTCCGATCCGAAGCAGAGAGGCACGGGCCAGCACGAGCCCATGACTTGGGAAGTCACCTACGGCAAGGGACGTGCCATCGTGACCTCTATGGGCCATTGCTATTTCAATGAAAAGTTCTGGGAAGCTCTGCATTGCGTGGGCTTCCAAACCATCGTGGCCCGCAGCTGCGAGTACCTGGCGACGGGCAAAGTTACTTTGCCGGTGCCGAAGGAATTCCCCAACCCCAACCAACCCACGATCCTGACGCCAAGCGAAGTGACTTGGGCCAAACCAGCAGGCGCAATTTCCGATGCCGTGGCTTCGGCCAAGGCAAAGAAGAAGGACAACCCCTACTGCATGCTCACACCTGAGGAAGAAAAGGCCACCTTTGTGCTCGCCCCGGGATACGTCGCCGAATTGGTGGCCGCCGANCCGGAGGTCGAGGAACCCGTCCTGACCGTATTCGATGGCAATGGCGCGCTCTACGTCGCGGAAATGCGCAGCTACATGCAGGACGTGGCAGGCACGGGAACCAANACCCTCCGCAATGGAAGAATCAAGCGGCTCGAAGACACCAACGGGGATGGGCGCATGGACAAGGTCACGGTATTCGTCGATGGACTCAACCTGCCACGCATGATCCTGCCCTTGGATGACCGCATCGCAGTACGGGAAACCGACAGCATGGACGTTTATTGCTACCGTGACAGCGATGGGGATGGCGTGGCCGACCAAAAGGAGCTCCTCTACAAGCGCGGTTCCTATGGAAGGGGCAACAACCAATCGGTGGAACATCAGGATTCCGGGCTCATCTGGAACTTGGACAACCAAATTTACATTTCCTACAACATCGAGCGGTATCGCTTCACCGACGGCACCTGGAAAACGGAAAAGCAGCGTGGCCACTGGACCCAGTGGGGACTGACGCACAACGAGGTCGGCGACGTTTACTGGGCCCATAATTCCGATCCGGTGGCGGCGCCCTACCTTCATCCGCGCTACTGGGGCACAGTGCAACGCTTGGCCGGCAAGGAAGTGTACGGGACCGCCATCGACATGGGCAAACCCTATGCCCCCGACTTCATGAAGGTGAAAAGTCTGTGCCTGTTGAACGACCGGGGTGGCTCCGCCGCGGCCGTACGCTCCTTCACCTCAGCCTGCGGCCAATCCATTTTCCAGGGACACAAGTTGCCCTATGCCGACTACGGGCGTTACTTCATTTGCGACCCCACCATTCACGTCGTGCGCCGGGCAAACTTGAACAAAAAAAGCGGCCTCGATTTTTTTGAAAAGACGGAGCCGGGGAATGAGGAGTTCCTGCTTTCTTCGGACATCAACTCGCGCTTCGTCAACACGGCCACGGGCCCCGACGGTTGCCTGTACGTCACGGACATGTATCGCGGAATCATTCAGGACGCCCCATGGCTTTCGCCTGGCCCTCGCAAGGCCATCGTTGCCAACGGCCTCGAAAAGAACGTTCGTCACGGCCGTATTTGGCGGGTTCGCCACGTCGACCACACGCCCGACCAACCGCCCCGGATGCTGGAGGAGAGTACGATAGAGTTGCTGCGGCACTTGAGCCACGACAACGGCTGGTGGAGGATGACCGCCCAGAAGCTCATCATTCTGCGGGAAGATCGGGAAACCGTCATCCCTCTGCTGCAAGGGATGGCCCGATTCAGTCAAAACCCCCTCGCCCGATTACACGCTCTGTGGACCTTGGAAGGCTTGGACGTATTGAACCAGGAATTCGTGGCCAACTTATATGAAGATCGCGATCCCCGCGTGAGACGGGCCGCCATCCAGGTGACCGAGCGCTGGATGCAGGAAGACGCGACCGTTGCGGGACTATCCGTTTTCGCCAAGGAAAGAGACCCCCAAGTCGCGCAACAACTCGTCTTCACACTGGGCATGACGGAGGGCAAGTCTCGCCCCCCGGTGGAGGACTTAATTCAGCAGGTCGCGAGGAAACATCTGACCAACCGCGGCATGATCCTAGCCACTGGTGTTTCCCTGTGGGGGAAGAAGGACTTGCCGTTGGTGCAGGAGCTTTTTGAAGGCAAAACGCACAAGGCCGAAGTAGCCGGACCATGGAAAGCGGCTCTTACCAACTGGAGCCGGGGCATCAAGTTTCCCAAGGACATGGATCCGGATCATCGCAGGCTGGTCCGCGACGGGGAAGTCACCTATTACCAGTCATGCGTGGCCTGCCATGGATCCGACGGCAAAGGCATCCAAGTGGAAGGAACCGACCTCCGCCTCGCACCTCCGCTGATCGACTCACCACGAGTAAAGGGAGACCCAAAGCAACTGGTGCCCATTCTGCTTCACGGCCTAACAGGTCCAGTGGACGGCAAGACCTACCAAGCGGGCTTCATGGCTCCTGCCAAGGCCTTGGGCTTAACGCGTGAACGCGACCTAGCCCGTGTCCTCAGCTACGTACGTTATGCTTGGAACAATGAAGGCGGACCGATTACGGAAGCTGACGTGAAAGCCATCCAGAAGACCCATGCCCAGAGAACTAGTCCCTGGACACAGGCCGAACTGAAAAAGCTTACGCGTTAATTATTTCCTGAGTTGAAGCTTAGAAATCGATTCGGAAACCAACCTCGACACCTGCTCCAGGGAGAGGAGCTTCAGATTTCCGGAAGGAGGTATGAAGCAAGGCCTTTTCGTCCGTTAGGTTGTGCCCTCTGAGGAACAATTCACCTTCGGCATCTCCCAAGGCAACGTCATAACTGGCATAAGCATCGAGTAGTGAATAGCCGGCCGTGTAGGTTTCGTTGGGAGCCAGATCGTCCTGCTTCATGGCGCGGGTCAAGTTCATGCCGAAGTTCAGCTTATCCCCGAGGATATCAAAACCCAAACCCAAGGTGACAGGAGGAGTTCTCGGCAGGTTGGCGTTGTCCGTAGTATTCCGAGCCCGGACAAGATCTCCTTGAGCTGACAGCACCAAGGACCAGTCTGCATTCTCCATGGCCAACCAATCAACTTCCGCCTCAATTCCATAGAATTTCGCAGACACCCCTTTGTATAGTCTCTCCGTAAGTGCCTCTTCTCCCGCAGCTGGCGGTTTGTTGCCATCCCCGTCACGCTCACCCCCCGTATCCGACAGGTAGATATAGTCGCTGTATCGGGTATGGAACCCAACCACTTGAGCGGAAACTTTTTCCGTCGAGCGGCGCAAGATGAGTTCGAAGCCCACTGCGCTCTCGTCATCCAGTGAGGAGTTTCCTATCTCAAAAGCCTCCGTGGCATGATGGGCTCCATCGCTGTACAATTCAGCGGCATCAGGCATCCTTTCCGAATAGTTGAGGTTTCCACCAAGGCTCCACACATCGCTAAGGTCATGATAAATCCCAGCGCTAGCGCTAAAGGCCGTGTCATCGCGATCTGCAACACCAACGAAATCTCGGTCCAGATTCTCTAATCGGACACCACCGTTGACTTGAGTATTTTCGTTCAACTCGAATTGTTCGACCAAGAAGACCGCAAGTCTTGTCGATTCCTCGGAAGATATAGCGGAATTGGTAGCGCTGGCCCCCGCAAAAATAGATTCTTCTCCCGTAATCTTGAAATCGTCTAGAATTCCGTGGAAGCCTAAAGCTCCACTAAATTCACCCACCTCGTGGAGCAAAACTATCCGTCCTTCCGTACCTTCTCGCAGGTATGTCGAGTGAGTCTCGAAGGGCAATGCTCCCTCTTCCATGCCGATTTCGCTATGCTGATAATCTCCATGTGCGAAATTCAGCTCGATGCTCTTCAACCAATCGGAATCCGCGATCTCGATTTGGGAACGAAATTCGAACCGATCACTCTCCATTTCGATGCGGGACTTGTTTTCTGCGTGCTCCCCTCCCGGGATATGATAGGTAGAGTCATACTGAGAATATCCCAAACCGGCATACCCGTTTTTCATAATGTGGGAAGCTCCAAATCCAAGCAAGGAACGATCACCCATGCTGTTTTTGATTTTACCGTTGGGAGAATCGTATTCCCAGTACTCCTTTTCCATTCCATTGATCTGAAAGCTCAGAGAGTCACTCCCTCCATAGGCATTGGCGCCTGCGCTCCAACCTTTGTTGACATTCGAATAACTGGAGAGAAGGGATCCTCCCGAAAAACCAGAATAGGCTTGAGTGGGAATGCCTCGATCGATGACGTTCACGACACCTCCTATGGCGTTGCCGCCGTACAGAAGAGCGGAGGAACCACGTAGAATTTCTATGCGGTCAACCAGCAAAGGGTCGATCGGCACAGCATGGTCCTCGGAAGAAGCGGACACGTCAAAAGAGTCCGTTCCGTTCTGCAACATCCGGATCCGTTGCTTATCCAAGCCTCGAATAATTGGACGACTTGTGCTTGGGCCAAAAAATGACTGCGAAATGCCTGGTTCATTGGCCAACGTCCCTCCAAGCGTAGCGGTTCGCGCCTGATCGATTTTCTTACCATCCAAGACGCTCCAAGCCTGCGTGACCTTTTTAATACTTGGTTCGAGGGGAGAGGATTCGACCACGATCGGATCGAGTTCTTTAATTTCTTCCTTTGCCTTCTCCTCTTGGGCGAAGACAAGCGAAGCGGAAATCATTAATGTAATAGTGATATGTTTCATAATAATACGTTAGGAATTAATTGTTTAGGAAAACCAATTGTTCTTCGGGCGAGTGAAATCTCACCAATCAGAGGCTTCCTCTCAAAGGGTTAGGGTCGAGTTAGCGCCAAGGGAAACGGCGCGGCAAAGGATGGTTATCCCAAAAGGGGAGGTCCCCTTGCCCCAAAGGGACTGTTCCGGTTCCCAGATCCTAGATGAACGACATCCAGGAGCGGAATCTTGCCATCGCAGATTCCTGGTGTGGGCTCAAAATCTGCGCCATGGAAGAAATCGGCGCTTTCGCTGAAGAGAACGACCGCACATTTGCTTTCAGGCAACTCTCCTTCTTCCTGCCCATGAGAATGGCAGGGCTGATGGCGGGAATCCTGAGAACACTGTTCGGCGTAATGAAAGATCGCATTGTGCAAATCAGGAGAAGCCGCCGACAGAATCAGCAGGAAATGCGTGGCCAAGAAACCAAGAGCCATTCTCCGTTGTTTACGCATGGCATTAGCTTTGCAATTAATGCAAGTAACTTGCAATAGTAATTTATCCCTAAGTTTCTATTAAAACAAAGTAGTCCAAATAGAGCTTCCCATCGAAATTCACTACGGATAAATTGAAGAGGTAAATGGATCGTTGACCATTCGTCTGAAACCTCTCAACCAACACCCCAAGACACAGTATGAAGTTATTCCTTCACCTAGTCGCCCTAGCGTTCCTGTGCGGACATGTTCATTCCCAGAAAAAAACATCGGGCTATGCTTCCACAGTTCCCAAGCCGACCAAGTCCGAAATCGTTTATGGAGATCATGAAAGAAACGTTCTCGATTTCTGGAAGGCGGACTCCGAATCACCCACCCCCGTTGCATTCGTCATCCACGGCGGTGGATGGAGAGGTGGATCGAAGGAACGAATGGACAGATTCGTCGACCCCATTGCCTTGCTCAAGGCGGGCATTTCCGTTGTGGCAATCAATTACCGCTACGTCACCAGTAAGGAGAAACCGCCAGTCAAGGCACCGCTACATGATGCCGCTCGGGCACTGCAGTTCGTCCGCAGCAAGGCAAAGGAATGGAACCTGGACAAGAAACGAATCGGAGCGGCGGGAGGATCAGCGGGGGCTTGCTCCAGCCTATGGCTTTCCTTTCATGACGACTTGGCCGACCCAAAGAGCAAGGATCCTGTGGCGAGGGAATCCACCCGCTTGGCTTGCGCCGCAGTGATTGGAGCGCAGACAACATTGGACCCAAAGCAAATGTTGGAGTGGACGCCCAACAGCCGCTACGGCGGACATGCTTTCGGGTTGGGATCCTTTGCCCATTTCCTAAAGCAACGCGAAAAAATCCTTCCGTGGATCGCAGAATATTCGCCCTATGCCCTCGTGACCAAGGACGATCCCCCGGTATACTTGCTCTACAGGGCTCCTCCCGCCATCGGAAAAAACCAGAAGGACCCCACTCACACCTCGAATTTCGGAGTGAAGCTGCAAGAGCATTGCAAGACAAAGGGAGTGGCTTGTGAACTCGTCTACCCGAGTCAAGCCAAGGTGAAGCACGATACACCGACCGCCTTTCTCATCTCGCAACTAAAGGGCAAGTGAGGAGACAGCATAGGAAGCCTGTAAGAAGAATCAGCTTCTCTACGTAAACAGGATGAAGCGTTTCCTGAGCTTGAGTTTCAGCTTGCTTCTGCTGATGACATTGGACGCAGGTTCCAAACCCAACGTATTGCTCATCGTGACGGATGACCAGCGGCCCGACACCATAGCTGCTCTTGGCAACGAATTAATTGATACACCCAACCTGGACCGACTGGTCAAGCGGGGCATAACTTTTGAACAAGCCACCTGCGCCAACCCGCTCTGCGTGCCAAGCCGGGCGGAGATCCTCACCGGGTGCTCCAGTTTTCGCAACGGGGTGCTGATGGGGAGGGGCGGAGAACGGATTGACCCCAAGCTTACACTCCTGCCAGCAGCCATGACTGCAGGCGGATACCATGCTTGGTACAGCGGAAAATGGATGAACGACGGCAAGCCACTGGCTCGGGGCTATCAAGAAACGCGGGGACTCTTTGGCAGCGGCGGCGGCACCTGGAAGAAAGGCGAAATCATTCTCGGCCGCAAGGGTCGACCCGTCACCGGATATCGTAACTGGACTTTCAAGGATGCAAAAGGCAACCCGGAATTGGACAAAGGAATCGGACTCACCTCACTGACCGACAAATACGTCGCGGACGGCGCCTTGGAATTCTTGAAGCGCAAAACCGACAAACCGTTCTTTCTTCACGTCAATTTCACTGGCCCACATGACCCGTTGATTTATCCCCCCGGCTATGAAAACAGATACAAACCCGCCGATTTGAAACTGCCGCCCAATTTCCTGCCGAGGCATCCCTTTGACCATGGAAACCTTGAAGGGCGGGATGAACGGCTGTTGCCATGGCCGCGGACCAAGCAAGACATCCTTGACGAAATAGCTGTTTATTATGCCGTAATCGACCACATTGACATACAAGTCGGGCGAATCTTCGAGCAACTCAGAGCCGATGGACGCTTGAATAACACCTATGTGATCTTCTCAAGCGACCATGGACTGGCATTGGGAAGCCATGGCATAATGGGAAAGCACAACATGTACGAGCACACCATTCGAGTACCCTTGATAATTGCCGGACCGGGCGTACCAAAAGGCAAGCGAAGCGAAGCACTCTGCTACCTACGGGACCTTTATCCCACGATTTGCGACCTTACTGGAACAGCGATCCCGGAGAGCGTGGAGGGAAAAAGCCTGAAGCCCGTCATAAACGGCAAGCAAGATGCCATTTATTCCGAAATATACGGTTATTTTCGGGACAAGCAGCGCATGGTGCGAAACAACCGTTACAAGCTGATCCACTACCCACACCTCGACCGCCACCAATTATTCGACCTGAAAAATGATCCTCATGAACTGAATGATCTCATCGACGACAAGCGTCATGGCCTGATGTTAGGTCAATTAAGGGAAAAGTTGGCTTCCAAGAACAAGGAGTGGAAAGCCTTGGCTGGCGGAAACGAGTAACTCGAACTACAAACAATGACCTTGTCGGTCAGGACACAGGTATGTTTCTATGGACTCGCCTCAATGCAATCACTCATAAGCTAAGATTCAGGAATGATACACCAAGGAACAGGAACTTCGTTGGCGAAGGCCACGATGATGCTTTCCTTTTTCCTGCCCTTGGGCCTTTGGGCAAAGCAAACGCTTCCACTTCATGACTGGGTCTTTTCCCAAGAGAAAATTTCCGCCAAAAAAATCACCTCGGTTCGAGGCAACCTGATCGGAGAACTGGAAAGAAAAGGGGAGGCCTCGCGCATGGGATTGCGTCTGGATGGAGACAACAGCATGGACGTCCCGGGGATGACCGCTGAACAGTTACCAAACAAAAACCTAACTGCAGAAGCTTGGGTTTCGCTTGATTCGGGAGCGCAATGGGGGGCCATCGCAGGCTATTATCAAGACAATGGTTCCTACGAAAAAGGATGGCTCCTGGGGTACAACAAAACGAATTTCCTTCTATCCGTTTCCAGTGAATCGAAACTCCACACAATCACTTCGCGAACTCCTTTTGAAAAGGGGAAGTGGTACCATGTCGTCGGTAGCTATGACGGAATCACAATGAAGTTATTCGTCAATGGCGTGGAAGAAGCTTCCGGCAACGCAGCCAACGGTGAAATCGCCTACCCTGAAGAAGCCTACTACACCATAGGAGCCTATCACGATAAGGATGAATTTTTCCGCATGAAAGGGACTGTTCACAGTGTCCGATTGTATGAAAAAACACTCGACCCAAATGAAATCATTGCCCTCCACGCCAAGGGAAAATCCCTCTTTCCCAAGGCTTTGACCTATAGCGTTAAGCCACACCTTCGCTTTGAGTCGCCAAGATCTGCAACCGTCTACTGGGAAAGCGATGAGCCCGGCAATTGCATTCTTCATTATGGCATTGGAGACAACCTTGATCAAGAGCTGCAAGGCAAAGCTAAAACCCGCAACCATTCATTGACAATAAAAGGATTGGAACCAGGCCGACTGTACCATTACAGGATCACCATGGTGGCGCCATCGGGAGTTAAAACAACTGGAAAAACTTATGAACTAGACATGCGAATGAACTTTGCCGTTCCCGCCATGCCAAAGAGAACTGGCGAGGAAGTGAACCAGTTAAGTCAAGTGGCCGCGGAAATTATCCGGGAAAGCAAGGTCAACCGTGGTGTTTGCGTGGTCTATGGTTTCGGGTCGGGGCAACTGGCATACGAGTTGGCCATGCAGAGCGATTTGGTTGTCTTCGGCTTCGATGACAACCCAGACCGGGTAAACAAGGCCAGAAAATGGCTGTACGGCAAAGGAGTATATGGAAGTCGAGTTTCGGTCCGCCACGTCGAGAATCTGGATGCGCTTCCGGTCACCGGTCACATTGCCAACCTGCTGGTCTCTGAAACGATGTTGTTCGGGAAGGACTGCCCGGGAAATGCCCTGGAAATGAATCGTTTGCTTCGACCAGGGGGGGGCATCGCCGTTCTCGGCAAACCTGCCGGCAGCAAGGAAGGCGTATCAGATCAGAGAATTACCGAATGGCTCAAGGCAAGTGATATCAAGCATACCAGGCTGAAGGGAGGAAACTGGTTCAAGGTGGCGCCGGGACCCTTGGCCAACAGCGGCGAGTGGACCCATCAATATGGCAATGCAGGCAACACCACTTCGAGCAACGAAGAACTTGGTGGCGCCACCGCGACGACGGATCTTGAAGTGCAATGGGTCGGACGGCCCGGAGCTGACTTCGGCATAGACAGGAACCCGCGGATGCCGGCGCCGCTTTCTTCGTGGGGCCGCCTCTTCCACCAAGGCATGAACCGAATGATTGCCCTCGACGCATACAATGGGTCAGCGTTGTGGAGCTTGGAAATACCAGACCTTCGCAGAGTGAACATGCCAAGGGACGCCAGCAACTGGTGCACGGATGGCGATGCCCTCTTCGTAGCGGTCAAGGATCGTTGTTGGGAAGTGGATGCCGCCACCGGTCACCGCAGGGCGGCTCACAAGATGCCTTCAACTTACTCGGCAGAGACTCACGACTGGGGATACGTTGCCCAGGACGGCGATCTTTTCTATGGTAGCGCGGTAAAGAAAAACAGCGCCTATACCGCGTTCTTCGGTGGTGGCATGTGGTACGACAAGCGCGAGCCGAAATCTACCGCCAAAGTTTGCAGCGAAGGGGTCTTCGCCATCAACAAGACAAACGAAAAAGTTGCGTGGAGCTATCGGGAAGGGGCCGTCCTCAATCCCACGATCTCGATTCGTGATAACAAGATCTTCTTCGTCGAATCAAGAAACCCCGAGATTCTCAAGCAAGCCACCGGCAGACTGCATGGACCGAATCTGTGGAAAGACCAGTTTCTCGTGGCCCTTGATGCCTACACCGGCAAAAAGCTATGGGAGCAACCGATCGACACAGCGGACGGGACCGTGGTCTTCTACATGCTAGCAACCGAACACGGACTTGTGATCGAGTCGTCGACCAACGGTAAATACCATCTCTACAACCACGACCTCGAGACGGGAAAGAAATTATGGGAAACAGTCAATAATTGGCCCAACGACCACCACAGTGGCCACATGCAACATCCAGTCGCCATTAACGGGCGCCTCTTCCTGGAACCATCTGCCTTCGACCTCAAGACAGGCAAAAAAGTAATTGGTCAAATTGGAAGAAGATCGGGATGCCACACCTACGTCGGCACCAAGGACGCCTTGATCTACCGCGGCAATGGCAGGCAAATTGCCATGTGGGGACAGGAAACCCAAAAAACGACCACCTGGAACCGATTGCGACCCAGTTGTTGGCTGAGCGTGGTTCCTGCAGCCGGAATGCTTTTGGTTCCAGAGGGTGGCGGCGGGTGTTCCTGCGGTGGATGGATGGAAACCTCCCTCGCATTCCGGCCCCGTGCATCGGGACAGGAAACCAAGAAAGGCAAGCAACAGGAATGAAGACCAGGACACTTGCCCTGTTTCTTCTTGCCGGCCCACCGTTCGTCCATGCGGAAGATTGGCCAACCTACCGGCATGACAATCGCCGAAGCGGGGTAAGCGAGGAACAGCTCCCTGCCCAGTTAAAGGAGGCATGGGTATATAAATCTCCAATCCCACCTCAGACCGCTTGGTCGGGACCGGCGAAATGGGATGCCTACTCAGGGAACAAGGACTTGCAGTCGATGCGGAATTTCGATCCTGCATTCTTTGTCACCTCCGTCGGCAAGGACGTTTACTTCGGATCTTCGGTGGACAATGCAGTCCATTGCCTGGATGCGGAAACCGGCAAGGAGCGCTGGGCTTTCTTCACGGATTCCGCCGTCCGGCTTCCGCCCACTGCTACAAATGGCAAACTCTACTTCGGCTCCGATGACGGCTATGCCTATTGCATTGATGCAAAATCAGCCAAGGAAATTTGGCGCTACCGCCCAATTCCAGACAAGCGACATACTCCCAGCAACGGCAAGCTGATCTCATTGTGGCCCTGTCGCACCGGGGTGCTGGTAGAAGGAGGAAACGCTTACTTTGGGGCTTCCATGCTTCCTTGGGAGGCGTCGTACCTTTGCGCAGTGGATGCGGAGACAGGCAAACCGGAAGGCGACGGAAGTTTCCAGACTCGCCAGACTGAAGTCACTTTGCAGGGGGCGTTACTCGCTTCGAGCGACAGCCTATACGCACCACAGGGAAGAGCATCACCGTTAGTTTTCGAAAAAATTACGGGGAAAAGACGGGGCAGCATACCCGAAGCAGGCGGAACCTATTGCCTGCTCACGGAAGGAGACCAGTTGATCAGTGGACCAAACAACCAAAAGGCAAAAGACCAGGTGCTTCGGGTTGCCGATGGAGGCAATCGCAGTCATCTGCTTAGCTTTCAGGGGACGAACCGTATGTTGGTTAACAAACGGTTCGCCTATCTTCATCAGGGAGAAAACCTGACCGCTCTCGATCGAGTGCCTTACGTGGCTCTGCAAAACGAAAAAAGGCAACTTCTCTCCAAACAGGCAAAAATTGGCAAGCAGCTCAAGAGCCGCAAAAACGACGAGGCTCTCAAGGCCCAACACGCAGAAATCGGAAAAAGGGTAAAGGAAATCACCTCCCTCCTGGCACGGTTCTTCAAATGGAAAATCCAATGCGTACATCCAATCGGTTTTGCCATGGGCGGAAACACACTTTACGTCGGCGGTGATGGCATCGTCCTGGCTTACGACGCATCGAATGGAGAAAAAAAATGGTCAGCAAAGATTGCTGGCAAAGGTTACGGCCTGGTTATCAGCAATGGCAGGCTGCTTGTAAGTACCGACAAGGGATATATCCACTGCTTCCAATAAGAAAAGGCACGCCATGAAGCTCATCTTTCAACTGACGTTAGCTACAGCTGTCTTGTTGGCCCAACAGGCCTTGGCCTGCCAAGTGCCTGTCTTCCGATACGCGCTCGAACGCTGGCAAGCCGACAAGTATCATGCCGTCATCGTGCACCATGCTCCGCTGACCGCAAAGCAAACCAAAGCGCTTGAACTCTTGGATCGGGCTGTCAACCCGAGCCTCGGGAACGGCGCCAACCTGATGCTCCACAAACTAGATCTGGCATCCGAGCCACGGGTCGATCCCAGATGGAAAGGCGAAGCATCTACTTTCAAACCGGATGACACTCCCCGAATCGCGCTTTATTACCCAACTTCCTCAAAGATCAGGGAAGCTCTTTGGACCGGAGACCTGACCTTGAAGAACGTCGAAGGAATCATCGACTCGCCGTTGCGCCGGAAAATAAAGTCGGAACTGCTTTCAGGAACCTCCAACGTCTGGCTACTGGTTGAAAGCGGAAATGTAGCCGCGGACCGGTCCGCTGAAGCCCGACTAAAGAAGTTTCTCGAGCAAACTAGCCGAGAAACCAAGTTACCGAAAGGCATCATACCCCTCGAGCAAGCAGGCCAACTCCGCTCGGGTCCGGACGAGGGTCCCATTGACTTGGATGATGTCCTGCGGTCGAGCGTACCATTGAAAATCCAATTCACCACCTTGGCCGTTTCGCGGAAAGATCCCGCGGAGGAAATCTTTGTCTCGATGCTACTGAATCACAGTCGGCGAATGCGGACCCAGGCCGACCAACCAATCGCCATACCCATATTTGGTCGAGGCCGGGTCCTCGAAGGCATGATCGGCAAGGACATCACGCTGGAACATTCCCGCGGCGCGGCAAGTTATCTCTGCTCCGCCTGCTCCTGCCAAGTGAAGGAAGAGAACCCGGGACTGGATATGTTGATGGCAGTCAAATGGGCTGACCATATGCTGGGCAACCTGATCATCGAAGACAAGACTCTGCCTCCACTGGAAGGCATTGGGGAAATTTTACGTAGCCGCGTTAGAAAGAAGAAACAAGCAAACAAGCCGAAGCCCATACAACCAGCTAATCCCAAACCAAACAAACCTGTCAAACCGAAGCCAAAGCCAAAGGCAAAGGCAAACGACATCAGGAGAAAAACGATCCCTTTCACGGTACCCGAGGTCCAGTTAGCCGATAAATTGCAAAAGATAGAAATGGAAGGCATCCAGATCGACCTGCCGGCAGCCACCACCGACAAAAAAGGTCGCGTGCTAGTAGCCTACTTGGAGTGGAATGGAAAGAGTGATGCCCTGCGGCTCGCCCGAACGAAAGCGGTTGGCTTTGAAGTCCTCGCCACGGTAATCGATTCGGCTGTTCTTCATGCACCCGCCCTGGCGGTCGACGGCAAAGGAACCACTTGGGTTGTATGGAGCGAAACTGCTGACGACAAAAGCGTGAATCTCAAGGCTTGTTCCTGGAACGAGAAGAACGGCTTGGGAAAACCCGTCACCTTGGCGGACACGGATGCCGCCGAGGCGTTTGCAGTATCTGGCACCGACTCCAAGGGAAGAGTCTGGGTGAGTTGGCAATCCTTTCGGGCGGGCGAAAGCGACGTTTACGCCCGCGTTCTAGATTCAAAATCAGGCAAGTGGTCCAAGGAGCTTGCAGTGGCCACGCAAAAAGGGGGAGACTGGGCGCCGAGCATGGCATTCGATGAGAAGGGCAATGCTTGGATCGCTTACGACAGTTCGCGTGGCAACGAGTTCAACCTTTACCTCTGCAGAGTGGATGCCGAGGGCAAGACAAAGGAGTTTCCAATCGCCCACAGCAATAAGTACGAGGCCCGCGCCTCCTTGGCTGCAACCGCCGATGGTAAGGGCCTTTGGATCGCGGCCGAGCGTGGAAAGGTAAAGCACGGCCTCGATTATCGCGGTCACGGGAACAAGACCGGCATCAATGCCGAGAAATCAGTCCTCTTCGGTAGGTTTGACATTGCATCCTCGCAATTTGAAGAAATCCCACTAGGTCCCGCAGGCGAGGCCGGCAATCCCGTCAACCTACCCGTGGTAGGAGTCGGCAGGGAAGGAAACCCGTGGGTCGCCTACCGTTATTTCAATGCAGCCCTTTGGCGAGTGGCGGTTACTTCCTATCGGGTCAAGTCTGGCACTTGGAGTTCTCGCCGTAGAATTCCGTCGAGTAGCTTCGGACAAGACAGGAAAGTCGTGTTGCTACCCAATGGAAAAGGAACCATGGGTGACCTACGCGCATGCTGGCCATCCGACGAAAGAAAGCACAAGGCCCACCAGACAGCCAAGGTGATGCTGGCCGCACTCCCCTCGCCTTCCAAACTACCCGAAGCCTCTCCCGTCGCGCCGAAGAAAGAGCAAGCAGAGAACCCACCTCACTCCCACAAGACACCCGAGCGGCCTGCCTCCGATCGCCACCAATGGAAAGTAGACGGGAAATCCTATGGCCTTTTTTGGGGGGACGTGCACCGACATACCGACGTATCGAATTGCCGGACAGGTTTCGACGGGTGCATCGTCGATCATTTTCGTTATGCCTACGACTTGGCCAAGCTCGACTTTCTCGGGACTTCCGACCACACCGACGCGGGGAAAATGTATCACCCTTACGAGTGGTGGCACAACCAGCGCATGCACGATGCTCTTCACAGCCCAGGCCGCTTCAATACACTCTATGTCTACGAACGCGAGCAACGTTGGCCTTGGGGGCACCGCAACGTGGTCTTCGCCCAACGTGGCGGACCAATCATCTACATAAAGAAGAGCCTGTACCTCAATTCACCTTGGCAAAAGACTTTGCCGGCCAAGAAGGGGGAGGGCGAAATCCTTCCGTACGAATTATGGGAAATGCTCAAGAAATACGGCAAGCCCGTCGCCTTGATCAGCCACACGGGAGCAACGGGCATGGGAACCGATTGGTCGAAATACGAAAAGTTCGACTACAGCTCGGAAAACATCGTGGAGATTTATCAGGGGGCACGCGTATCCTACGAAGGCGCAGGTGCCCCGCAACCGACTGTGGGCCTTCTTCCCAACACAAGTTTAAATTCCTTGGGCAGAGTCCAGAATGCTCCACCAGAGCCCATCATGGATTTTGGTCAATACGCCAGGGGGACTTACCAGAACGCCTTGAAACAAGGCCATAACCTCGGCGTCTTCGCCAGCTCCGACCATATCTCCCAGCATGCCAGCTACGGAGGAGTTTTCTGCAAGGAGTTCACCCGCGAGGGAATCATAGAGGCTATGGACAACCGCCGCACCATTGCCGCAACCGACAAGATCTACCTCAACTTCACCTGCAATGGAAAACCACTGGGGTCCATCTTCGAGACCAAGGAAAACGCCAAGCTCTGGCTCAAAGTAGACGGAACGGCGCCTTTCCGCAGGATCACCATCGTGCGAAACGAAAAGGACTGGAAGAACTTCGGCATCTTCACCGGCAAAACCTTCGAGGAAACAGTGACCGACGAGAACATGCTGGAAGGCGAGAACCGTTATTACGTGAGGGTCATGCAAAGTGACGGCAACATGGCGTGGTCCTCTCCCGTGTGGGTGACGAAGAAAAAGCCTTGAGTGTATTTGTTCGACTGGACCAATACTGAGAAAAAGGGTGGCAAAAAGCAGGCTCAAGTCTTTGACTTCGTTCTGAGCCTATCTACAATGGATTCGGAAAAGAACAGCGTAAGCATTCCGTGGCTAAAGGTAATCGGCCAAGGATACATTGGCGGTATTGCATTGCTCATTGTTTCTGCCTGGAAATACCTGCTTGGACTGCTCGTGATTGCCCTGACTATTTATTTCACCGAAACCGAGAAAGGTGGGAATGCATGGCGGGATAATTCGCTGCGCGGTGCCGTTGGCCTTTTCGTCCTCAGCACATTCATCACTGTGATCGGTATCTTTCATATGCTCTTTTCCTACAAGACATGGGCGCGCATCGCCGGCCTGTTTGTCCTTTTCGTGTTCTTGTATGGGTTACTTTTCTTGGTAACGGGACTTTTGGGATTTGGGATTTATCAATGCATCATGGAGATCATTAATGGGTATGCCTTGTGGGGGCCGATATTTGGAATCCTGTTCGCCGGGTTCTTCCTCTACTGGTTTGGAAGAACTTGCTACTATAGCGTTAAGGAATCCCCGAAACTCTACCGATGGATATTAAAAACTTCTCAACTCAACGAAAGCATAGCCGATCTCCAGAGGAAAGCGGATTGCGGGCTGGGGCCACAGAAAAAGGAACAAACAGGTTGAGCTCAAACCTGACCCTAAAATACCCCCTGAAGCCGATGAAAACTCTCGATCCATTCGTTGCCTGAAAAGGAATCCTGTGATGTTTCGGCGCCAAGCCATTTTTTCGTTACTCTACCCGCTTGTCATGGCCTTCGCTCACGGGGCCAAAAAACCGGAAGTCGTTCCCCCGTGGAACCAATGGATTGAGCCGGCCTTTCCTTTTTTCTCGGCCGCGGTGGACGCCCGCGACAAACCGGCGGACACCAATCTTACGCCACGTGCCCTGATTTTTCCGTTGGGGGATGATTATTTTCTCGCCTATGACTTGGACTTGTTGCGTGTGGCGGTGGCGTGGAAAGCCGAAGCTGTTCCTTTTCTCAATGCCAGCATGTCAGTCAACAGTTACCCGTACCAATTGAAGAAAGTGAGCGGGGGACAAAAAGCGCTTCCCAAGCCAAACGGAAAAATCCTCTACCAAAACGGAATCTATGCAGGAGTGGGCTCGGGCTCGCCCAACTTCACCGACTCGCGCCCTCCCCCACCCACCGAAACGGAAGTGGGGCGCGGCGGAATCCATCCCCAGCAGGCTCGTTTTCTGGGCATCGATCTGCAACCCCGAGCCAATATAATATACATTGCGGGCAACACTCGGATAAGAGAAAGCTTTGATTTCCAGAAAGACGGCTTGGTTCGTCAGTTGAAAGTGGAGGCCCACAAGCAACCTCTCTATATCGTTCTATCGACAGGAGAGCACGAGGATTCAAAGTTCATCTGCAGGGGAAAGGGAACAATCAAGGCAATCAACAACCATGTCATCTGCCTAGTACCCGCTTCGAACAAGCCCGAGGAAATCTCCATTGTGTTCCCGGTCACAGGGAATCCATCCAAACCAAGCCAACCAAGTGCCAAACGCTGGAAGAAGAAGATACGCCTGCCCCTGACTGAGTCAGAAAAAGGCAATGCCCTCGACTTCGAACCTATTCCTCTCCCTCTTGAAAACCCTTACAACCGAGGAGTGCGGGCCGCCGGAATAGACTTCTTCAAGGATGGACGCGTCGCTTTGGTTACCTTCGATGGAGATGTCTGGACCGGAGATGGTCTGCGCCCTGGCTCCAAGGAAATACAGTGGAGTCGGTTCGCATCGGGCCTGCATGAACCACTGGGGCTTCGTCTGCGCGACGAAGAAATCTTCGTGTTCGACCGCAATGGCCTCTGGCGTCTCCAAGACCGAGATGGCAACGGTGAAGCCGACTACCACGAACTGTTTTGCTCCCAAATCGACCAAACCGCCGAGACACGCGAATTCGCTTCCGCCCTGGAAATAGAAAAGGATGGTAGTTTCCTAATCTGCAAACCTGGTCAGACAGGCAGCACTATAGGGCGGTCATCCAGCGCCATTCTCCGGATATCGCCCGACGGCCAAGAAGTCACTCGATTGGCCCATGGCTTTCGGCAACCCTACCTAGGGTACGATCCCTTAACTGGTCAAATAGCCGCCAGCGACCAACAAGGGCATTACGTTCCCTCGACTCCGGTGGATTTCGTGAAGAAAGGAGGGTATTACGGTCATCCGAACGAACCCGCGGACAAGGACAAGCTAGTCTCCCCTCCCCTCACTTGGATTCCACATCAGGAATGTGGTTCGGCAGCAGCCATTATTTGGATGCGCCAAAGCAAGATGGGGCCGCTTGCAGAGCAACCTGTTCTGCTGTCTTTCAACCCGCCGCGCCTTTTCCAAATTCATGCCGAGATCAACGAGTTCGTAACGCAAGGGGGTGTCACGCCCTTGCCTTTGGACTTAGATGATCCTCTGCTAAAGGGGGCAATTAATCCGGCGGACGGTCTGCTCTACCTGACCGGGTTCAATATCTGGGGAACGAAAGCCAAGGGGAAAACCTTTCTCGGGCGAGTACGCCCCAACCCCGAGGCCTCCTGGGCCATTCCGACGCAAGCCCAAGTCGCGAAACGCGGCATTTTGCTGCGTTTTGCACAACCTCTCGATCCGCAAGAGGCATCCGCACCTGATTCCTACGAAGTGAGGCGTTGGAACTACAAGCGTACGGCCAGTTACGGTTCCCCTCACTACAAACTGGACGAGACCAAAGGAACCGAATCTTTGCCTGTGGCATCAGTGAAATTGTCCAAGGACAAACAAGCCGTGTTCTTGGGAATACCCGACATGCGAGAGGTCATGCAAATTGAAGTCGGGTACAAAATCTTCACCGGTGATGGCTCCGCCATTCAAAACAAGACCTTCCTTACCGCTCATCTCCTGGGCAAATTGACCTTGGATGAGCAAGGCTTTGCCGACAATCGAGTAAACCTGCAAGTCGATGGTTTGATCCCAAAGAAGCAACCTCCCGCGAAACCAAGTGTCGAAAAAGGAAAAGCCATCTATGCCCAACTCGGATGCGTCGCCTGCCACTCGATAGACGGTTCTCGTGAAGGGAAAACGGGGCCCAGTTGGCTGGGACTTTTTGGATCCAAGCGCAAACTGACGACCGGTCAGGTAGTGATTGCCGACGAAGCATATATTAGAGAATCCATACTTAATCCCGCCGCCAAGGTGGCAGAAGGGGCAATCAATGGAGAGGGCGGCATGCCCATCTATGACGGGGTGCTGAATGAAGAACAAATTGCATCGATCATTCTTTTTGCTCGTTCCCTCGGGAAATGACCTCGCCGAGAAAACCAATTTGGCAGCGAAGCAACCCGCCAAACTGGAAGAACTCAAGAACGCTTGGGAAAAGATGAACGCAGAAATGACCGATACCGTCTGGATGCCCAAACGATAGAGGGAAGATATACCTTTAGCTGAGCTATTTTAGCGCTTGGCCGGGGGCATGATAGGACTTTCCCATCCGGCGAGATCCAGTGGCTTCACCTTCTTCCGGCCGCCGCCAAACTTAAAGGTAGTCGGCTTGTAAGGTCCCACGAAGTCGACGTTCATGTCCGCCTTGATGCTGTCTTCCAAACCCATGCACCAGAAGACGCCATTGATGATCACGCGACGGACGCCTTCACTGATAATATCCTCGGAACCACCTTGGGTACTGGCAAAGACACGCCCTTTCTTGCCTGATTTGGATTCGTATTCGCGCACCCAAATGCAAGGGCTGGGAGGCTTGTTGGGAATTGGTTTGCCATCGGGCTTCATGGAATCGAGGACCTGATTCTTGCCGAGAATAACGGACCCCTCTATTGGCACTGCGCTATAGGCGCCTGCCATGGCGTGCATGTCCGTAACGCCGAGGGTCACGGGGTGATCCTTCTGATCGGGAACCACAAACATGCGCGTGCTATACTTGTGGTTTTTACCGTAATGCCCGGCACCTTCGCGGGGGCGCCAGGTTTCTCCGATCACTTGGCGGCCAAAACCCCAGTCGTAACTCTTATCGCGTGAATTGTAGTTATACTTGCTGTTCTTGCCCTTGAGGCCATTGAAGGCATGGGTGGTTGTCCGCAGGCCGAGCACCGGACCACCACGATCCAAGTAGTCGGTGAAATGCTTCATGGTGGCATCATCAGGAGCGAGGAATCGAAGGAACAGAAACATCATGTCGGCTTCCTTGAGCGCTTCCATGCCCGGTACGTTCGATGAACCGGGCTTGATGTGGCCTTCATTATCCAAACCAAAGAGCACGGTGCACTTGAACCCGTAGCGCTTGGCGAGAATTCGTGCGATGGCAGGGCAAGTCTCTTCCCCGCGATATTCGTGGTCGCTGGCAATGAATACAATGTGTTTTCCTTTGCCGACTCCGGAGGTGCCTTCGTAAGTGAGAGGCTTGGACAAGAGTTGGGAACAAAAGAAACTAAGGGAAAGGCAGGCAAGCAGAAGAAATGTAGGTAGTTTCATAATGGTTTCGTTGGATTGAAGTCGAAGGGAGGAAACTTGGTCGGATCGTAAAAATTGTCGATGCTCGAGTTAGCAAAAAAACACTTTCAAGAATGACGCAGTGCCTCGATGGGATCGAGATGAGCAGCTCGGCGGGCAGGATAAATGCCAAAGATCAGGCCGACTGAAACAGACAAACCAAAAGCTAGCAGAACCGACCATTCAGTGACGATGGTGGTGGTTGCCAAGACATTGTGACGAAAGGTGGCGAAGGCCCAACCACCGACCACCCCGATGGTGCCTCCGATCAAGCAAAGGGTGAGTGTCTCCACCAGAAACTGTAGCGTGATATCCCTGCGGGTGGCTCCCAAGGCTCGCCGCACTCCAATCTCCCGAGTCCGTTCGGTAACCGTGGCAAGCATGATGTTCATGATGCCGATGCCACCGACCAAAAGGGATATGCAGGCAATGTAGAGGAGCATGCGGGTGTCGCGTGCCTTTTGTTTTTGCAGGGCATTCAACTCACGGATGGGTACCACGATCTCGAAGTCGCGCTCATCACGTCCTGCCCGCAAGGCTTCGTTGATCAAGGGGAGTGAAGCCAACACGTGCTCGACGCTCTCGAATTCCACCCTGATTTCGGTAAGTTCCACCGCCTCCAGCTTGAGGTTGCCCACGCTACGATCAACGTTCTTTACACCGTAAAGGGAACTGAAGGTGGAAAGCGGAACATAGACGTTGGCCGCAATGGTTCGGCCCATGGAATCGGGCAACTGGGGAAGTTTCTCGGCGGACACACGCTCCTCCAGCACGCCTTTCACTTGGAATACTTGGGATGATTCGTAGCCCCGCACCACGATCTTTTCCATTAGTGGATTGTGCCCGGCAAACAAGCGTTCAGCCAACTCTAATGAAATTACACAGGAAGACACTTTGCTCTTTTCCTCCTCCTGGTTGAGGAATTGTCCGACGACCATCTGAGCCTGAGTGAACTCAGGATAATAGGGAAAGGTGCCTATCAACTGGCAATCGACTTCACGAGGACCGTGAACTGCATTCATTCGCTTGGTCAACATGGGGAGAACCCTCTTCACTCCGGGCACTGTTTTCTCGATGCGCACGGCATCCTCCCGCTTGAGCCCGTAAACCGCCATCCAACGGCGAAAGAAACTCTCCCAGTTGCCATGCATCTGAGTACGCATGGAAGGGGGCTTTATGCTTCGAATAATCAAGTTCTTGGCCCCTAGGCTCTTGATTGCTTCCTGTGCATCCTGACTCGCGCCCTCACCAATCGCGACCAAGGTGATGACAGCCCATACCCCGATGATCATGCCAAGCATGGTAAGCATGCTACGCAACTTGTGTACCCGGAGGCTTTTAACTCCTGACAAGACGATGCGGATAAAGGGGAATCGTCGCATGAGCCTAGGCGTGACGAAGAGCCTCGATGGGATCTAGACGAGCAGCTCGACGGGCAGGGTAGATGCCAAAGATCAGGCCAACTGAAACAGATAAACCAAAAGCGAGCAAAACCGACCACTCCGTAACTATGGTAGTGGTGTTCATGATATAATGCCGAAAGGAAGCGAAGAGCCAGCCACCAATCACTCCGATGCCACCACCGACCAGACAAAGCATCAGGGTTTCGACAAGGAATTGTATGGTGATGTCGCCTTGGGTGGCGCCAAGCGCTCGACGCACACCGATCTCCCGCGTCCTCTCGGTCACGGTAGCAAGCATGATGTTCATGATGCCAATGCCTCCGACTAAAAGGGAAATGCAGGCAATATACATCAGCAGGCGTGTGTCACGGGCCTTTTGGGCTCGTAAAGTGTTCAGTTCGTTGATGGGCACCTGAATCTCGTAATCGACCTTGCCGTTACGCCCCTTGTCAAGCGCGTCCCTGATCAAATCCATCGCGGGAATGACTTCCTCTGCGCTTCCGAACTCCACCCTGATTTCAGTGAGGTGCACAACCTCGGAAGATACACTGCCAACGCTCAGGTCGACGTTCTTTACGCCATAGAGCCCCTTGAAAGTAGAGAGGGGAATATAGACGTTATCCGACATTGTCTTACCGAAAGAATCTGAGCCTTGAGGCAATTTCTCCAGATCGGTTCGTTCCTCGAGGATGCCCTTGACCCGAAAGACCTGCCAAGACTCGAAGCCCCGCACGGTGACGGTTTCCATGAGGGGGTTTTCACCAGAGAATAATTTCTTGGCCAAGTCATGGGACAGGACGCATGAATTCTCCCGCCGAGCTTCTTCCATTTCATTAAGGAATTGCCCCGCGACGATAGTCGACTGAGTAAAGGAAGGATAATGAGGAAAGGTTCCCACCAAGCGACAATCCACGTTTCTTTTGCCATGCTTTACGTTCTTGCGGTGAATCAAGATGGGCAGCACCCGTTTTACTCCCGGCACAGTATTGAGAATACGGCTGGCATCGGCATTGGTTAGCCCGTAATAAGACACCCATTGCATTTCTCCTTGTAACTGAATCTTGTCAGACATGGGCTTCATGCTACGGATAATGACGTTGTTCGCCCCGAGCGCCTTGATCGCCTCTTGGGCATCGTGGCTAGCACCCTCCCCGATTGCCACCAGAGTGATGACAGCCCAAACCCCGATGATCATGCCAAGCATGGTCAGCATGCTACGCAACTTATGAATACGGAGGCTCTTGAAGCCCGCCTGGAAGATACGTAAGAAGAAGGATCCTCTCATCCCTTAACCAGTTGAAGGTTGCCGACGAATATCCTCGTCCACCAAGCCGTCCTTCAGCCGGATAACGCGCTCGGCCCGCTCGGCCACGGCGTCCTCGTGAGTCACCACGACCAAGGTGCGCCCCTCGCGATGTAGTTCGTCGAGGATCTCAAGGATTTCCTCCTCGGTGCTGGAATCAAGGTTCCCCGTTGGTTCGTCAGCCAGAAGCATGATTGGTTCATTGACCAAGGCCCTCGCCACAGCCACGCGTTGCTGCTGCCCACCGGAAAGTTCCATCGGACGGTGATCCAATCGATCTCCCAACCCGACCTTTGTCGCCAATTGGGCGCAATGGTCAAAGTATTCGCTGATGTCCTTTCCTTGATAAAACAAGGGAAGGTGGACGTTTTCAACCACGTCCAGTTGCTCGATCAGGTTATAAGACTGGAAAATGAACCCGATGCGCTGGCCGCGGATACGGGAAAGTTCCTTGTCGGACATGTTGGCCACGTCATCGCCGCCAAGAAGATAAGAACCCGAAGTTGGCCTATCCAAGCAACCGAGGATGTTGAGGAGGGTGGATTTGCCGGAACCGGACGGGCCCATGATTGCGGTGTAGCTGCCTTCCTCGATCTCAAAGTCAAGGCCTCGCAAGGCAGGAACCTGAACAGCGCCAAGGTCGTAGATTTTGCCTAAGTCGCGGAGCGCGATGATATTGCCCTCAGCCATTTAGTTCTCCCGTTTGGGAATCGATGGGGTTGCAATGGCCAATTGGTTCACGAGCTGAGCCAAGAAAGGTCTGTCAAACTCCCCCGTTGGCCACCGAATCCTTTTCTTCGCCGTCCTCCGACTCAGCGGAAGGAGACTCTTTCTTCCGTGAAGGGGAATTCGCTTCCAAATCAATTGCTCCTTTGTTTTGGACCCCTTCCTCGAGATTGAGGTTCTTGGACTCAGACAGGGGCGAGAGGTGGACCAGTTCGCCTTCTCGCAAGCCACGATCGGGATCAGGCTCCTCCTTGATGGCGATAAAGGTTTCATCGCTGTACTCGATGGTTACGGGACGCCAATCATGCTGGTTTGTTTCGGGATTGAGCACCCAACACCCCCGCTGTGATTGCTCTTTGTTGATCATGCGGGTTGTGACACATTGGTTAGGTACGCGAACGCGTCGTTTGGGTCCTGACAAGTCAACCACTTGAATCTCCACCGTGACTTTCATGCCCTCAGCCACTCCGGAAGGAAGTTCGGTGGATTCGTCGAGGGAAATTTCCCCCTTGAAGTATGATTTGTCGGAATGCCCGCGCTGGTTGTTGTCGACGTTAGTTCCAAGCACCGAAAGGGTGCCTGGCAAAGTAATATCCTCCACTTGGACCCAAGCCCTCATTTCTTTCCTCAACTGGGAACGCTTGGCTTGGGGCACACTGATTTCGACTTTCAATGACTTGCTCTTGGGAAGTTTAATCAGGGTACGCCCACGGTGAACTCGAGCGCCATTGATGATGGGATCACCTCGACCCCACTTGTGCTCGGACCAATAAACCACAGTGCCATCCTGTGGGGCATAGATTTTAGTGTTGGCCATTTGCTCCTGCAGGTCCGTGAGCTTCTCTTGTTCTAGCTCGAGGGTCTTTTGGGCCGTATAGACGGTGGAATTTGCGTCACTATGGTCCGCCCTGTTCTTGACCTTGGTTTTCCTGATGTTCACTTCAGCCTCCTTGACCGCCAATTGCTTCAAACTGATAAGGGACACCCGATCATATTTTTTATAGGCCTCCAAATCCACCTTGGCCATCTCGATATGATGGAGAGTCTTGGCTTTCAAGGATTCCTCCCGCAATACCTCAACCTCCGAGACAAACCCCAGTTCCTTTAGTCTGGTGTAGGCCTTGAGGTTTTTTTCTGCCAAGGCCACGTCCTTTTCATAATTTTCGATCAATCCCTCAAGATTCTGAATGTAGTTTTTTACGGTGCTGTTCTCGGTCTTCTCCAAATCCCTTTGCGCGATTTCGAGAGCGTTCTCTGCCACCTGCAGGGCGAGAACGGTGGTTTCCTTCAAGGTTTCCTGGTTGCCCTGAGCCCGGTTAAGTTCTTTCTTTGCCTTTTGGACCGCAATGTCCTGAGTATTGAGGCGTTCCTTCAAGCGAAGGGGGTCGAGTTCAACCAAGAGAGTGCCTGGAATCTCGATTTCCTGTCCAACGGGCAGGTTTTCCCAGTCGAGCTTCAGATCTTTGTTTAGGATTTGTATGGCAAGAGAGTCCTTGTCCTGTTCATCAGCGATGGACTGGATGGTATCACCTACTTTGATCTCGTAAACGGTGGTTCCATTTACATCAGTACCTTCCTCGATGATCGATTGGATGGTGGTTTCCCCCTCCAGTTCGGACTTAAGCTTTACCACGTCAGTGGCAACCAAGGTGCCGGTTAGCTTCACGGTGACAAGAAAATCGGCCTTCTTGGCGACGTAATATTTTTCCTGAATGATCTTTTCCTCCTCTTCGAGGAGAAGGGACCCCACCCACCAACCAGAGCCACCAAGAAAACAGATGGCGATCGCCAGCTTCAACCAATGGCGAGAGAAAAAACCTCTCTCGACATCGGCACTTTCAAAATTTGGTCTCATGGTTGCTCTCCTAGGATTTCATCGGGCGGAATCACCTCTTGTAGTTCTTCACCGGGAGGAACAGGTTCCACTCCGGGGACTGTAAATTCCTTTAACCAAAACTCATCCTGAGAAGTATCTAAAATACCCATGTCTTTCAAGAGCTTCAAGCGGATTTTATGATATCCGACGATGGCCCGTGAAACGGAAAGTTGAGCCTGCAGGAGGGCATCTTGAGCCGTTATGATGTCGCGGGTACGAACCCCCGGGAAGCCAACTCGCAGGCGCTGTTGCGTGGCTTGCAAGTTCTCTTCGGCGTTCTTGCGGGCCTCTAGTTCCGTGAAATAATTTTGCCTCTGTAGATTGAGATTGCGGGCGTTGGCTCGAATATCGTCCATCAAACTGTCCAGTTCGGCAGCCAGTTCGCGCATTTGTCGCTCAAAGGCGATCAGGCTGGAACGATAGGCATTTCGCTCGGACAACCGATTAAAAGGAAGATCAATTTTCAGGCCCCCACTTCGTGCATTTTGATTATGGTCGAAAGAATCGTAGAACTGATCCTTGATGGAGGCATCCGCTACCAAGGACAGACCAGGCAACAAGTCCTTCTTGGCCACATTGACCTTGCGTTTGGAATCCTCGAATCGATCGATCACGTTCAACACATCCAAGCGGTTGACGGTAGCCAAACGATAACCGATGGCATCGGTCACAGGCAGTGGCGGCAATCCAAGTTCCTTGAGGCTTTCAAGTAACTTGAAGTCGAGCTTTACTCCTGAACCCAAAGGCAAGGAAAGTTTCTGTTTGAAATCATCCAGCGAGGTTTGGAAAGTATTGATTGAGCCTACGTAGGCCAACTTGGAGCTGTATTCGCTTTGCTTTGCCTGCTTGGCCTCGAACTCTGCGGCCAAGCCAGCTGAGACTCGAGCCTCCACTTCCTTGCGAAAGAAGATGCGATTGCTGTAGTTGTTATAGGAAAGGCGCAGGCTTTCGCCCTGCTGCAGAAGGTCGAGATAGTCATTCACCACGGAGACCGCAAATTCCTTCTGGAAATGACTGAAGGAGCGTATTTCATAGACTACGTCTCGTTCCGCCTGCGTGAGAACTTCACCGGCGACGGCTGCCCCAGCTCCACGCAAGAGAGGTTGCGAAAGGCTCAGGGCAAGGGAAGGGACTTTGGGTTCACCATCAAAGTATAGGGTGAGGTCGTTGGCCAATGATGCGGTCAGGGAGCCACCGGTTTTAAACAATTTGCTTATGGTGGCATCCGCGTCCGACTCCTTGCTGACTGAGCCAGCGGTGTCACGGGCATAACCAAAATCAGCGCTGGCCGAATCGAACTTGAAGGCAAATTGTTGCCTCGTCCCGGTTAATGAAAGGGCCTGCAGGTATAGCTTTTCTCGATTGGACTGGTAGGAGCGGTTGGCCTTGATTGCCAAAGCCAAGGTTTCTTTCAAGTGGAGTACGTTTTCTTGAGCGCTCTTGTTGCGATCTAGGATGATTTCCTCCCCACTTACGTCGGAAGGTTCCCTTGACGAATAAGGTGTGTCGATGGATGAATCCAAGCGAGCGCCCAATATGCTTTCACTGCGCCCGCCAAGTATGTCGTAGACCTCTTTATCCGCTGACTTTCGGTACTTGGAAGGAGTGCAACCAACCAGCAACAAGATGCCTAACCATGCCGAGAGAGCTAGACGGAGACGCGTGGGGGCGACTGTAAAGTTTAGTGACATTCCTTGGGCGAGGGGTTCACGACAATTATTTGAGATATTGGTTGAACCAGTCGATTTGAATCTCCAACACGTCACTCAAATGCTGGTTATAGATACTGTAATGGGTGCCGTCTTTGAGAAGATGATGTTTCACCACGGTTTTTTGCGCCTTCAGAATATCAGCCACTCGCTTGCCGTTTTTCTCATAGTTGAGCAGTTCATCTTTCTCCACGTCTATGATAAGGGTGGGAACCTTGATTTTGTTAGCGGTCCCGACTGGGGAATAATCGATGCTCTTGGCAGTGTTGTAACGCATGTGGTGGTAGCGGGAACCTTTCTTCCCTCGGCGTTGGGTATTTTCCGGGACGGGTTCAGTCTCCCCCCGGGTCTGCTTGATCTTGAGGGCATAAGGAGGAAAGGGATCTTTGCCCGAACGGCCTGCCGCCATACCCGGAACTTGCATGACAAGGCATTTGACTCTTGGTTCATGGGCAGCGACCCAAGTGACGAGCCCACCACCGTAGCTCGTGCCTAGAAGTCCGATTTTAGAGGCGTCCACCCCGGATTCTCCGGCAACAAAGGCCATGGCATTTCGAATATCTTCGACTTGGTCGGCAAAATCAACCTGCCAGCGGATGGCTAGCGCCTTTACTGTGACCTCGCCTTTATCATTAGGGCTGGGCAATGGCTCAAGCAAAGTCAACTTGCTGTCACTTTCCCCCCAACCTCGATAATCAAAGGCAAGGAAGGCGAAACCTTTTTCCGCAAAGAATGGCCCCAATCGAGCAGGCAATTTGCGCTTGGATCCGCCGGTGCCGTTGGCAAAGACAATGACCGGTAGTTTGTCAGTAGCCTTACGGTTCTTGGGAAGGTAGAGGTCACCAGCCATGCGGGTGCCGTCGCTCCATATAACAACTGGGCGTCGCTCGAGGCTATCCGGCAACGGTGGATAATCTCGCGCTTGAGCTTGTGCCTGGGTTTCCCCATCACGAGCAAAACCGGACAATGCGACCAATCCGCTCACCAGGCAAAAAGAGAAAAAGGTATTCAACACAAACAAACGCATGGTTCGATTCTGCATGGTAGGATTCATCTCTGGTTCACGGCCTGTTTCCATAACATTATTACAGCCCAATGTTCGGTCCAGTTACGTTATTGTTACTTTATTTTGGTTATTCGTCGCCCGCGCCCATGCGGGTTATCTCGTCTTCTCCAGGTAGTCCGAAGCAGCGAAGGACCCCGGTCAGACTCTTGGGGAAATACGCCTCGGCAGGATCCGGTATGAAATGCGTGTTCCCCGATCCGACGTAGACGCGACCACGAGAAACGGATGGTCCGGCAAGGACCGGCCCAAGATAGATCTCCTTCAGCGACCTTCCTGTCTTGGCATCAAGAACCACAAGTTTGTTGCTTGAAAAAGTAGTGAAGAAAGCCAACCCGTTGGCAAGCGCGATGCCGGAGGCTACCGGATCGCCGGTGTTACGAAAAAGGGGCTTTTCCTTGGTCCCACCCACCCATGGCACCTTGGGGCGCTCATGTCTCCAGTTTTCCGTCTTGGTGTCAGCGCTAATGGAGGTCACCCGCCCACCGGTAGGAGGGGTGAGTCGCTTGGGACTGTGCGTGCCTTTGTGGATAACATCCAACCCATTCACGTAAACCGATTGGCCATCGGTGGCACACCCTGTTTGCAAGCCTCCGACAGTGCTTGGCAAGGCCAAGGTTCTAGGGTCTACTTTTGGATTATCAACAGGGGGGCCTGTGTAGATCGGGGTATGATCGACTATGGTGCCATCATCTATCCGCATGAGGTAGAATCCCCCATTCTTGCACCCGGCTCCCACAACGCGCGTTTTCCTTCCATCCACTTGAATACTGAGAATCTTCGGGGTATCACCAACGGCTTGGTCCTTGAAACCAGTCTTCGGATCATATCCTGGCATAGTGTGGTTCCAAACATCATGCTTGTTGACCTGAGTGACCCATTTTTCATGGCCATTGCGCGCATCGACGGCGATGACTGCAGAGGAATGTTCGGTATAGTTGCGTGGATCGTCAGCAGTTGGTTTGCGAGGTGAATTGTGAATGTCTGTGCCAAAGAAAACACTTTGCGTTTCGCGATCATAGGATGGAGTGCTCCAAACCGAACTGGTGGATGGTCCATATTTGAAAACATGCACGCCACGAGAGGTGCGCATGGTGATGGGAGGGGAGAATTTGATAGGCGGAGGCCCAACGTCATATTTCCATGCAATCCGACCGTTCTTTGGATTCAGAGCCATCACGAAGCCACGGCCGTAGCAGCATTCATATTCAGGAAAACGCGGTTGCGAATGCTCCAAGGCACCACCTGCGAAGACCACTTTTCCATCCGCCCATACAGGGGATGCCATCATGACGTTTGCTTGATGGGCCCCGGGAAAAACATCGGCTCGACTGTCGACTTTCCAACGTTCCACGCCCGTTGCCCGATCCAAGCAGTAGGCAACGCCTTTCACGTCGGAAAAGTAAACCGAGGAATCGGTCACCAAGGCGGAGCTGTAGACGCCACCGCGAGGAATGAGACCTCGCTTTTCCATGTCACGGTGAAGTTTCAAGCGGGCTTCGTCACCAAGCTCGTAGACCCACGCCACCTCACCATTTGGCTTTAGCTTGTAGAATCTTGGAAAGGTGGCTGTCCCGAAATAAACGTAACCGTTCACCACCGAGGGAGTCGCGCTTACCATGCCTAATTTTTGCTTGGAATCTTTCGCCGGGAAACGCCATTTCAATTCCAGCGTCCCCGCATTCTTCGAAGAAAGGGTTGTTTCATGCGCATTGTAACGCCATCCATTTGGGCTTTGGTTGTAAGTGGGCCAGTCGCCATAGCTTTTGTCGTTGTCGGAAAGCGGTTTTGAAGCGACTGGCTTCAACAAGGCCCGATGGCTCACCAAGGGCTTGAAGGGATCGAAAGACTCCCGCATCGCCCAAGCCATGCCACGGAAAAGAATGATACGGTAAAAGGGGTCATTGAAAGTAAAGAGGTTATGTCCGGGAATTGAACCGAATACGCGACCTTTGCCGATTTCCTTGGTCCAGAAGAGAGGCCATTTCTTCCCATCCAGTTCATTCGCCTTGGGCGGGCCCTTTGATCCCTTTTGCGGTCCTGCCTGCGAAGTAGCCAAGACGGTGAGCGAGCTCGTCTTGCCGTCCAATCCCCAATAATGTTCGTCCACCAAGTTGAGCTTGTCAGCAAACCCGTTAAAAATACCGTGCGCCCGACTGGACTCCACCGAACTTGGCATCGGCAAGACGCCCCAACGCGTCTGGCCACGTTTCCAAGCCAAACCAAACCGCTTCGCCACCTCGGAACCGATTGGTCCCTGAATAAAGGCTCCGTGAATGGCCACCAGTCCGCCGCCGCGTTTGAGAAAAGCATCCATCGAGGCGAACTGCGAGGGCTTCATGGGTTGCATTTGGAGATAGAACACTACCAAGTCGGCCGATTCCCATTGTTTTGCGGAAGGAAAACGATGAACCTTCTCAACGGTTATCCGAGGCACGCGCTGTAACAAACCGGAACAAAGGTCGCGGGCCTTGACGTACTCGTGGAACCCTGAGGCATGGTTCTTGTCGAAGTCCCAAACCCAAACGATACGAAGATCTCGATTGGGTGAGGTCTGCTTGGTTTCACCTATTATACGTTTAACCTCGACTAACTCCCGGGCAATCGGTTTCTGCCAAGTGTGTTGGGCTTGGGCAACCAACGGAACAAGCAACAGAAGAAAACCTGTCAGTTTCTTACAATTCATGAATACGATCGCATTGTCACAAGCTCGGGCAAGAAGGGTTTCATTTGAGCCAATGTCCCCTCTTCGGGGATGACTTGCGAGTATTTGGTGGGCCTCCCAGGGAAAGGGCGTTTTTTTCGATTTCAGCGAGCAGTTTATCCGCCAAGGCTTTCATCTCCTTCACCTTGTCCGGGTGTTGTTCACTCAGGTTGTATTTTTCCGTGGGATCCTTCGACAAATGAACAAGGACCGGACCCTTGTCAGAGCCAGGGATTTCCTTCAGCTTATCGAGATAGAGCTTCCAGTCACCAACGCGGATTGCCTGGGGCACGGCCCACCCCTGCCAGTAAAGCAAATGAGTTCGGGGATGCCGGTGAGACTTGCCAGTCAAAGTATCCCATACATTGACACCATCAATTTTGGGAACGCCCTTGGAAACCTTGCTCAAATCAATTCCGCAGGCATGGGCCAAAGTGGGGAGAAGATCAATGGCCGTAGTAAGTTCGTCGCTCTCCACGCCAGCGGGAATCACTCCAGGCAAACGGGCGATGCAAGGAACACGCGTACCGCCCTCGAGGGCACTCCACTTCAAACCCCGATAAGGTTCGGCATTGGCCCATTTTTTCTGGCCGGGTTCGGGACCGTTGTCCGAAAGGAATACGACGATCGTTTTCTTATCGAGCTTGGTGTCCTTGAGGGTTTCCAGAATCTCCCCCACCCTGCCGTCCAACTCCTCGACGACGTCACCATAGGCGCCATTGGCTGATTTACCTTTCCAATCGGGATGGGATTGAGCGGGAAAGTGAGGAGCCGTGAAAGGAAGATAGAGGAAGAACGGTTTTTCTCGGTTGGTCTTGATAAACTTGATCGCCTCGGTGGTGAAACTTTCAGTCAATCGACTATTGTCGAACGGGTCCGCAACCAGATCATCGCCCCGCCACAGTTTCTTCGTCTGGTTGTTGCTCTTGTTGATATAAAAAGCTGTGTCGAAACCCTGTTTCATGGGTTGCAGTTGAGGGGAATCACCCAAGTGCCACTTGCCGATGAGTGTAGTTTGATAACCGGCCTCCTTGAATACCTCACCCATCGTCAAGGCCTCGGGGGCCAATCCATTCAAGGGCTTGATGCCATACCCCACGACCCCGCCACGCCAACCTAATCGCGGGGGATAGGCACCTGTAAGCAAGGCCATGCGTGAGGGTGTGCAGACAGTGGCCCCGGCATAGAAACCAGTAAGTCTAATGCCTTCCTTGGCCAACTGGTCGAGAACGGGGGTTTTCTGCTTTTTGCTACCATAGCAGGAAAGGTCATTGTAGCCCAAATCGTCGGCCATCATGAGGATTACGTTGGGTGGATTGGGCTTGCCGGCCAACGGGACACCAAGGGCAAGCAGGCTGACAAAAGAGACGTATGCAGTTACTTTATTCATAGAGGCGTCCTTGAATCTAATTTTTTACAGCATTGAGTTCCTTCATGACTCCGGCCTTCCATTCAGCGAGCTCTGATTCCATGCGATTTTTTAGGTCAGGCAGTTTACTGGAAAGGTCTTCCTTCTCATGTGGGTCCTTTGGGATATCGAACAATTGAATGCGCTTGGAGGTCACGATCATTTTATGCCTGTCTCCCATCCAAACGGCCTCGGCCCCATTCTTGTTGAGAAACCCAATGGAACGGCCCCGGGTCTGACGCTCACCAAGAATCAACGGCAGCAGACTGATGCCATCATAGACACGATCTTTTCGGAGGGGAATGCCAAGAACATCCAAAATGGTGGGGAAGTAATCGGAAGTCACGCATGGAGCCGCAACGGTGCGAGGCTTTTTCAGCCGATTGGGCCAAACCAATAGTCCGGGGACCCGTATTCCGCCTTCTTGGATGGAAAGCTTGTGACCCGACAACCCCCCATTCGAGCCCACGTGGCGCGGGGAACCTTGGCGAGCGGGGCCATTGTCAGAACAAAACCACAGCATTGTGTTGTCGGAGACGCCCAATTTCTTCAACTCGGCCCGCAGGCGACCAACCTGCTCATCCATCGCCGTAATACAGGCGTAGTAATGTTGAGCAGGTTCCGGTTTGTCCGCATACCTATTGCGGTGCTTCGGACCACCGACAACAGGTGAGTGGGGAGTGTGAAACCAAATCACCGCCAAAAACGGTTGTTCCTTTTTTACGGCACCCTGAATGAATGGCAAAGCGCGATCCATGATGACTCGAGAATCGTCTCCACGGGTGTTTTCGGTCACTGTTTTACCGGGGCCGACAAAGTAGTCGTTACCATAAGGTTTGTTGGGATCGGGGGTAGCGGGGTTCTTTCCCTTAATCGATCCAGGATCAATCAGCGGATCCCAAGTCGGGACCTTGGACTCGGTCACGAAACAGACGTCCACGTCACGCTCCCATGGCGGACAGTAGTATCGCGCCGGGTTGCCGGCAAATCCCCCCCAGCGTTTCTGGTCACCTTTCTTCTTGGACAAGGTGCCGAGATGCCATTTGCCAAAATGCCCGGTGGTGTAGCCTTCTTTCTTGAGAACCGTGGAAAGAGGAAGTTCGGTCGCTTCCAACATGCCCTTCATGGCAAAAGTAACGCCAAATCGATAGGGATTGCGACCAGTGTAACAACTACCGCGAGTTGGCGAACACATGGCGGCTGCTGAATAAAACCTCGTGAAAGTGACTCCTTCACGGCTCATGCGGTCAAGGTGTGGTGTCTTGATGTGAGGATGCCCGTTGTAACCGGTATCCCCCCAACCTTGGTCGTCCGTCATGCAGAGGATGACGTTCGGTTTTTGAACGGAAAATGCTTGGGTAAAAGCAAGGGTGAACAAAACCCCCAGCAGGGAAACAATTCTAGTTGTCATGGCGTATGGTCACGAAATTGAACCAATGAGTTCCTCATGACCACTCGCTTCCCTTGTTTTCGGGCATTTTTCACCCGAACCTAATGCTCTATCAATTTGCCGAAGCTCGATCAAAGTCCTCGGTTTACTGCCAATGAATCAACGATCCTCCTCGTCTTCGTCTTCATCGCCCTCAGTCATTTCTTGCCAAATCTCCTTGGCCTCATCCTCATCCAGTTTGCCTAACTCTACGGCAGCCTTCAAGCCACGCGCAACGGTTTGCCAAAGTTCTTTTTCGTCCTCGGCTCCGTATTGCTCCTTGAGGGCAATCCATTTCTCCTCGGCCTCTTCCTCAGTCAACTTGCCCGCCTTTATTGCCGCATCCATCTTCTTTTCGACCGCTTTCCAATCGATGTCCTTCTTGTTGGCGTGAGAATGATGACCTTTCTGGGCAGCTTGCCATTTGGCCTTGGCATCTTCCTCGGACAACTTGCCTGCCTTCACGGCAGCCTTCAGTTGCTTACTCAAGTCTTCTTTGCCATGTCCCTTCTTGGCAGCGGAATGTCCCTGCATGGCCTTCCATTTGGCCCAAGCTTCGTCTTGCGACAATTTACCTTCCTTGACTGCCCATTTAAGTTTTTTGGCGATGGCGTCCGTGTCACCATGACCCTTCTTTGCTCCTGAGTGTTGGCCTTTTTGAATCGCTACCCATTTGGCTTTTGCATCCTCCTCGGACAGCTTGCCCGACTTCACCATCATTTTCAGCTTCTTGGCCACCGCGTCCATGTCAGCAGGAGCTTTTCTGGCACCTTGGTGACCTTTGTTGATTGCCGACCATTTGGCCTTGGCATCCTCCTCGGACAGCTTGCCCGACTTCACGGCGGCCTTCAATTCCTTGGCAATGGCTTCCATTTTCGCATCGGAAGACTTTTGGGCAAAGAGTCCGAACGGGGATGCCAAGACAGAGGCAAGAATAAGGCAGATCGAGGTGATTTTCATCTTTTTCATGGGTGTGGTAGGTAATGTGTCAGCTTGCGGGAAAAAACCGGCAGCCAACAATTTTGTTAGGAACAAACGGGATTATGGTATGCAATACAATAGATTTCGGCTGAATTTTCAATCATTTCCCGTTCCTTGCCTTTGGGAGTTAAAATCCTATCGCATTTCCCAGCAGGTCATCCATTGTAGATAAATATCCCAACATCGAAAGAACCATGCCTACCTTGCGAGAACTTGCACAACTACTGATGTCGACCCTGACCGTTCTGGGTCTTGCAACCCATGCCGCCAAAACGCCCAATGTCGTATTTATTTTCGCCGACGACCTAGGATACGGGGATCTTGGCTGTTATGGCCACCCACAAGCCAAGACTCCGCACATTGATCGCTTGGCAAAAGAGGGTGTTCTTTTCACCCAACACTATGCCAACGGACCTGAATGCAGCCCTACTCGCACCGCTTTGCTCACCGGACGCTACCAACAACGAGCCGGTGGACTGGAGTGCGCCATCGGAACGGGCAACGTGGGCCGTTACGACGAGGCAATCGAATTGGCGAAAAAACGGCAGCTTGGCTTGCCTGCAAAACAGTCCGTTCTGCCTTCGGCCCTCAAAAAGGCAGGATACGTCACCGGGGTATTCGGCAAATGGCATCTCGGTTACGAACCGCAGTTCAACCCGGTCGAACACGGATGGGACGAATTCTTCGGCTACATGGGCGGCAACGTCCATTACTTCAATCATCGGGAATTGAGCGACCTGCACGTTTTGTTCGAAGGGCGCCTGCCGGTTTACCGGAAAGGCTACATGACCCACCTGATCACGGACTCGTCGATCGAGTTCATCGAGCGTCACAAGGAAAAACCCTTCTTTCTCTTCGTTTCACACGAGAGTCCGCATTTCCCTTTCCAAGGGCCTGGCGATGAAAAAAAGGTGGTTGACGAAACGAACTGGATGGAGGCCGATGCCAAGACCTACGTGGCGATGCTGGAAGACCTTGACAGCGAAGTCGGACGCATACTGAAAACACTTCAGCAAAAGAATCTCCAAAAGGAAACTATCGTGATCTTCGTCTCAGACAACGGAGGGTTCGCCAAGGCAGCTCACATGGGCCCACTAAAGGGAGCCAAGAGCAGTACACTGGAAGGTGGTATCCGCGTGCCACTCATCATTCGTTGGCCCGGTCGGATCGAGGCTGGCAAGAAGAGCGATCAAGTCTGCGCCACCTTTGACCTGACGCGATCCATCTTGAACTTGGCTGAGGCCAAGGTGCCGGCCAAGAACCTCGACGGAATCGACGTCATCGATCACTTGGTCAAAAAGAATCCTGATTTCAAGCGCACTCTCTATTGGCGAGGAAAGCGGGGAATCCGCACTTGGTGGGCAGTTCGTGACGGCGACCTAAAGTACGTACGAAAAACGGAAGGTGATACCGAGGAATGGCTCTACGATTTGTCCAAGGACATCGGCGAAACCAATGATCTCAGCAAAGCCAATCCCACGCAAGTTGCCCGCCTGAAAAAGCTTTTGACCAACTGGGAGAAAGAAGTTCAACCGATTCGCTGAGCATCCTCATGGCAACAGGATCGAACTTCAAGACGCTGACCTTGAGGCTGCTCGCCCTGCTGTCCGCAAGCAGTTGCGCGATAGCCGCATCAGCCAAGCCCGATGTATTGTTCATCGTGGTGGACGACATGAATGACTGGATTTCCTTGCTTGACCCAAAGTCACCGATAAAGACTCCGCAACTCGAACGCTTGGCCCGCCGAGGCATGTTCTTCAACAAGGCTTACTGCATATCGGCCGCATGCAACCCGTCTCGAGCTGCCACCTTGACCGGATTACGGCCCTCGACCTCCGGAGTTTACGGAAACAAGAGCGATTGGCGACGAGCCGTCGGGAAGCGTAAAACGATCATGCAACTTTTCATGGATGCAGGCTATGAAGTGCGGGGGGCGGGGAAGATCTTTCATCACCATCTCAATGGCGCTTTCCATGACAAGGGATCATTTCATGACTTTCGGCATATGCGCCCTCAACTATACCCGCCACAAAAATTGAACAAGGCACCGCGATACGGATCTCGTAACACGGACTGGGGGGTGTGGCCCAAGCAGGCGGAGGACTCGATCGACTATCAAACCACCAGCTATTGCGCCAATGCCTTGAAGCAGAGAAAGGATGATACACCACAATTCCTCGCCTGCGGAATCTTCAAGCCACACTCCCCCTTCTTCTCTCCTTCCCCTTATCATGAACAATACAAGGAAATCAGACTTCCTCAGCGCAAAGAAGACGACTGGGATGATCTGCCCAAGGGAGCCGCCCGCCTTTTGCAAAGCAAGAAATGGTTTTGGAAAGGCATGATGCAGGTCGAAAGCAAGGGAGCAGGGTCCTACCAAAGCTTCGTGCGCTCCTATGCGGCCTGCGCTACCTTCGCCGACGCCCAGATCGGGCGGGTTCTCGACGCACTCGACGAAAGCCCTCGTGGAAAGGAAACCATCGTGGTGCTTTGGTCCGACCACGGTTTTCATTTGGGTGAAAAAGATCATATTGAGAAGTTCGCCCTATGGGAAAAAAGCAACCGCGTACCCTTCATCGTGGTGGCACCTGGAACAACCAAACCGGGAACGGTCTGTGAACGTCCGGTCGACCTCTCCACAATCTACCCCACCCTACTTGAACTATGCGGTTTGCCCAAGGACGAGGAAGCAGATGGCTTCAGTGTGGTTCCTCTCTTGAGAAACCCAAAGGCGAAGTGGGATCGCCCCGCCTTGATGACCTACCAACGCGGTAATCACGCGGTTCGCAGTGAACGCTGGCGATACATACGCTATGCCGACGGGAGCGAGGAGTTGTACGACCACCAGTCAGACCCCGACGAGTGGGTCAACTTGGCGAAGAAGCCCGGTCACGAGGCAGTGATGGCGAAACACCGCAAGTGGTTGCCAAAGCAGGAAGCTCAGATCGTCCCTGACCTGAGAAAGTAATGCAGTTCAGGGCAACTCGCGAATACGCAACCCCTTGAACTCGATCGGAGCGCCCTCGGATTCAAGGCAAAGGTAACCGCTGGCCGGCTTGCAATTGGTTCCACCGGAAACTTCCTCGCCATTAACCCATAGACGTACCTCGCCGTTGATGGCCCTGACGTAGTAGTGGTTCCATTGGCCGACGCCCTTGGTGAGGTTCTTGGTGGGAAAACTGCGCCGGCCCTTTGGACCAACAGGAGGAAAAGGGTCTATCCTTGCCCCTCCTGTGCTAAACACGTCGCCATGGGAAGTGAACCAGTCCGGTGGCTTATTATACCGCTTCTTGTAATATTCCGCGTAACCAAGATCCAGTACCTGCACCTCGATGCCACCCGGCAAACGGCCTTGGCCAGCTTCTAGTTTCTTGATGCTCTCGGGCATCGCCCAAAGGAACACGCCGGAGTTGCCAGCATCCTTCAAATGGCGCCACTGCACGACGAGTTCCAAATTGGTGAGGATTTTCTTGGTTCGAATCACCCCTTTGGGCTTTCCCGTGCACTTGATGAGCCCATCCTTTTCGAAAGACCAAGTGTCCTTGTTGCAATTGACGTTGACGAAATCCTCCTCAGTCAAGGCCCGCCAACCTTTGGCATGGCCATCAACATATGCCTTGGGCGCAGGATCAGCGGCAAACAGGTTTCCGGATAGCAGAAGGGTAATGGGGAAAAGAATTCGGTTCATTGCACCAACCTAGGTCGCGGATTCCATATTGACTAGCCAAAACAAGAGGGAGGACAAGAAAGTGGCTCGACTTCGCTGCCATCTGCATGATTGCTGTATGAAACTCTCACCCCAAAGAACCTGATGAAAAAACTTCCGCTTTTCTTCGCGCTGCTCCTGACAGCTCCCTCCCTATCGGCCAAACCCAACGTCTTGTTTATCGCAATCGATGACCTTAACGACTGGATCGGCGCGCTGGGTGGACATCCCCAAGCGAAAACACCTCATCTTGACCGCTTGGCTGAAGAGGCCACCCTCTTCACCCGGGCCTATTGCGCGGCTCCGGCCTGCAATCCTTCGCGGGCCGCGCTCATGACGGGTATCCTGCCTTCGACCAGCGGAGTATACCAAAACCCGCAACCTTGGCGCCTAGCCATGCCCAAGGCGGTCACCTTACCTCAGCATTTCACCAAGCACGGCTACTGGTCGGCGGGAGCAGGCAAGATCTACCATGGAAGGTATCCGGACTCCTCCTCCTGGGAAACCTATTTCCCTGATCAAAAGAACAACAAACCGGCCGACCCGAATCCTCGCAACCGACCCGTCAACGGCATACCAAATACAGCCCACTTCGACTGGGGACCAGTCAAGGGCCCTCCGAGTGCCATGGGTGACTACAAGGTGGCAGACTGGATAATCGACCAACTGGGGAAAAAACACGAGAAACCCTTCTTTCTGGCCTGCGGCATCTACCGTCCACACTTGCCATGGTATGCACCGCAAAAATATTTCGATCTCTTCGACGAGGGTGCTATTGCATTGCCCGAAGTACCAGAAAATGATCTCGAAGATTTGTCCTCCGCGGGCGTGAAATTCGCCAAACCGCAAGGGGATCACGCCAAGGTGACTAAATACAACCAATGGAAGAAAGCGGTCCATGGCTATTTGGCATCCGTAGCATTTGCCGACGAACAAGTCGGTCGCGTGCTCGAAGCCCTCAGAAAAAGTCCCCGGGCCGATGACACCATCGTGGTGCTCTGGACCGATCATGGTTGGCACCTCGGCGAAAAAAAGCATTGGCGCAAATTCACCCTCTGGGAGGAGGCAACCCGCACACCTCTAATGATCCGCGTTCCCGAAAAATTGTCCAAGAGTTTCCCCAAGGGAACCAAGGCCGGTAGCCGCATCGAAACACCGGTGGGGCTGATCGACATATATCCCACCTTGGTCGATCTCTGCGGCTTGGGAGCAAACAAGGCGCTTGAGGGGCAAAGCCTCGTTCCGTTGCTGAAGAACCCAAAGTTGAAATGGGACCGGCCGGCATTGACCACGCATGGCCGCAACAACCACGCCCTGCGGACAACGCGCTGGCGCTACATTCGCTATGGAGACGGGAGCGAGGAGCTGTACGACCATGACGAAGATCCCAACGAATGGACGAACCTGGCCGGCAAAACCGAACACGCAAAACTGAAGAAGGAATTGGCCAAATGGCTTCCCAAGAACAACGCCGAATCTGCAGCTTATGAAAAAGGGAAAAAAACTCCGAAAAAGAAATAGCTGCGGGCAACGGAAATGAGAATTTGTTCCTGAAAATTTTGCGTCAGCCCATGCTTCCCATAAACAAGCTTGCATGCGTTACCGCGTTTGTCTGGGTAGCCTTGGCTCCTTTTTCGCCATTAGCGGAAAGCGCAATCACCAAACCAACGGATGCTCCAAAGCCTTATTCGCCCGGGAACAGCGCCAAGTTGGTCAAATTACCTGCGGGCTTTAAGCTGGAGCTAGTGGCAGCGGAGCCATTGATACGCCAGCCCTCCGGTATTTGCTGGGACTCCCTAGGTCGCTTGTTCGTATGCGAGTTGCACGGCTATAATCTGGAAGGCCAATACGATATAGAGGCACTCAACAAAAAAGGGGAACTGGACCGTGTCGTACGACGCCTTGCCGCTCCGCCCGAAGCCATACGAAAAGCGGAAGAGAACCAACATGGAGTGGTCAAGTTGCTACGGGACATCGATGGAGACGGGCGCATGGACGAGGCAACGGTCTGGGCCGACGACCTGCCACCTTGTCTGGGTATCGTACCCGCCAGAGACGGTGTCATCGTCACAGCCGAGCCCGATATCATTTTCTTGGCCGACCGCGACGGGGATGGGAAAGCAGAAATTAGGGAGACTTTGTTTACCGGTTTCAGGGTGAGCGTACTGGAACGCAGAATCAACCAACCCCGCTGGGGCCCGGACGATTGGATTTACGCGGGGCGAGGACGAGGAGGACAAATCACCGGCCTTCGGTTGCCGAAGACAGTGAATTTACCTGGTACCGATTTTCGCTTCAAGTCCGACGGTTCAGCCATCGAGCCGATAACCGGAGGAACCAGCACCATAGGCTGGACCTTCAACGGCACCGGGCAACGCTTCGTGGCCACCACAGGCAATCCGGGGATTTACGTTGCACCCATACCATGGCGATATCTTGCTCGAAACCCCAAAGCATCCCTTCGTGGCGGGCAAAGCCGAGCTGGTGATTATCAAAACATTCACCAAATCAGCAAACCGCACCCTTGGCGTTTCAAACGCGAAAAGGACCCTGGTTTCTTCAACTACTACAAAAGTCGATACGGGAAAGCTGAATCCATTGCCTCGGGCTACTTCACCTCCGCCTGTTCCCCCTTGGTTTATCGAGACCATGCCCTACCAGGCTTGCATGGTTCTTACTTGGTTTGCGAACCGTCCACTAACGTGGTGCACCGAGCCGTGGTAAAGAAAGACGGCACCACCCTCAAGCTGGAGCGAATGAACTCGGAAAGCGAACGCGAATTCCTCGCCTCCAAAGATGTTTGGTTTCACCCCATCTCCTTGGCTCACGATCCGAGCGGAGCTATCGTAATTGTAGATTTCTACCGTGAAATCATCGAGGACTACTCGGCCATTCCACGGTACCTGCAACAGCAATATCAATTGGACACGGGAAAGGACCACGGGCGCATCTGGAGACTAGTGCACGAAAAAATGGCCCAAGCTCCGGAACCGAATATGGGCAAACTGGGCGCAACCGCCCTCGCGAAGGAAAGCGGTAGTTCTTATCATTGGCGAAGAACCACTGCCCGAAGACTCTTGATCGAGAAAGCCACCCTCGCTCCAGAAGCCATAAGCGCTCTCGAACAACTGGCATCGAATGCCTCAGGAAAACGAGAGGCTGTGGTTAACGCCCTACACACGTTGTCTGGCTTGGGCCAATTGTCACCGAATACCCTCTTGGTCGGATTGAACCATGACGATTTCGGTGTCCGAGTCCACGCCCTACGTCTCTGCGAGCCATGGCTTGATCGGTCCGCCAAAGTGCTGAAACAGGTAGTCTCCATGACGGAAGATGACGACCCCATGGTACTCATTCAACTCGCCCTCACCTTGGGCGAAAGCAGATCCAACAAGGCGGTCCAAGCCCTTGAAATCCTATCAGATAAACATGGTGCCTTACGATGGATGAAAACAGCGATCCAAAGTTCGCAGGGAGAAGGCGAAGACAGTTCCGAGGAAACTCTTTCTCAAAACTTGGTGAGCCTGAGGGATGCGGCCAACAAATTGGCTTCCGAAAAGCCCACCTTGAGTGGCAACCAATTCACTTCGACCTACGAGCGGTACGCCAAAGCATTAAAAGGCAAACGCAACCCTAACCGAGGGGAAAAACTTTTCCGGGAGACCTGCTCCTCCTGTCACCTAGTGCGCGGCATAGGAAAAGCAGTGGGGCCAGACCTAACAGGCGAAAGAAGCCGAGCTGAGGAAACCATGGTTTTGGATGTCCTTGCCCCGAACCGAGAGATAACCGCAGGATACGCCACCTACTTGGTGAAAACCAAAGACGGTTCCTCCTTGGCCGGCTTCTTGGTGGCGGAAGCCCCAGGCAACGTCACCTTGCGTGACCTGACAGGCAGCGAGCAAGTGATTCTTCGCGAAAACCTAGTCGAAATGGAAGCCCTCGAAGTGTCTCTTATGCCGCCGGGTCTAGAACAAACACTAAGCCCAAAAGACCTTGCCGACCTCATTGCCTGGCTACGGCAATGAAACCTTTGAATAACTAGGTTTTGCGCTCGCCACCGAGCAAGCGGTAAGCTGCCGGCGTGAGGACAAGTGACAGGAAAGTGGAGCTAACCAAGCCACCGATTATCACGATGCTCATGGGTTGGAGTATTTCTTTGCCCGAAGCACCCCCGGCGAAAGCCAAGGGAACAAGAGCAAAGGCTGCGGTGAGAGCAGTCATGAGGATAGGCGCAACTCTCTCAGCGGTTCCTCGCAGGATCAACTCGTTGCCAAAAGGCATGCCATCTTCGTGGGCAAGGCTTTGATAGCGGGTTAACAACATAATGACGTTACGGGCCGCAATGCCCGCAACCGCTATGAGGCCAACCAAGGTGGCGATCGACGCGTCCTGTCCCGAAAACCAGGCCGCTAAAATGCCTCCTGATAACGCAGCAGGCACACTGAGCAGAGATTGCAAGACCAAGAGGCCGTTACGAAAATGCAAGCTAAGGGCACCGACCACGACGAGGAAAACCAAGCCAGCCATTAGCAACATGTCGCGGGTAGCCTTTTGGCGACTCTCGTATTGGCCTTCGAAATGAACGGAATAACCATCGGGCAGGTCTAGTTCTTGACGAAGAAGGCTCTCCGCTTCTTCCGTTGCCGATGAGACGTCACGTCCCGAAACATTAGCGGAAACAACAACCCGGCGACGGCCATTCTCACGTGAAACCAAACCGGGTCCAAGGGTTTCTCGAATGGTAGCCACGGAGGAAAGTGGAACAGGAGGCAAACCCTCCGCCCTGACAAGTGTACGCCCGAGAGCGCTCAAATCGTTCCGGACTTCCGGATGAAAGCGTACCACGACGTCGCGAGACAGCAGATTATCCAAGACCTCACCGGCCTTGACCCCGCCGAAACCAGCATGGGCAAGGTGATTGACGTCTGCCACTTGCAAGCCATGGACACGCAAACGATCAGGGTCCGGAAGAATTTGAACCTGCGGAACGAGGGTTTGGCTTTCGACTCGGACGTCGACAAGCCCATGCGTTTGCTTGAGCAATTCAGCGGCTTGCTCGGCGATGCGTTGAAGCTCGAAAAGATCATCGCCGAAAATCTTGACTGCGACAGGCGCTTCCACTCCAGACAACATATGGTCAATGCGATGTCCAATTGGTCGTCCCACGTCTAACGCAACTCCAGGAAGTTGGCCCACTCGATTGCGAATTTCAGAGAGAACCTCGGCTTGAGGCCGCCCCTCATCATGAAACTCGACGTCCAATTCGCTTACACTTACTGGCATGACATGTTCGTCATCCTCCGCCCGACCCGTACGAACGCCAACGGATTTCACTTCGGGCGATTTACGAACCAATGCCTCGGCCACGCGTCCGATTTCACGAGAGGCATCCAGTGAGGTACCTGGCGGCGCAGTCACCGAGATCATGGCGCTGCCTTCATTGAAGCCGGGCAAAAAGGAACGACCCATGGTTGGGAAAAGACTGAAGGCAGACAAGACGAGAAGCATAGAGGCAAAGCAAACGGCGGCAGGCCACCGCAAGGCGGGACCAAAAAGAAATTTCCTAGCCACGAAAGCTGACTTTGCAGCGGTCCAAGGCTCGCATCCCATGGCCTTGCCTTTGCGGGCAATCAGGAGCCGACATAATGCGGGTCCAAGGGTAATGGCGACAAGGAAGCTGGCTAGCATCGAAACAACAGTTGCCTCCGCCAAGGGACGAAACAATTGACCCTCCATTCCACCAAGCCCGAAAAGGGGAGCGAAAGTCGCAACGATAATGACAGTGGCCTGTACGATAGCTCCCCTTACCTCACCAGTCGACTTGATGATGATCTCGGTAGCAGGAGCGGGATTGGATCGGAGATCGTTTTCCCGAAGACGGCGATAAACGTTCTCAACCAATACAATGGCGTCATCCACCACCATCCCCGCGGCAACCGCGAGACCACCCAAAGTCATGACGTTTACGCTGCCACCCGTGAAACGGAGATAGAGAAGGGTCAGCAGAAAGGAAAGCGGAATGGCCACCAAGGCGATGAGCGTAGTGCGCAATCGAAGCAAAAAGAGAAAAAGAATGATGGCCACCATGATGGATCCATCGCGCAACGCATCCACTACGTTGGAAACGGCATGGTCCACGAAATCAGCTTGGCGAAACAATATTCGAGTCGAAACGTCCGATGGAAGCGAGAGTGCATGCAAGCTCTTTTCCACCTGACTGGTCACCTCGCGCACGTCGGCGTCGGGTTGCTTTTGTACCCCTAGGATCACGGCGCGGCGACTCTCGATTGTGGCATCCCCTCGCATCGGTCGTGGCGCCATCACCACTTCAGCCACGTCGCGAATGAGGATTGGGCGTTTGTCGACCATTTTGATGACGGTATTCTCAAAGTCAGACAAGGCCGAACTCCTGCCGATGGCCCGCAACATTCTTTCGGATGAATCGTTCTCCAGAAAGCCCCCGACCTCGTTGCCTTGAGCCATGCCAGATGCTTCGATCAATTCGTTTAAAGTAACGCCATAGGCCAGCATCCGGTCAGGCAAGGCATGGATCCGATATTCGGCCAAACCGCCGCCCATGGCGAGTACTTGAGCAACTCCAGGCAAAGCCTGCAGGGGTCGAACGAGATCTCGTTCAGCCAAGGTTCGCAGTTCCAAGGGAGAACGTTCGGGATCATTCGAAGTGAGGCCCAAGAGCATGATTTCACCAAGCAAAGAAGTGATGGGGCCCATTTGAGCGGACACACCCTGAGGCATTTCTTCCTCGACCGAACGCAAACGTTCCTGGACGAGTTGGCGTGCCCGATAAGGATCTTCTCCCCAGCCGAACTCTACGAAGATCAAGCCAAGTCCGGCGGTTGACTCGGTCCTTACCCGTTGCGTACCCGAGGTACCGCGGACCGAATTCTCAATCGGCAGGACAACCAAGGTTTCGACCTCTTCCGGAGCCATGCCCGGAGCCTCCGCCATGATGGTGACGGTGGTTCGAGTCAACTCCGGCAATACTTGGGCCGGCATGCGAAAAGCCTCCAGAATACCCCATGCGGCAAGGGCAATAGTCACCGCTGACACTGCCAACGGGTTTCGTGTACAATAGCCTACCAATCCCCCGAGAAAGTTCATCACGGCCCTTCTGTTTTCTTCCGCTTGCCCCGACAAGCTCGCAGCAAGAAGACATTCAACAAGATGGAGAGGCCCAATGCGCCCGCCAACCATGACAGTAGGTAAAGATTCCATTGGATGGGCTGAGCTTCCTTGGCTCCATCATGACCATGGGCATGTCCGTGACCGTCATGTCCGCCATGATCATGTCCATGAGAATTCGTCGGGGCGTCACCACCGGCACTCAAACCGAGAAGATGGGCATTCACGGAAACCACACGGTTACCAAGTTTCAAGCCACTCAAGATTTCAACGCGATTCAATCCCTTGAGACCCGTCTTGACGGTGGCTCTTCGATATCGCGTTCCTTCCTTGTTTCTGGCAACGTATACATAAGGGGTTGCGGTGGTACCAAGCAGGGCGCTTGAGGGAATCACCATGCTGGCATTGACCTCAGTGGTGACCACCCGGAAATCAGCCAACATGCCGGGCTTCAAGAGATGCTTGGGGTTAGCCACACGAAACCAAGCGGGCAACGATCCGTTCGCAGCGTTCACCTCTCCACCGAATCGCTCCAAGACACCCGCAAAAGATATCTCAGGATAAGCTTCCGCTCGAATCCTAGCTTTTGCCGCGGGAGGGATTTCGCCAAGCAGGCTTTCAAATACTTCAGCCCGCGCAAATACCTCGTCCAGGTCAGCCAGCTCGATCAAGGTTTGCCCAGCATCCACACCTTGGCCCTTGGTCACCGAGACCTTGGTCACGACACCCGCGAAGGGAGCCCGCAAAGAAAGCTTGGGTGGCGGGTTGCCGGGTAAAAGTGTCTCGATCTCAACGAGCACGTCATCTGCGTTCACGGATTGTCCCTCGACAACGGACAATGCAGTCACCCTGCCCGCAACGCGTCCTGACACAAAGAAATGCTTTTGGGGAATAGGTTCCACCCGACCCACCAAAGACAATGTTTTAGGGATCAGGGCGGAGCCAACCTCAACGGTTTCAAGTTCTAAGACATCGCGAAGTTCGGCTGAGATCTGCACGATGTCAGAGGAATAAGAGGGGGACCCGAGCAACATGCCCATGACAACCATCAGAGATTTTCTGAAGGGCATTCTGTAGAGCCTCAATGCAATTGCAGGAAATGCATAGTTCATAAGGCCTCCTCTCATCCGCCCAAAGCCATACGAAGACGCATGGCGGCCAAGTGATATTCAAGCAAGAGATTGAGATATTCCCCCTTCAGACCGAGGGTTTCCTCGCGCACTTGCAGAGCTTGCTGTAGACTGATTTGCCCTTGAGAAAAAGCTTTCAGGGCATCCTTTCCATTGACCTCGGCCAAGGGGGACAAGATTTCTCGGAAATTGCTCAGGCGCTGGAACAGAATTCTTTCGCGTTGGGCGGCTGTTCGCACCTCGATGGCGATGGACTCGGCTAGTATGTCACGGCGCAGGGAAGCGGCTCCCAGTCGGGCCTTGGCTTCACGCTCCTCCCCTTGGCGGCGTCCCCACCAAGGCAATTCAATCGAAATGCCTATGCCATGGAACTTTTCCCGCTCGAGACCGCCGGGCGAATCTATTTCACGGGCATGCTCCACAAAGCCTTCGAGGCGCCACCTACCCCAGCGATCCGCTTTCTTTTTATGCAAGCGAGCGGAGGCTCGTTGCTGTTCTCCAGCAAGGAGAGCCAAGTCAGGTCTTTGGGTCCTCCAATTCGAAATATCATTTGGAACAGCAGGTCGTTCTTCAGGAAAAGTCAGGGTTCCCTCGAGAACGAGTTCATCGTCAGGTTTTGTCCGAAGAATAATACCTGCCTGAGCCAGCAATTCATTAAGTTCTTGTTCATTGGCTGCCAGTTTCTCCTTGGCCGAAAGTGATTTCAACTTGGTTTGCCCGACATCTATTCCCGAAGCTTCCCCACGGCCCTCGGCTGAGGCTACGAAAGTTGCCAGTTCACTCGCCAGTTCACTCGCCTCCCGGGCAAAGCTCAAGCGCTCACGAGCAGCGAGCACCTGAAGGAAAAGGCCCTTTGCGCGAAAAGTAGCTTGTCTCGTTGCTTCCCTAAGCGACGCGTTGGCCAAGGTGGTTTCAGCATTGGCAATTTCCCGCAAGGCTCTTTTTTGACCCGGGAGACGAATGGTTTGAGAAAGGCTGAAGCCGACCGCTCTCTCCCCTTGGTCATTGCCCAAGGCATCGGTGCCATAGGACAGTGACGCCTCAGGATCCGGAGCCGCTAATGCAATTGTCTTTCGCGCTTCGGCAGCATCCTTTCCAAAGACGGATTGACCTACTCGAAGGTCTTTGGTCACGGCCCGCTCGAGAAACGAATCCAATGTGAAGTGCAAGACATCTCCCAAGACAAATTGTCCTGGGAGAGACATGGTAAACAATATAAGTAAGGTAAAATAAGAAACTGACTTCATCGAATTGATTCCTCCATGTGTAACGCGTGGATGACCGGAACAATCCGGCCAAGGCAGGTGAACTCGCGGGCGTCCTGACTAGAAAGGACGCAGGAAGAAATCAGAGTCGCAGAACGACAGTGGAAAGAGCCATCTTCTTGGAAATGGTGGACCTGCCCAAACGAGGAATCTCACTTGGGTCCCACACAACTTGGCGGGACGAGGTAAGGCTAGAAACTAAACCAGAAAACAAGGTGGCAAGCACTTGGGGTTGCCCCTTGATCAAGGCAAGGCGCTGAACCGGTAGATTCAAGGGTTCGTCGATCATGAAATCAAAGTGCGAGTGATTATGCGATTGCTCGCACGGAGATGGATTCGGTTGCTCGCCTGAATGAGAATGTTCGCCACAGTGATTGGCATGGGAATGGCCGATCTCAAAGTGAAAATGCCCGGCCTCGCCGATGCAGGCTTGTAACCCCCGCATCCCGCCGATCAAGAGTAATCCAATCATCAAGAGACGAATCATCATCGTACAAAAAGCTTACCAAAAAGCTCTTTATAGTCAATAAGCTAAGATCATGCCAAACGACAGGGCGATTTAACCCAATCCCCCTTAAAACAAGCCATTTGCAAGGGTATTTTTAAATTTGCAAATCAGTTGCAAAAAGAGAAGGAACCCGTAATTTGTTTACTTTTCACATTCTCAAATATCCCCATTCATGAAATTGCAAAAGGCTTCAACGCAAATAGTTGGCAACACCACCTCGAAATGGCAGTTTGCCTTGGATGGCGTAGCGATGTCATTAGCCGGCATCTGTGGAATCCATTGCCTCTTGATGCCGGTTTTATTGATTACCTTTCCTCTACTCGGCAGTAGCTTTTTCAGCCATGGGGCCTTTCACCTATGGATGTTGGCAGCGGTTCTACCCACCACCGGTTTGGCAATTCTTCTGGGATGCAGGAAGCACAAGGATTTCTTGGTTTTCCTTCTTTCCATATGTGGCTTCGCTTTGCTCTGCTTTGCGGCATTCGGTCATGGACACGACCACACACACGGTGCGACCGCAACTGGTCAATGGCTTTCGCATGAAAACATCCTGACCAGTCTCGGTGGCTTGATAATGGTATCCGGGCACATGAGAAACTTTTTGCTCTGCCGAAAGGCAAACAAATCAGGTGCAGACGAATCGTCCTGTGCCTGCGGTCATTAAAGGAGATAGAAACCCTCCGGGACAAGGCCTCCCCGAGAAAAACTCGCGCACTTCAAGTCGGATGAACTTGCCTTCGGAGCAATCCCCTATCATGTTTTTCGAACAATTCCGTCTAGTAATGGGTTGTCAAAAACTACCTAAATAGTCACTTTTATTAGGGTGTCCCTTTAGAGAAATCCCCTCCGTCTTCTAGTTAAAAAATATCCCAAAACGTCATGTTAAAGCCACAAGAGGTCCTGGACCGATATTACTTGGAAACCCGGTGCATGCTACTGGAGACAGCAGCTGTGCTGGATCGTTACGACGCCGCGGTAGAGCGCGAAGGATCTGCTGCCGCGGACGAACTCAAGCTCGACGTTTTGCACAAGGCACTGCATGTGCTTGCGGAACCTAAATCGAGCGAGAGGGCGGAGGAATTGCTGAATCTCTTCACGGAAGTACCCACCTGATACCACCTTTTCGCCATGCAGATCATTCAACCACACTATCACGCCATTGCGCGCACTGCCCAAGATTACGAGCGCATGGCAATGTCCGGCGTCGTGTGCGTGGTCGAGCCCGCCTTTTGGGCAGGCTTTGACCGCGACTACCCGGAAACCTTCATCGACTACTTCAAGCAAATCAGCGAATTCGAGCCCACCCGGGCCGCGCAATTCGGGATTCGTCACTTTTGCTGGGTGGCTGTGAACCCAAAAGAAGCGGAAAACAAGGAACTGACTCAAGAAGTACTCAAGAAGATGCCAGATTTCTTTGCCAAAGACACTTGTCTGGGCGTCGGGGAAACCGGGTTGCACAAGTCGACCAAGAACGAAATGGACGCATTGCAAGCCCACGTGGAATTGGCCATGGAGCATGGTCAGTTGGTACTCATCCACACACCCCATCTGTCCGACAAGGCGCATGGCACGAAAATGGTGCTGGAAGTATTGGATGGATTGGATGTCGATCGAAGCCGCATTTGGATTGATCACGTCGAGGAACAAACCATCCGCCCCGTGCTCGATGCCGGATACTGGGCGGGCATGACGCTTTACCCGATCACAAAGTGCTCCCCGCGACGGGCCATTGATATTCTGGAGAAGTACGGACGGGAAAGGCTTTTGGTCAATTCTTCGGCCGACTGGGGGCCTAGCGATCCTTTCACTTTGCAGGAGTCGATCGTGGAATTCCGCAGCCGCGGACACGACCTGCAGGAAGCCATCGAGATCTTTCACAACAACCCTTGCCGCTTCCTAGGGCAAAACCCCAAGTTCGACATTAAGCCGATCAAGGTGGAAACCTTGGATGATTGAGCCTTGGGACCGAGCTCAAAGCTTGGTTAACTCGTACCCGTCGGCTTGGTCGCGCATTTCCCAACCGGCTTGACCAAGCTCGTCTCGCAATCGATCGGCCTCGGCCCAGTCCTTGCCGACACGGGCGGCGGCTCGTTGCTCAGCCAGGGCCTTGATCGTTTCCGGCACCTCCTGGGACTCTGCTTCCGATTGCGGCAAGTCGAGTCCAAAGGCCTTCAGGACATTATGAAAGCCTGTGGCAAGGGAAGCCATTTCCTCGGAGCTGAGCTTTCCTGTTTTCAAGTCAGATGAAGCCTCTTGCGTGATACTATGCAACAAGCCGAGAGCCTTGGGTGTGTTCAAGTCGTCGAGCAAAGCATCCAAGACTGGCTCAAACAAAAAGAATCCGGAGTCTGAGTCCACCTCAACCGGCAACAGTTCGGCAAATTGGCCGAGGCGGCGGCGGGCAGATCGACAGGCATTTAAACTGTCCTTGGTGAAATTGAGCGGTTGGCGATAATGTCCGGCCAACAAGGCATATCGCAGGTCATTGGGCTCGAAACCCCAGGACTCGACGTCGTCCACGGTGTAGAGGTTGCCGATGGACTTACTCATCTTTTCGCCTTCCACCTTTAGATGCGCGACATGAAACCAATGACGTGCAAAGGTCTTGCCAGTAGCGCCTTCGCTTTGGGCTATCTCGTTTTCGTGATGAGGAAAAATCAAATCGACCCCGCCTGAATGCATGTCGAAGGATTCGCCCAAATACTTCATGCTCATGGCGCTGCACTCGATGTGCCAACCGGGACGCCCACGACCCCATGGACTGTCCCAGGCATTGTCACCATCTTCTTCCCTCCAAATTTTCCAGAGGGCGAAGTCACTGGCGTTTTCCTTGTCATACTCATCGGAGGTGTTAAGTCGACGATCCGCATTGTGGCGAACGTCATCCTTGTTGAGATGGCAAAGCTTCCCATATTCCTCGAAGGCCGAGATGCGATAATAGATCGATCCATTCTCACTTTGGTAAGCAAGGCCCTTTTCCATTAATTGTCCGATGAGTTCGATTTGCTCCGGAACATGGGCAATTGCGGAAGGTTCTTGATGCGGAGGCAAGATGGCCAATGACTCGCAATCGGCGTGCAGCAACCGGGTCCAATATTCAGTGAACTCCTCCAAGCTTTGACCGGCTTCCATCGATCCGCGAATGGTCTTGTCATCAACGTTGGTGACGTTGCGGACATGTTGGGTCTTCATTCCAGCCGCCTCCACCACGCGCCGAAAAACATCCTGCATGACGAAGGTACGAAAATTACCAACGTGCGCCCGCCCGTAAACAGTTGGCCCACAGCAATAGAAACGCAGGCATTCGCCATCCATCGGATCGAGGCTCTCGATCGTTCGGGTCAGCGTGTTGTACAAATTGATTGGGCGCATGATATCACTTACAAGAGTCGCAAGCCAATGCGAGCAGGGAGAAAAGTCGAGCGTTTCCAACAAGAAGGATAAACGGCAGAAAGACTAAGCCTCGTCTTCCAGGCATTCACTGCACAATCCGTAAACCTCCAAAACGTGCGCAATATGAGAATATCCGTTGGCTTCGGCCACCTTTCGCATCTCCTCGCCAACGCAAACATCCAAGCGTTCCGCTTGATGGCATTCTCGGCAAACCAAGTGATGATAATGCTCGTCGGGAGCAGTGAGCTCGAAAAGTTGAGCCCCGTTCTCCAAGGGGATGCGTTGCAGCACACCCGCTTTTTCGAAAGCTTCGATATTGCGATAAACCGTTACCAGATCGAGGTCGCCACGCTCCCGGAGCTCCTCTGCATTAAGAGGTTTCTCTGCAGTCAACAAAGCAGCGATGACGCGTTCGCGTTTTTTGGTCACACGCATCTTTCGCTCCTTCAATCGCGTAAGGATAGCTTCCAAATCTCTGGTTTGAGTGGCGGTCACGAAAAAGAAATCATTGCAATGAGAATACCAGCATAATGGCTTGGGCAACGGTATTCTAGCAAACTTTTCCTCAAATGCCTTGCGAACCAAGCCATTTATGCTGGCAATGGCATTGTCTTGAACGAGACAAGGAAGTTACTAGGATGCCTTTTGCTTCTCATGCCATGACAATAGATGAAAAACGAGACCAATTGGTCGATGAACTGATGCCTTTCGAAGATCCCTTCGAACGCTTTGCTTACGTCATAGATCGGGCCAAGGCGGTTCCTCCACTGGACGATGAATACAAGGTGGATACGTTCCTGATAAAGGGTTGCATCTCTCAACTTTGGATATTTCCCCAGTTTCAAGATGGCAAATGTCATTACCAAGCGGACTCCGACGCCGCTATAACAAAGGGGACGGCCTCCCTGCTGTGCGAGTTGTACAGCGACGAGTCACCGCAAGCCATTATTGAACTGGAACCCGATTTCCTCGCCGATGTAGGCATCACCCAACACCTCTCGCCTAATCGTCGCAACGGTTTGAGTAGCGTGCGGCAAAAGATCAAGGCCTATGCCGAACTTTGTCTTCGTAACCAATAGCGGCAAAGGTAAGTTGACCAAAAACAACGCTAGCCTAGGTTTTGCCAAAAGAACTTCATCATGCTGTCCGCAGAATGAACCCCGAAGCAGAGCTTTCATCGCAAATAAATTGCGAATACTTGGTCATCGGTTCCGGAGCCGGTGGTTCCGTGGTGGCGCGTGAATTGGCTCGGGCAGGGAAGGATGTGTTGATTGTGGAAGAAGGCGGGCATTTCAAGACCAGCGAATTCAACGACTCCACCGCCAATCAACTTAGGAAAATGTATCGCTCAGGCGGGGTCACACCGTTCATAGGCAAACCTATTGTGGGATTTGCCGAGGGGGCATGTGTGGGGGGCAGCACGGTGATCAATGCCGGTTACTTTTCACGAACTCCTCAACGCATTCTGGACCAATGGCAAAGTCGCTTGGGTCTGGAATCCTATGGCATGAAAGAATTGATTCCCCATTTTGAAAACATCGAGCGCGACTTGAGCGTAAGTACAAAAGCGGATGATGGTTCCAACAAGGATTCTGCGGCCATGGAAGAAGGTTGCCGAAAACTGGGTTGGCGAATTGAGCCCGCTCCCAGGGTGATCAAGGATTGTTCAAACCAAAACCGATGCCCTACAGGATGCCCCACCGAAGCCAAACGGAGCATGTTGGTAAGTTACTTGCCACAGGCATTCACTGCAGGTGCCAAAATCATTCCGAACCTGCGGGTAACGAAAATCCTCAGCCAAGGAAACCGAATTAGTTGCGTAAAGGCAGGGGCCAAGGGTTCGGGGGAAGAAATCACAATTCGCCCGGAATTTGTGTTTCTTAGCGGCGGGGCCGTGCAGACTCCGTTTTTATTAAGGAAAAACGGCCTTTCCAAAAAGGCGGGGAAACGTCTGGAGTTTCACATGAACTTCAAGGTAGTGGCCAAGTTCGACCATGTCGTTGATGCAGAGAAATCAACCGTAAGCCTTAATTTTGTAAGAGAATTCGAGGACGAAGGGGCTTTGATCAGTCCCGCTAACTTCAGGTTGCCTTTCGTGCTGTCCACCTTGGCCCATCACGATAATTCAATGCTCAAGCAAGTGGTTGCGGAATCAAATCGTTACGGACTCTTCGTGACTCAAATACAATCCAGAAGCGTGGCCCGGGTTCACGCCCCCTTTGGTTCGCCTTTCATGACCTACAAGTTTCACAAGGATGATCTCGACAGCTTGCGCTTGAACATGGTGCGAACCGGCAAGCTACTACTAGCCTCAGGTTGTGAGGAAATTCTCTTTCCCGTTCAAGGCATGGGACCTGTTGCCAATTTGGAAGACCTGGAAAGCGCCGCCGCCAAACTGAAACCCAAGGATATCGAGCTGGTAACCGTACATGCCATGAGCTCATGCCCTATGGGCCAGCAAAAGAACGGGGCGGTGGTGGACGAAAACGGACAAGTCTACAACTACGACAATTTGTATGTCTCCGATGCCAGCGTACTACCAACTAATATCGGGGAGAGCCCGCAAGCAACTATCATGGCCTTTGCTCACGAAATCGTTGCAAGGCATATCAGTGGCTTGAAATGAAAATAGCTTGAAAAATTATTCCATGCCGCCAAGCCATTCTGACGTTTTCCGATCGCTCATGTTATTCTCTCGGTATTCTTTCGGTGTCCCCGGAAAACTCATTCTCCTTGGTCTGTTAATTACCGTACTCCCGGCAACCACCTCTGCCGAAAAGTGGAAACTAGTTTGGGCGGACGAATTCAATGGCAAGAAACTCGACTACTCCAAGTGGGGAATAGAAGTGAACGCCTTCGGGGGAGGGAACCAAGAACTCCAGATTTACACCGACCGTCCGGAGAACGTACGAGTTCAAAATGGCCGGCTAGTTATCGAAGCCCGCAACGACGGCCATGCCGAAGTAGGCACCAAAAGGGATTATTCATCGGGGCGCATAAGAACCAAGCATCGGGGCGAGTGGCGATACGGTCGCATAGACGTTCGAGCCAAATTACCCGTTGGCAAGGGCATCTGGCCCGCTATCTGGATGCTTCCCACGGACAATGTCTATGGTACTTGGGCGTCCAGCGGAGAAATCGATATAATGGAGTTGGTTGGGCACGAACCCGACACCTACCACGGCACCTTGCACTATGGTGGCAAATGGCCAAACAACAAGCACACTGGAAAACCATACAAGTTAACCTCAGGCACCTTTGCCGACACTTTTCACATCTTTTCCATCGTTTGGAAAGAGGGGGAAATCCATTGGTATCTGGACGGCAAGCTCTGGCAGAGCCAAAAGAAGTGGAGCAGCGAAGGCGGTAAGTATCCCGCTCCATTCGATCAACGTTTCCACCTCTTGATCAACTTGGCCATAGGCGGCAATTGGCCAGGACCGCCGGACGGCAAAACAAAATTTCCGGCTCAAATGCTTGTGGATTACGTTCGCGTTTATCAACGGAGCAAGTGAGTTGCATTCAGGTAACCTTTGTAGAAAGATCGGTGTAATAAGGGTGTTCAAAGCAAAATTCATCATCGAAACAACCTAACCTCCAATCTTATGAATATGGGCCTGCGTGTAATTCTTTGTCATTTGGCGATAGTTTCGCTGTTGGCAGCGGCTCCCTCGACCCCCGTCCGCCAAGGTCCCAAGCCAATCGATGCTGCCTCTCACGGCGTCGGGAGATGGGTAACTGATCTTTCTTTCAAAACAATTGATGGTCAAAAAGGGAAGTTGTCGGACTTCAAGAACAAGAAGGCCTTGGTGGTGGCGTTTACAGGGGCTTCTTGCCCGCTGAGCAAAAGGTTCGCTCCTACCTTGGCAGCGATCGAAGAGGAATACTCCAAGAAGGGCATCGCCTTTGTGTTCGTCGATCCCATTGCCATTGAAGGAGCCAAGGAAGACCTGCGCAAAATGGCCGAGGAACAAGGTTTCAAGGGGCCTGCAATCTTGGATGAGGATGAATCCTTAACCAAAGGTATGGGTGCTGGCACGACCACGGACACCTTCGTGCTGGACGCTGCCCGCACCCTTATCTATCGCGGACCCGTTGACGACCAGTACGGCATCGGGTACCAGCTTGACTCACCTCGCAACCACTACCTCCGTGAAGCCCTTGACGCTCATTTGGCTGGAAAGCCTATCCCTGCAGAAGCGCTATGGGCTCCGGGTTGCGAACTCGACCTCGATTCAAAAGATTCATCCAAGCAGGAACTGACTTACCACAATCGGATCTCTCGAATCTTGCAGAATCATTGCGTGGAGTGCCACCGCAAGGATGGAGTAGGCCCATTTGCTCTGGAAAGCTATGCGGACGCCAAGGAAAACGCAGGCATGATTCGCAAAGTGATCTCAGAGGGCATCATGCCACCTTGGTTCGCCGCAGCCCCACCGCCGGGACATTCCTCGCCATGGGCAAACGATCGTTCCCTGCCTGAAGAAGACAAGGCCGACTTGATCGCTTGGATTCGCCACGGCAAACCGGAAGGTAACCCTGATGACGGCCCTTTGCCGGTAGTCAGGGAAACTGAATGGACCATCGGTCAACCAGATGCAATTTTTTCCCTTCCTCGAGAAGTGCAGGTTAAGGCGACGGGGCAGATGCCCTATGTTTACCTGCGAGTGAAGACCGACTTCAAGGAGGACCGTTGGGTGGAAGCAGTCGAAGTGCGACCGACCGCGGCTCAAGCGGTACATCATGTGCTTGTTTTCGTAACCGAACAAGGCAGTTTCAATAGGAGTGAAAACGATTCTCTGGCCGCATACGTGCCAGGTAACACCTTTGTCGAATTTCCAGAGGGCGTGGCCAAGAAACTTCCTGCAGGCGCTACCCTACTCTTCCAGATGCATTACACCCCTTCGGGAAAAGCAACCAGTGACCGCACCCGGATCGGCCTTCGTTTCGCCGAGCAAACTCCGAAAAAGGTCGTGCGTACCCTCCCTGTGGCCAACCGTCGCCTGCGCATACCTGCAAATGAATCCAACCACATCGAAACCGCGTCCCGCTATGTTCCTACCGAAACCGTGGTGCGTGCCTTCATGCCGCATATGCATCTGCGAGGAAAGGCCTTCAAGTATGAGTTGCTTACAAAGAATGGGGAACGAGAAACCCTTCTCGAGGTACCCCGCTACGACTTCAACTGGCAATTGCGTTACGAACTCAAACAACCGCGCACTTTGCCCGCTGGCAGCAGGATCGAGGTAACGGGAGTATTTGACAACAGTTCGGAAAACCCCGCCAATCCAGACCCAAATCGCATTGTCCGTTGGGGGGATCAATCGGAGCAGGAAATGCTCATCGGGTACGTGGAATGCGAGTTCGAAGCCAATGAACCGGAGGGCAGTAGGAAAAGATTTGGGGATCCCAACCTGTTTGCAAAACTTGATAAAAACAAGGATGGCTTTTTAACCAAAGACGAATTCACCCGCCCTGCCCTCTTCACCTTGTTTGACTCCAACAAGGACGGTCGCGTCAGCCGAGAAGAAGGGACCAAGGGAATAGCCAAGCTAAAGAAGCGGGAAGAAGACCTGCGACGCGGTCAAGAAGCATTGCGTGGACTGTTAAATCAATTTCGCTAAAAGCGTCCGTCCAATTCAATCATTCTCTCGACGATTCGGACCATGGCCAAAGGGGGTATCGATTCACCGATCACTTGGCGAACCAAGAGGGGGGAAAAATCCAAACTGGGAACAGGTCGCCCGAAAGGTACCCCTTCAAAACGATACCGTTGCTTCCAGCGAGGGTGATCAAGAGTGCCGAGAAGAAGAATTTCCCTCAAGGAAAGGACTCTGTGCTGGTCGGGATGACCCTTTAGGTCACTTGATATGACACCACTGTTCATGGTCAGGGTGCTGGCGGACTGATCCCATTTCATACGCCTATAGCTTGTACGAAACCCACGAACCAGTCGGACATTCCCATTTTTGCTAACGGTAGGTTTCGGCAAAGGTTTCAAACAGGAGCGACAGGTAACGACTTCAGGTGCATGGGCATCCTTGCCGCAGGACGGGCATTGATGATTATCGAAAGCAGTACCTCCTTCCGGAGTGTGTTTCATCCAATAGTATTGGCGGTCATTCCAGCGCGGCACCCGATGGTAGGGATCGTTGGGATCAACGGGATTGTCCAGAGCATCAAGGGCAGGCAATCGGCCGATTGCCTCCCGTATAGTGACCGGCGACGGCAAATCAGGACCTCCGTGAGTAAGGAGAGGATGTAACTGCGTGGGTTCATCGAAAAAGACCGCGTCAATGGGCGAAACTTTCTTTACCACTGCGGGCAGGCGACATCCTATCGTGATGAGGCGCTGCCTATGGTGGGGCACGCCATAGTGCCTGAAGTCAAGAATCGAGGATCTGATGGTATAACCGAGGGGATGCAGGCGGCGGGCAAGCAAATCGAGAATGTTTTCCGGTTCGCCATGCTCGTTTCGGATGACCGTGTTTTCCATCCTGCGAACGTTTTCCAAAAGGAACCAGTCGGGCTGCAGGGCCTCGACGACTTCGATCCCCGGTAAAACCAAGCGGTTCCTCTCGTCCTCCTTGGGACGATTACCTGAACGAATCGCAGAAGATATGCGTCCCGCTCCGTTGGCGGACATTCCCTGGCAAGGAGGCGACAAAGTGATCAACCAGGGACGCAAACTACCCAGTTTCCTTTTCATGAACTCGACGTAGGCAGGACCCAGCTTCCAGACATCTCCCTCGAACACCTCGGTGCCGGGAAAATTCCTACGGATCAACTCAGCCCGCGAGGGCACGATCTCACAAGCCGCCACAACAGGAATGTCCAAGCCCCACTCAATACCGACGTCACCCACACCTCCACCGGAAAACACCGATGCCGAAACCAAGGCCACCTCGTCATCCAAACGACGAAAGTTTTCGGTGGGCGCTTGATCGGCTTGGTTTGCTATCATCTTGGTTTGCAACTTAAACGTAAGCGCCTCCCAATGAAAGCGTCAAGGAACGGCTTAACTTTTGCTCAAGTTAGGGCATTTTCCCGTGGACGTCGAAGGAGGCATTCCCATTCTCGACATCACCTCATTGAATCAACCCGAACACCCATGAAGAAAGCTCTTGCACTCATTCTTTTGTTGGCGGCTCCCCTGTCCGCTCTTTTCGCGCATGACCCTGCCTCTGAAATGGCCGCGGCAGCCAAGCTATTCATTGCCTCTCTCGATGAAAAGGCAAAGAAGGCCGCTCTTTTCCCCTGGGATAGCAAACAACGCGGACGGTGGCACTACGTACCGGATAAGTTCATTAAACCTGATGGCAAACGCCAAGGGCTCGTCATCAAGAACATGACGGCTCAACAACGCATACTAGCGCACGGATTGCTTTCTTCCGCTCTCAGTCATCGCGGTTATCTGGAAACCACCACGATCATGACCTTGGAACAAATCCTATTTGAGATGGAAAAACGCGACATCCGTGACCCTGAACTCTACTATGTCTGCATCTTTGGAACTCCCGCCAAGGCCGGCACCTGGGGCTGGCGTTTCGAAGGCCATCACCTTTCCTTGAACTTCACCATGGTGCACGGAAGGATTTTCTCAGTTACCCCCAGTTTCTTTGGCACCAACCCCGCAGAGGTAAAGGAAGGTCCGTTCAAAGGTCTCAAGGTACTTGCGGACGAAGAAGACAAGGCAAGAAAACTGGCCCGATCGCTTTCCCCCCCGCAACGCGAGCTAGGCATCCTTTCGGACAAGGCTCCCGCAGACATCTTGACCAAGCAGGACAGCGTAATCAATCGAGACACCTTCTTTCCGCCGAAAGGATTACCCATCACCAAAATGAACTCTCGCCAAAAAGGTTGGTTGGCAGAAGTAGTTGAGGCATATGCAGCCAAGCATCGCCCTGAAGTACTTGCTCAAGTAACTAGCAAGAATCCACTAATCGATCCAAAGGAAACCTATTTCGCTTGGGCCGGTAGCCGCAGTCCAGGGCAAGGCCATTACTATCGCATACAGACACCAAAGTTCCTCTTCGAATACGACTGCACCCAAAACGGAGCCAACCACGTGCATGCTGTTTGGCGCGATTTCGATGGTGACTTCGGGCGCGATCTGCTGGGACAACATCTGGGCGAAGCTCACAAACTCGAAAAAGGTTGGGAAAGCCTATTCGACGGCAAAACGCTCAAGGGTTGGAAAGCAAATGAAAACGAGGATTCCTTCAGCGTGCGAGACGGTTGCATCGTGGCCAATGCCCCGGGCAGATGCCATCTTTTCTATGAAACCAAGAAGCCCTTCAAGAACTTCGAGTTCAAGGCCGAGGTAATGACCCTACCTCACTCCAACGCAGGCATCTATTTTCATACCAAGTTCCAAGATGAAGGATGGCCCAAGGCGGGCTTCGAGTGCCAAATCAACAACACCTATCACGACCCCAAGAAAACTGCGAGTGTCTACGGGGTAAAAGACACCCTCGTGGCTCCCGCCAAAGACGACGAGTGGTTTGAGGTGTATATCAAGGTGGATGGTAAGAAAGTCGTGACCAAAGTGAATGGCAAGACCATCGTCGAATGGACGCAACCGGATGACTGGAAAGCCGGAGACAGTTTCGAAAGGATACTCGGTGAAGGCACCTTTGCCCTCCAAGGCCACGATCCCGGAAGTACGGTTTTGTTCCGTAACCTGCGCGTGAAACGCCTCCCTTAACAATCCTTTGCCATGACCTTCCGAACTGTAGTTTTCATCAGCGCTCTCCTTCCGCTTTCAGCGGTTGCAAACTCTTGGCCACAATGGCGAGGACCAGATGCTTCCGGACATGTTGCCGGAAAAGGATTCCCCACCGAATGGAGCGAAACAAAGAACATCGTATGGAAAAGCAAGATTCCGGGGCGGGGCCATTCATCCCCGGTAGTCGAGGGGGATCTCGTTTGGATGACCACGGCTTATGAAACGCCGGCCTCCGAGGAAGACATCAAGAAACGCCTTCAGTCAAATACCGGCAGCCAACCGCTTACCTTGCTGGAAACAGTCAGCCTTCGGGCAGTGCGAATCGACCCCAAGTCGGGCAAGGTGCTGCTCAACGTTGAGGTATTCAAGAAAAGCAAGCCACAATGGGTACACAAGATGAACAGTTACGCTTCCTGCACGCCATGGCTGGAGGACGGAAAACTGTACTGCCACTTCGGGGCAATGGGCAATGCCTGCCTAGATGCTAAAACCGGTAAGGTATTGTGGCGAAACGACGACAAGAAACTGTGGGTGATGCACGAAAACGGGCCCGGCAGTTCGCCAGTGGTGTGGGGGGATTTCATGATCTTTCACCTCGATGGAAGCGACAAGCAAAGCATTGTCGCACTACGAAAGGACAACGGAAAAATCGCTTGGCAAACCAAGCGATCCGGCAAAATGAACAGCAATCCCCAATTGCAGAAAGCTTACTCCACTCCAATCGTTGTAAATATCAATGGAAAGGATTGCGTGGTCTCCCCCGCCGCTGACTGGATTTACGGATATGATCCCGCCACCGGCAAAGAACTCTGGAAAGTCCCCTATGGTATTCTCGGTTTCTCCAACGTGGCCCGCCCGGTTATGGGACACGGCATGATCTACGTGCCCACCTGTTTCATGAAAGGCGAGGTCATGGCCATTCGCTACCAAGGCGTTCCGAAACCGGAAGTCGCTTGGCGATTGAGCCGAGGCGGCCCGAAAATGCCTTCGCCTCTTCTGGTAGGTGATGAACTTTACGTCGTGAACGATGCAGGCATTGCCGCTTGCCTCGACGCCAAAACTGGGGAAATGCATTGGCGAGAGCGGATCAACGCTCAATTCAGCGCCTCACCCACTTATGCGGATGGCAAAATCTATCTTTGCGATCGAAAAGGAGCTACCACAGTGCTCAAACCGGGCAAATCATACAAAGTGCTCGCCCATAACCAATTGGAAGGCGGCGAGCACAAGGCCAGTCTGACACCTTATGGTAAATCCTTTCTGGTACGCACCGAAGAAGCGATTTACCGCATACAGGAAAAATAGAATTCCTCCATCAAGGGGTCGGATCGCTTTGACAATGCGGCCAAATCCCGTAATATGCATACAATATGCTGACCTTGTACGGAAAGGCGGGAGGAAAGTTTTGCGATGGGTTGTCGCGACGCTCCTTCTTGAGCATAGGAGCCCTTGGGTTCGCCGGCGCAACCTTGCCCAAGCTTTTGCGGGCCGAACGACTCTCGGGAACCGGACGCTCCCATAAGGCAATCATCAACGTATTGCTTCCGGGGGGAGCTCCGCACCAAGACATGGTAGACCTGAAACCCGACGCGCCCTCGGACATACGCGGCGAGTTCAAACCCATCGGCACAAACGTGCCTGGAATCCAAATTTCGGAACACATGCCGCGCATGGCCAAGATGATGGACAAGTTTGCCATCATTCGCTCGATGGTCGATTCTCAGGGAGGACACGATCTTTACCAGTGCCTGACAGGTCTTCCTCGCAACGCTCGCGGCATGGCTGGCGGCATTCCCTCGATGGGGGCATGGGTATCGCGTCTTTATGGTGAAAAAGGAGGGGGAATTCCCGCTCATCTCACCCTGATGCATCCCACGGGACACCACCAATGGGGAGATCCCGGAACAGGTGGTTTCTTGGGTCGGGAACATGGCCCCTTTCGCTTGTCCAAGGGAAAGGAAAACAACTCGGGTCTGGAAACGGTCCAAAACATGACCTTGCGTGACCTTACCTTGGAACGTCTCAAGGATCGTCATACCTTACGCAAGTCGTTCGATGGTTTCCGGCGAGACTTGGACGCGTCGGCCGAGTTTGATTCTCTCGATGAATTCGAGAAACAAGCTTTGGGGATTCTGTCTTCCTCGGAAATGGCCGATGCCCTCGATCTATCCAGAGAAGATGCAAGAACCATAGAACGATACGGAAAACCGGATCCAGAATGGCGGGCGGACGGAGCTCCCAAAATGACGACAAATTTCCTGCTCGCTCGCCGTTTGGTGGAAGCTGGAGCCCGCTATGTTTCACTTAATTTCAGTCGATGGGATTGGCATGGCGATAATTTCGGGCGGGGACGCGTGGATATTCCAATGCTAGATCAGGCCCTTTGCGCCTTGGTCGAGGACTTGCATGAGCGCGGCCTTCACAAGGATGTAAGCGTGGTCTGCTGGGGCGAGTTTGGCAGGACCCCGAAAATTAATGCCAAAGGGGGGCGAGACCACTGGCCAAAAGCCAATTTCTGTCTACTTGCCGGCGGCGGCATGCGAACGGGCCAAGTGATTGGTTCTACCGACAAACACGCCGCCGAACCCGATGATCGTCCCGTGCGCTTCAAGGAGGTCCACGCCACCCTATTTCACAATCTTGGCATTCCCGCGAACCAAGAACGAGTCTTCGATTTGCAAGGCCGACCACATCATCCGGTCGACCCAGAGGTCAAACCTCTGCCGGAGTTAGTTTGACGCAAGAACCATTTAAGCTCTAGCGCAGAAGCTTCCAGATCGCGTCGACTGGGATGCAGGACTTGATCACCATTTGGAGGTTTTCCTTGTGCCCCTTGACCTGGTTATAATAAATCGAGTTCGTGGCCGAGACCATCCCGACAACGGCTCCAGTATCATCCAAGACCGGAGCACCGCTGGATCCTTTGGCATAATCCGCAGTAATGGCCATTCTCTGGGCACCTTTTCCAGTCTTGGTGCGACTAACGAAATAGCGAGAAACATCACCCTTGGTCATGGTGAAGAAACGACCGTCCGGATGGCTGATCACATTGACCGATGTGCCTACGGGGGCCTTGGCGGCCAAGGGTAGAGGCTTTAATTTGGCGTCCTTTAACTGAATAATCGCCACGTCATCCGCTTTGCTGGCAGCCAAGACCTCGCTGACGAGATAGGTGTTTCCCTTGTAGTCCATAGCCCCGAAGGTAGCTCCTTCATTATTTTCAATGACATGATGATTGGTCGCGACAATACCTGACTCGGTAATGGCAAAGCCGGAAGCGGAATTAACGTGCCACTTGGTGCACTTTCCACATTTGTAAAGTCGCCCGATCATAAGGACGGAAGGCCTGCAACTCTCGTAAAACTTCGCTGGCGAAAGCTTTATGCCTTTAGCCCTCGGCAACTGCGTCCGTGCTTTTGGGCGGGAGAGTTGCTCATTGAGGGTCCGTAAGGGTGTAGCTTTCTTGGTGTCGTAAAGAGCTGACAAATTGCGCTCAAACTGAGCCTTGAGGGCCACGTCATCAACAATACCGGGGTTGGCGGCAAAAGTATAAAGGGTCTGAATAGCCAACGTGAGGACGAACAAAAGCAAACAAAGGAAGGTTTTCATCCGCCCACACAACCTGAATTTTCGGTTTCGGACAAGAAAGAAGCAATCCCTCGTTTCTTTGGTTTGACAATAGGCTTGGGGCACCATTGTCCAGGCTTGGCCTTGACCAGGTGGAAAGCAACTAGTAGCACAAAAAAGCCTCCCCCTTTCAGCGCCCCGTAATTGCCATGAAACATATCCCTTCATTTCCCATCATCAGGAAATTGGCTCTGGCTATAGGCTTGCTTCTAACAAACCCGGGGCAAGCCGAACTTGATCCGCTGGCGAAGGGTCACCTAGAGCAACTAGGAGTATCTCGCGGAGTATGCGCCGTACTTGGTTTGCCGAATGGCAAAGAACCCTCATACCTGTTGGATCTTGCTCAAGGAAGTGAGCTGACGATCTACTTTCAATCACCACTAGATGATGAATTGAACTCTCTCCGCGAGGCAGCGGACGAAGCTGGATTATTGGGCAAACGAATCTTCCTTGAGAAAGGTAATTGGAACAAAATCCATTTGGCTAGCAACTTGGCGGATACCGCGTTGGTGGCCTCTCATGCCAAGGAAGCAGTCAATGAGAAAGAGCTGATGCGGGCAATAAGACCGGGTGGTATAGCCTTGCTTGGAAACAAGCCCTTGATCAAGCCTGCAAACAAAGACACCGATAGCTGGAGCCATCCCTACCACGGTCCCGACAACAATCCCCAATCGACCGACAAGGTGGCTCGAGCTCCATACCTCACGCAGTTCGTGGCCGAACCAAAGTTCAGCCCCATGCCACAGGTCTCGGTAGGAGCTGGCGGGCGGATCTTCAAGGCCTTTGGACACATCGCCCACAAGGCAAATCAAAATGCCGTCCTCAACACACTCATCTGCGTAAATGCCTACAACGGCACCATTCTATGGAAACGCCCCTTGAAAAAAGGTTACATGATACACCGCAACACGATGGTCGCCACACCCAAGGCCCTCTACATGGCCGATGACGAATCGTGCAAGGTGATCGACGCCGCAACGGGGAAAATTCTTCAGGAAATCCTCGTGCCGAAAGGGTTGGGTGACGGACCTGTCTGGAAATGGATGGCATTGGAAAATAATACGCTCTTCGCCTTGGTCGGGGCCACCGAGACAAAGGTCGATACAGTGAAGTCAAATCGTCGAGGCCTCGGTCACTGGCCGTGGGGGATGTGGCAAGGCCACGATTACAAGAATCCCCAGAAGAGCTTTGGGTTTGGCCGTACCTTCATGGCTGTCGACATCAAGACCAAGAAAGTGAAATGGAGTTATTCGGAAAAGGAGTTTATCGACAGCCGAGGAGTATGCATGCGAAACGGGCGCATTTATTACTATTGTCCGCAAAAGTTTCTCGGAGGACTAAACGGAACAACCGGCAAAATGGACTGGAAAAACTCAGACGCCGATTTACTGAAAGCCATCGGAGGAAACGAACGAGCCCAACACTACGTAACCGGCTATGCCACCACAGCTTACATGAAGTGCAACGATGATTACCTCTTTTTCGCAGGTCCGCAACGGAATCGATTGGTCTGCGCCTCAACCAAGGACGGCAAATTGCTTTGGGATAAACCAAATGGCAACCTCCAGCTCGTCCTCAGAAAGGATGGCCTCTACACCGCCGGTCCGAAGGCCACCGGAGCCAAGCTGGATTATGCCAGCGGACGCGAACTCTCCAAAATGCCTACGCGTCGAGCCTGCACTCGCGCCACCGGTAGTATTGACAGCATCTTTTATCGAACCTCGGGGGGAACCGTCCGTTTGGATATACCCTCCAACACAGCCCAACACATCGCCCCCATGCGCCCGCCCTGCCAAGATGGTGTCATTATATCCGATGGACAACTATTCTGGGGACCTTGGATGTGCGGATGTCAACTCTCGCTCTATGGTCATATCAGCCTGACCTCCTCGGTTGGGCAAGTGCCGTTGCCAAGCGAAGAAAGCCCTGCCTTGGAACGAGCCTCAGGAAACCTGAAAGAGGTGGTCGAACTAAAGGCGCATCCCAGTGATTGGTCAACTTACCAAGGCAACAACAAGCGAGTGCCCGAAACATCCATCGCCATCCCAAGAAAGGTCAAAAAGCAATGGGCGTTCGATTCTAAAACCAAAGTCATGCCCACGGCCCCAGTAGTGGCGGGAGGGCTTGTCTTCGTCGGTGATCGGGCAGGTGTCCTGCGATCGATCGATGCAAATGGCAAACTCAAGTGGAAGGCCTACTTGGGCGGTGCCATCTACTTTCCCCCGACAATTTGGAAAAACCGCGCCTACGTGGGCTCGGCGGATGGCCGTGTTTATGCATTTGAAGCGGCCACGGGCAGAAAACTTTGGTCTTTTCGGGTCGCTCCGGGTGCAAGGCGAATCTCAATGTTCGGCAAACTCATATCGACTTGGCCGGTGGCAGGTGGAGTAATCGTCAAAGACGGAACCGTCTATGCCGCTGCCGGCATTGCCCACTATGATGGCACGCACGTGGTGGCTCTCGACGCAGTGTCAGGCAAACTCAAGTGGCACAATGATTCATCAGGAAGTTTGTCAGGCAAGGTCAACAGCGGGGTCAGCATGCAGGGGGACCTCTTTCTGGAAGATGGAAAACTTTGTTTTCTCGGTGGTGGCGTCTACGAGACAGCTCAATTTGATCTGGATAACGGTCAATGCCTCAACACGCCAAAGGAAGACCCTCGTTCAGAATATCGCACCGCTTTTTACCCGTACTATCCCGAATATGGTAACTATCTGTCACTCGACCATAACTTGAAAGATGGGCGCTCCCTCGTATTCGACGCCAGTTACGAAGGAAATCGCTTCACTCCGTTGACCCTTCTTTCCCCCTTGCCAAATGGTGTCTCCAAAATACGCAAGGATGCTGCCCGTTGGTCAAATCGTCGGGGTTGGTCGGAGAAAAGGAAACCGATCTGGCAGGATAATGACAATCGACGCTTTGCCAGCTTCGTGGTGGGTTCGAAGCTTTTGCTTGTTGCAGGCGACTTCGGAGAGGATGGCAAGGAACCCTTTGTCTCCGCCACCCAAATTGAAAACGGGGAAACCGCATGGAAAGTTCCCTTGTCTGCCCAACCCATCAAGGGAGGCGTGTCCATCGACCATCGAGGTCATATATTCATTAGCTTGAAAAACGGCGAACTTCTTTGTTTTTCCGCCCCATAAGCAACAGTGTGACTGTGACTAAAAGTATGAAAGTGTTCCTCTCTATTATCTTGTTTCCATGCCTGGTTTACATTCTGACGGGAAAACAGAAAACGCATAACATAGTACTCTTTTTGATCGACGACCTGGGCTGGAAAGACCTCGGTTGCTACGGCAGCGACTACTACCGGACACCCCATATCGACAAACTGGCAAAACAAGGCATTCGGTTCACCGATGCATACGCCGCTTGCGCAGTCTGCTCCCCTACCCGAGCAGCCATCATGACGGGAAAATATCCCGCTCGAATCATGCTGACGGAGTGGTTGCCTTCGGGGCGATGGAACCCTAAGGCCAAGCTTCGCAGCGGCCGTTTCCTGCGTGGTCTGCCATTGGAGGAAATCACCCTCGCTGAAGCTCTCCGAAAAGGAGGATACGAAACTTGCATCGCAGGGAAATGGCATTTGGGCAGCGAACCCTTCCTGACCCCGGCTCACCACGGGTTTGGAGTAAATATCGGGGCCAATGAACATGGGAACCCGGGGAATTATTTCTTCCCTTACAAAGGACAATGGTCAATTCCGACTACCAAGCTCAAAGCACGCTGGCAGGTGCTTGCAGGAGGCAAACCAGGCGAATACCTAACCGATCGCTTGACCGATGAAGCCATTGCTTTCGTTCGCAAACAACGGGACAAACCATTCTTCCTCTATTTTTCGCACTACGCCGTCCACACACCCTTTCAAGCCAAGAAGGACATGATAAAGAAATACGAGCGAGTCCCGAAGGAGAAGCGACAAGGGAAACCCGTCTATGCCGCCATGGTGGAAAGTGTGGACGAAAGCGTTGGTAGAATCATGGCATGCTTGAAGGAACTGGAACTGGATGATGACACTTTGGTGATCTTCACCTCAGACAACGGAGGCTTTGCCGGGGCAACCAAACACGCCCCTCTTCGAGGCAACAAGGGTGCTTATTACGAAGGTGGCATTCGTGTGCCATTGGTCATTCGTTGGCCCGGGGTAACGAAAGCCGGCCAAGTCAGCCACGTACCCGTGACTAGCTCTGACTTGTACCCAACTTGCCTCACGGCGGGCGGCCTGCCTCTTCATCATGCCCAACATAGGGATGGCCTGGACTTGAAACCAGTGCTGGAAGGAGCCAACTCGCTCGACCGGAAAGCCTTGTTCTGGCATTACCCGCACTACAACAGTCACCCGTCAGCAGTGCCTTCCAGCGTAATGCGCAAAGGCGATTGGAAGCTGATCGAAACATTTGATCCCAAAGGAGTGGAACTTTACCACTTGGGCGACGACTTGAGCGAAACCACCAACCTCGCCAAAAAGGAATCCGGCAAGCTAGCGGAGCTTCGCAGAGAACTGGATGCTTGGCGCAAGGAAGTGGACGCCGAGATGATGGAACCGAATCCCGACCACGGGAATTAGCTTCGCATGCATTGGTTTGACTCACGTTAAGTGGCTTCTCACAGTGCCCCGCGATGATCGCCGTAACCGTAAAAGAACTGGTCAAAAAATTTGGTGACACCGTAGCCCTGAATGCAATCGACCTCGCCATCGAGCCGGGCGAATTGTTTTTTCTTCTCGGGCCCAGTGGTTGCGGCAAAACAACGTTGCTGCGCAGCATAGCCGGGTTCTACGTGCCAGACAGTGGAACCATCCACTTCGACGAGGAAGACGTCACAAGCCTGGAACCACATCGTCGGAACACTGGCATGATGTTTCAAAGCTATGCCCTTTGGCCGCACAAGAGCGTCCATGACAACGTGGCCTTTGGCTTGGAGCAGCAGAAACTTCAGAGCGGGGAAATATCCAAGCGTGTGGAGGAAGCCCTTGAGCTCGTTCAAATGAAGTCCTATGCGGAACGAAAACCCAATGCTCTTTCCGGCGGCCAACAACAACGCGTGGCCCTCGCCCGAGCACTCGTGGTACGCCCTCGCTGTCTCTTGCTCGACGAACCGCTATCCAATCTCGACGCCAAACTTCGCCTTGAAATGCGCACGGAGATCCGACGCATCTGCAAGGAATTCAATCTCACCACGATATATGTGACACACGACCAAAAGGAGGCCCTTTCCATCGCTGACCGTATGGCGGTGCTGGACCAAGGAAATATTTTGCAGATCGACTCGCCAACCGAGATGTACAAACGACCTCTCAATCGCTTTGTGGCGAATTTCATCGGGGAAACGAATTTCCTCAAAGGGAAGGTAGTCAGTACGGCAGCAGGCAATGCCGTGGTTGACACCGAACTAGGTGAAATGTCCGGCAAGATATCCAACAGCGAATTCAAGCCCAACGAGGGGGATACCGTTCATCTCTCATTAAACCCTGAATGCATTCGCTTGAAAGAAGATTCGTCATCCGAGGAAAATTCTTTCAAGTGCCACATCGAAGACAGTATTTTCTATGGTGAGGTAGCTCACTATGTCATTCGTGGGGGGGAAAAAGAATTCAAGGTGTCCGAACTCAATCCACGCAACCTGAATCGCCCTGGCGATCGTGAAATGCACGCCTGCTTCTATGCCAAGGACCTTGTTGTCCTGAAGGACTAGGTAGAATCATCATGCGCAAACAATCCGCCATATTCGCCCTGATCGGCGTGGTGGTAGGCCTTCCTTTCATTCTTCGTGAGGAAGAAAGAAGTATCGCGGAGGCCGATGAAGCAATTGTCATCATTTCGCCGCACATGGAATCCATCCGCCATGAATTCGCTGAAGGGTTTCGCAAATGGTACAAGGAGAAAACAGGCAAAACCGTACAAGTGGATTGGCGGACGGTGGGAGGAACCAGCGAAATCGCAAAGTTCATCGACTCCGAATACGTTAACTCCTTCCGCAATCATTGGACCGGGAAACTGGGCAAGAAATGGAACGAGGAGGTAGCCAGTTCCTTCAACAATCGAAAGTTGTCCAAGGATGCCCCTGCGATGGCCCGCGAGGCTCGCAAGGCTTTCCTGGACTCAAAAGTCGGTATCGGGGTCGACCTTTTCTTTGGCGGCGGCCAGTATGATTTTTACAAACAGGCTCAACATGGTCACTTGGTGGACAACGGTTTGCTCAAGAAACATCCCGACTGGTTTGCCGACGAAATCATACCCCAACGTTTCGCCGGCGAACAATTCTACGACAAGGAAGGGCGCTGGATTGGAGCGACTTTGTCCAGTTTCGGCATCCTCTACAACCGAGACGTATTGGCCACCATCGGGAAAGCAAACGATCCCCCCTCGCAATGGATCGACTTGTGTGATCCAGCCTATTTCGGTCGACTCGGAATAGCTGATCCAACCAAGAGTGGATCAGTCACAAAGGCTTTCGAAATGATTGTGCAGCAACAAATGCAAATGGCCCAAAGCGAAAGCCTTGAAGAGGAGGAAGCGGTGGCTCAAGGGTGGGTCAATGCAATGCGTATCATTCAGTTGATATCCGCCAACGCGCGCTATTTTTCAGGTATATCCACCCGCCCCGTAATCGACTGCTCGCAGGGTGATTGCGCCGCCTCCATGTGCATCGACTTCTATGGCCGATTCCAAGAGGAGGCGGTCAAAAGATCCTCCGGCGGAGAATCTCGGTTGGTCTTCCTTACCCCGAAGGGAGGTTCCACCGTGTCCTGCGATCCAATAGGCATGCTCCGCGGGGCCCCTCATGCAGAATTAGCTCAAGCCTTCATAACCTACGTACTGTCAAAAGAGGGGCAAAATTTATGGAATTTCAAGGTGGGTGAGCCCGGAGGACCAGAGCAATATGCGCTCCGCCGCGCCCCCATTAGACGAGACGCCTACAAACCCAATCTCGACAAGCATCGGAGCGACCCGGAAATGAATCCGTATCACACCGCCGTGGAAAGTGGCTTCGTGTACCACGGATCATGGACGGGGAGGCTCTTCAGTCCACTGCGATTCATCATCAAGACGGCTTTCATCGACCCCCGCAACGAGTTGGTCGCAGCATGGGCAGCGATCATACAGGCAGAGAAGGAAGGACGCAAAGAGGATGCGGCGGCGGCCAGAAAAATCTTTGCAGATGTTTCACGCATAGACCATGGCAAAGCCAAGGAAGAAATCAGTGGCACACTCTCCAGCAGGGACAAACTCGCCGAGGTCCAATTAGCCAAGGAATTAACGGTTCACTTTCGCAACCAATACCAGCGAGCCCTTTCCATCGCTCAAGGCCAAAACGGTCTGTGATCAAATGACCAAACAATTCGCCATAGGTACCTTTGCCATAATGTTGGCTTTTTTCGCCTGCTTCTTCATTTGGCCGATCGTCCAGATTCTGCAAGGTGGATTCTTCGACCAAGATGGTAATTTCACTTTGGCGTTCTTCATCGAGGTATTCCAAAACCCCATATATTTGGAGGGCCTGCTCAATGCTTTTCTGTTGGCCATCCTGTCGACGGCTCTCGCCCTCCTTTTGGCCCTTCCTCTGGCCTTTGTCTTCGACCGTTTCGCCTTCCCGGGAAAAAAACTGCTCGGTGGCCTTATTATTCTGCCCATCATGTTGCCACCCTTCGTCGGGGCAATTGGCTTGCGACAATTGCTAGGGCAATTCGGCATGGTCAATAGCTTCCTCATCGACCTTGGGTGGATGAATGCCAACCACCCAATCGACTGGCTGAGCGGAGATGGCAGATTCTATGGGGTAGCGATTCTAAATGCTCTCAGTCTCTATCCCATCCTTTACCTGAATGCACAAGCCTCCTTGGCTAACATCGATCCAGCCATGGAAGAAGCGGCCGAGAATCTCGGGTGCCGCGGATGGAAGAAATTCTTCACCATCACTTTGCCGCTCATGCGACCCGGCCTCTTTGCAGGTGGCACCATAGTCTTTATCTGGGCCTTTACGGAGTTGGGCACCCCGCTGATGTTTGATTACACGCGCGTTACACCGGTGCAAATTTTCAACGGGATAAAGGACATCGGGGGAAACCCTTTTCCCTATGCCTTGGTTGGGGTCATGTTGATTACCTCCATCATTCTGTACTCATTGGGCAAGGGACTTTTCGGACGCCAAAACTTTGCCATGATGGCCAAGGCCAGCCATGTCGCCCAACCCAAGGAATTATCTGCAGTGGGTCGGTGGGCATGCACGGGATTTTTCATGGCAACCATAGTGATCGCCATGCTCCCTCATCTTACAGTGATCGGCATATCCTTCTCAAGCGACTGGTACCAGACAATCCTCCCGGCACACTGGACCTTGGAACATTATGAAGTGGCCCTGGGGCATCAGCTGACAGTGCCCGCCATCCAAAACAGCTTACTGTATTCCAGTGTGGCTGTGGTTGCCAATGTCACCTTGGGCATCGCCATCGCCTATGTCATCGTGCGGACCAAGTTACCCGGACGGGGAGCCTTGGACGCAATGGCAATGTTACCATTGGCCGTTCCAGGTCTGGTCATGGCCTTCGGATATCTTTCGATGTCACAAGAAGGCAAATTCTTCGGGTTCCTTAACCCCACGGAAAATCCAACTGTTTTGCTGATCATTGCCTACGCAGTCCGAAAACTGCCCTTCGTGGTGCGTTCCGCCGTAGCTGGTCTGCAACAAACTAGCGTGACTTACGAGGAAGCTGCACAAAATCTCGGCTGCCCTCCCCTGCGATCTGCCCTCCAAATCACCATCCCGCTCATCATGGCCAATCTGCTGGCAGGCGCCTTGTTGGCTTTTTCTCAATGCATGCTGGAAGTATCGGACTCCCTTATTCTCGCTCAAAAGATGCAATACTATCCCATTACCAAGGCCATCTACGAGCTAATGGGATTTCTTGGCTCCGGACGCTATCTTGCTTCCGCCTTGGGGGTGTGGGCAATGATCTTTCTCGGCGTAACCATTGTAGGCGCTTCCTTGCTGCTTGGCAAAAAGCTCGGTGCAATCTTTCGCCTCTGATTTTTGTCGAAGCACCTAAATAGAGTTACCAAATATTGACGAAAAAACTCGCCCTTGAGCCGGAAATTTCCATGAGAAAAGGGATGAAAATCTTCCCCACCATAAATTACCTGATCATCTTCTTGGCCTTGTTTGCGCGTTTAGACTCGGCTGAGGAAACACGACCGAACATCCTGTTTCTCTTCTCGGATGATCATGCCCCTCATGCCATTGGAGCCTACGACGGTTGGCTCAAATCAGTTAATCCCACGCCTAATATAGACCGTCTGGCAAAAGAGGGAATGCTGTTCGAGAATAGTTTCTGTACAAACTCCATTTGCGGACCTAGTCGGGCAGTTATACAGACTGGCAAACACAGTCACAAGAACGGGTTCATGAACAACGGGAACACCTTTGACTGGAACCAGCAGACTTTTCCCAAACTACTCCAGAAGGCCGGGTACCAAACAGCCATTTACGGCAAAAGTCACCTCAAGGGAAAACCACAAGGCTTTGACGATTGGGCGGTGCTGCCAGGTCAGGGACTCTACTATAATCCAGACATGATTTTTGCAGATGGCAAACGCCGCATCGATGGCTACTGCACTGACGTCGTGACCGATCTTGCGGTGGATTGGCTGAAAAAGAAACGCAAAGGCGACAAACCCTTCATGTTGATGGTACAGCACAAGGCCCCTCATCGCAACTGGATGCCCGCCCTTCGTCACCTCGACCTCTACGCCGACATAGACATTCCCGAACCTCCCACCCTCTTCGACAAGTGGGAAGACAACGCTCCTCCCGCCCGGCATCAAGAGTTGGAAGTCGACCGGCACATGGACCTCAATTACGATCTGTTCGTAGACCTGACACCGGAATTCAATCAACCTCCTTCGCAAAAGAGACAGGACCGGTCGGCATGGCACAACATGAAGCGCATGAGCGCCGAGCAATTGAAGAAGTGGCGTGACGCCTATGGTCCAAGAGACGCCGCCTTCCATAAAGCGAACTTAAAGGGGAAAGATCTGGTTCGCTGGAAGTTTCAAAGATATGCAAAGAACTACCTCCGCTCCGTCAAGGGAGTCGACGAAAGCTTGGGGCGCCTGCAAGATACGCTAAAGGAGCTGAAACTGGACAAGAACACAGTGGTTATTTACTGCTCCGATCAAGGCTTCTACATTGGCGATCATGGTTGGTACGACAAACGTTGGATGTACGACGAATCTCTCAAAATGCCATTCATTGTGAAATGGCCGAGCGTAACCAAACCAGGCTCCCGCGACAAACATCTCATTCAAAACTTGGATTATGCCTCTACCTTTCTGGAAATGGCCGGAACCTCCATTCCCAAAGACATTCAAGGAGCTTCTCTTGTTCCTCTGCTGAAAGGAGAATCACCCAAGAATTGGCGCAAAAGCATTTATTACCACTATTATGAATATCCCAGTGTGCACATGATACCGCGACACTATGGCATACGCACCCAGAGGCACAAATTGATGCACTTTTATCAATTCGGAGAAGAATGGGAACTCTATGACTTGAAGAAAGATCCCGACGAACTCTCGAATCTATATGGAAAGGAAGAGCAGGCCAAGGTAACGACCCGGTTGAAAAAACAATTAAAGGCTCTTCAAAAGCATTACAAAGACGACAGTGACATCAGTGAAAAATCAAAAGCTTGGCAGCAGCAAGTTCGCCCCTCGAAAGGGTGATAAGCTGATTGTTTTTTAGCTGCGGCGCAAAATTGTCTTCCCTTCCCCTTATCCCACAAGTAGGGAAATCAGAATTAATCCTAGAATTGCCTTAAGGGCATTAATTCCCAAATAAAATAGCCAAAAAGCGGAGTATAACGATGGCCGAAAGCAAATGCCCGGTAATGGGCGGATCAAATACACACACCATGGTTGGTTCCACGGCGAACCAACAATGGTGGCCTAACCAACTGAACCTGAAAATTCTTCACCAAAACTCTACCCTGTCCGATCCGATGGGCGAGGAATTCAACTATGCCGAAGAATTCAAGACAGTCGACTTGGATGCCCTCAAACAGGACATAGAGGAAGTGATGACCACGTCTCAGGACTGGTGGCCTGCAGACTATGGTCACTATGGTCCGCTTTTCATCCGCATGGCTTGGCACAGCGCCGGCACCTACCGTATCCATGACGGCCGAGGGGGGGGCGCATCAGGCACCATGCGTTTCGCGCCCCTCAACAGTTGGCCCGACAACGTCAACCTAGACAAGGCTCGGCGACTGCTTTGGCCGATCAAGCAGAAATACGGTCGTAAACTTTCCTGGGCCGACTTGATGATCTTCACTGGCAACTGCGCCTTGGAATCGATGGGGCTCAAGACTTTTGGTTTCGCCGGTGGTCGTGAAGACGTCTGGGAACCGGAGGAAGATATTTACTGGGGTCCCGAAACGGAATGGCTTGGCGACGAACGTTACTCAGGTGACCGCGAGCTTGAGAATCCCTTGGGTGCCGTTCAAATGGGTCTCATTTACGTGAATCCGGAAGGACCCAATGGCAACGCCGATGCCTTGAAGGCAGCCGTGGATATCAAGGAAACCTTTGGCCGGATGGCTATGAATGATGAGGAAACAGTGGCTCTGATCGCGGGCGGGCACACCTTCGGCAAAGCACATGGAGCAGCCGACCCCGAACAACACGTTGGGCGCGAACCCGAGGCAGCCAGCACCGAGGAACAAGGCCTAGGTTGGAAAAACTCCTATGGCAGCGGCAATGCCGGAGACACCATAGGCAGTGGCTTGGAGGGCGCTTGGACACCCACCCCTATCCAATGGGATAACAGTTACTTTGATACCCTGTTTGGGTATGAGTGGGAACTAACGAAAAGCCCTGCAGGAGCCCAACAATGGATTCCAAGCGATCCAGAAGCTGGGGAAACCGTGCCGGATGCTCATGATCCATCAAAGAAACACGCACCGATCATGTTCACGACGGATCTCGCGCTCAAAATTGACCCTGACTACGAAAAGATTTCGAGGCGGTTTCACGAAAACCCCGATGATTTCGCAGATGCTTTTGCCAAGGCATGGTACAAACTAACCCACAGGGACATGGGCCCCCTTTCCAGATGCATCGGATCCTTGGTCCCCACTGAACCGCAACTATGGCAAGACCCTATTCCTGAGGTCACTCACGAATTGGTAAGCGAGGAAGACGTGGCAGCCTTGAAGGAAAAACTCCTGTCCTCCGGTTTGAGCATTTCTCAATTGGTCACAACGGCATGGGCGTCTGCCTCCACTTTTCGCGGCACCGACAAGCGGGGCGGCGCAAACGGAGCCCGTATTCGTCTGTCTCCCCAAAAGGACTGGGAAGCCAACCAACCAGCTGAACTTGGCAAAATTCTCCAGACACTGGAGAGCATTCAAAACGATTTCAACGATTCGCAATCCAATGGGAAGTTAGTATCGCTAGCCGACCTGATCGTTCTAGGCGGTTGCGCAGCTGTGGAGGATGCCGCCAAAAAAGCCGGTCACGAAGTGCAGATCCCTTTCACGCCAGGACGCGCCGATGCAATCCAAGAACAAACCGACGTCGATTCCTTTGCCGTCTTGGAGCCATTTGCGGATGGATTTCGCAATTACCTTCATCCAGACCATGCGAATTCGGCGGAGAAATTACTAGTGGACAAGGCACACCTCCTGACGCTGACAGCACCCGAAATGATCGTTTTAATCGGGGGTCTGCGGGTGTTGAATGCAAATGTCGGACAGTCAGAACTCGGTGTTTTCACCAAAAGACCTGAGACCTTGACCAACGATTTCTTCGTGAATCTGCTCGACATGGACACGGAGTGGCAAAAGTCAACTAGGTGCGAGCACTTCTACGAGGGGCGAGCCAATGGTTCGACAGAGATAAAGTGGACTGCATCCGCGGTCGACTTGGTATTAGGATCGAACTCTCAACTCCGTGCCATATCCGAAGTCTATGCATGCGACGATTCGGAGCAGGCATTTGTCAACGATTTCGTGGCCGCATGGGACAAGGTGATGAACCTAGATCGCTTCTAAAACCGATAGCCTATTCGGAGATTGAGCAACCAACAGTTTCGATCGACAAGATGATGTTAGCTGGCATCAAGCAATTCGATCTCACGGATCGCGTTGCGATTGTAACAGGTGGATCGAAGGGCCTTGGTCAAGCCATGGCCGCGGGACTCGCCTCGGCAGGAGCTGACGTTCTCCTCGTCAGTCGCAATCGAGATGAAGTTGAGGCAGCGGCAACCGGGATCGCTTCCGATTATGGTCATGGGGCGGTTGGCTTCGAAGCTGACGTAACAAATGAGGAAGATGTTGCGGCCATGGTGACCAAGGCTCTTGCTGAGTTTGGACGAGTCGACGTCTTGGTAAACAATGCGGGCGTAAACGTTCGCGGCGCCATCGACGAAGTTTCATACGAGGATTTCAAGAAAGTGCAGGACATCAACGTGAATGGCGTCTGGCTTTGCTCCCGAGCCGTTCTCCCGCACATGAAGGAACGCGGAAGCGGGCGCATCATCAACCTTAGTAGCACACTGGGCCTCGTCGGTTTGGCAGACCGTACACCCTATGCTACAAGCAAGGGTGCCGTCGCTCAAATGACACGCGCCTTGGCCCTCGAAGTGGCCCAGCAGGGCATCAACGTGAATGCCATTTGCCCCGGTCCCTTTCTCACGCCGATGAACGAACCTATCGCAGATACCGAGGTAGGAAAGAAATTCATTGTCGGTGCAACTGCTCTCGAGCGATGGGGTGACCTTCGTGAAATACAAGGCGCCGCTATCTTTCTTGCCTCTGATGCCGCTAGCTATATGACAGGCTCCATGCTGGTAGTGGATGGTGGATGGACAGCTCGTTGACCTCTCCCATGTCTCTATCTTCGACTTCTCTCGAGCACTCGTGAATAGTCTGTGGCAAGATGAAATTCTTTCATCCGATTCCGAGGAGAAGAAACAATTTAAATGAAAAAGTTGAGCGCCGAGTTTTTAGGCACTTTCGTGATGCTGGCTGTCGGCACCGGGGCAGTGGCCATTGATGATGAATCAGTCCTTGGAATAGCACTCGCATTTGGGGTCTCAGTGGGATTGATGATTCTAATGTTCGGGAAAGTTTCGGGAGCCCATTTCAATCCAGTTGTATCGATCACTTTCGCCTTGCATGGGAAAATGGCAAAGCGAGAACTAATCCCCTATCTCTTGGCTCAATGCCTGGGAGCAGCGGCTGGCTCTTTTTTAGTTTACTCCTTGAAGAACAAGCCGGAAGGCCTGACCCTCCCCTCCGAAGAGCTATCCACCTTCTTAGCCTTCGGCATAGAGATCGGCATCACCTTCGTACTCATGTTCGTGATCCTGCGAGCACCTTGTATGGTAGGTCCATCCATCTCCCGCATCGCAACGCTCGTGGGTGCGACCATTGCAATAAACGCTTACTTGTTCGGACCCATGACGGGAGCGTCCATGAATCCCGCTCGAACCCTAGGACCCGCATGGGTGGCTGGAAACTTGGATTTTCTTTGGCTCTATGTCTTCGCTCCCTGCACGGGGGGACTGATTGCCTTGGCAATCCATAAGGCCGTGCCACCAAAGGAAAAAGGGTGCTGTTAACCCAAGCCAATTTCTTTGCCGCCGTTTTCAGCTGACTCCACGCAAGCCATCATGACCTGCTGCGTCTGGAGAGCAATGTCAGGCCAATGAGAATCGGTGGCGCCAGACAGAACGAGATCGGAGAACTTGCGAAACAGTTTGGTCTCTTGGGAGGTTTTGTGACTATTGGCATACTCGTCGATGGCCAAACGACGCTCATGTCGCTCCATATGGAAATCACATACATCGCAGTCAAACACTGGATTGGAGATCATGAAGTCGATGTTGTTACCATAGTAAGGCAGAACGAAGTCATCCACGCGTACACTGCCTTTTGTGCCACTGAGGTGAGCCCACTGTTGGTGTTCCGTCAGAAAGGAACAATAAAAACTGGCTGATACGTCGCCATCGAAGATGAGCTCTCCAGAAAACTCAGTTGGGACGGGGCGCGGACTATCCGATCTACCCGTGGCATTGAGTAACCGGCCGGTCACCGCTTGTGGCATTTGATAATTCATGACCCACAACGAAAAGCGTATGTTGTACCAACCGAGATCACCGAGGCATCCCAAGGGCTCGAGGTTGCTGTGCATGCGAATGTTTTCAGTCAGGAATTCCTCAGGCGCGGAAAAACTAAACTGCGTGGCGATGCGGCGCAGGCGACCCAAGCTATTACCATCCTCGATGACTTCACGCAACTTGGGTAAACGATCGCTGTGCATGAACATCACGCCATCCATGAATTGTACACCTGCTCGATCGCAAGCCGCGATAATTTCCTCCACCTCACTGACGTCAATGCCGCAAGGTTTCTCGCACATCAGGTGTTTGCCGGATTCAGCAACCTTGATTGCCCATTCCTTGCGAGGTCCAGTCGGCAGCGGAAGATAGATCGCGTCAATGTCTTCGCTGGCGAGCAATTCATCATAGCTTCCGACAGCCCGCGGGGGAGGATTGAAAGCAACCTGAGCCTGACATTCGTCAACGTATTCTTGGGCCCGTTCAGTATTGCGGCTCGCCACTGCAACCAAGCGGGCATTCCCAGCGTTGCAGATGGACTGCCAGTTCTTCTTGGCAATTCCGGCAGTACCGAGAATGCCCCAACGACAAATATTTTCACTCATGGCAAAGTATGGGAGAAATGGAGTAAGCCGCAGAAATGCCCGTAAAAAGCGTTCGCGTCGAGCCTGAACGATTCAGATTCTCAAGAGCTTGCCATCGGAAATCGATTGGAGAGCCTTTTCATCGAGGAATTCTTGCAAAGACCAACGAAATGCAATCGTACGATAACCTTGGCCTTTCTCACCCAGGCTTGCCTCGTGATCGGTGTAAGTTGCCGTGAGCAGAGTGCCGTCCTGGTCCAGCAATACAGTGGACGGGTAACCACAATCGGTCGCTTCATCCCCGAACTGATGGATGACCCATGGAGCCCGCCATGTTTCGCCATTATTCTGACTCAGTCTGGCTCCTATGCCCATCAGACCACGATTACGAATACCATAGGTCAAGAGCAGCAATCCTTCTCCCAGCTTAATTAGATCGCCCGGATGCTGCATAGGCAGGGTAAGCGGGCCTTGCTCAATCCAGGATGCGCCACTATCACGACTCTCGCAGAGCTTGAGATGATGATCCAAATGCGTGCGAGTGGCAGCCAAAAGCCTTCCGGGATCGACCTCCAGCAAGGTGGCCTCGTTGGAATCATCTTCGCCAAATTGAACGGAAATTGGCCAGGTTGCGCCATCATCCGATGAAAAAACAATCCATGTCTTGCTTGGGTTTCCTTTTCCTCCGGAACAATAACAGGAATAGGCGAGTCGGCCGTCGGAAAGCTCAATAATTCGGCCAAACGGAATTGCCCCGAGACAATGCTCAGGCACTTCGGGAACACAATTCGATTCCCAAGTCTGCCCTTCATCTGAGGAACGCGACAACCATTGGCCACCGAAACCAGTGAATTTGCCATCCTTCACGGAAAAACCACTGGAAAAAGCCAGCAAGTCGCCATTTCCCGCAGCTCCCACGGCTAGATGCATCCGGTTGCCTTCAGCAGGATGCGTCGCAGGAGTTCCGCGAAATTCCCATGTTCTTCCATCGGAACTTGCCGCGCAAGCGAGGTCACCCTCCTCCAAACCATGACTGGGTCGATTGAAATAGACACATAGCAATTCACCTTCAGGCATCCTCGTAAGATTCGGCCAACCGCAGGCGTTTTCCGCCACAATGACAATTTCCTTGTCTTTGGTCATCTCATCAAAACGAATACACAAGCCTTGTGAGTCAACCCATGGCTTTAATGAAATTCAAGCATACAGGATCGTTTGGGGATTGCCCAATCTATAACACAATATTGATATGTCTAAGTTCAAGGCCATGAAGTTATCCCGAACATTGAACCCTGCGAGCATCGTCGCGGCTCTCATTTGCTCGACCCCGGTTGAATCGAAAGAAGGCATTGATTTCTTCGAAGCCAAGATTCGTCCGGTGCTGATTGAGCACTGCTACGAGTGCCACAATAGTTCAGGCAAAGCAAAGAGCAAGCTGGTCTTGGATTACAGGCAAGGCCTTTGGGACGGAGGCAGCGAAGGCCCATCCATTGTTCCAGGGAAACCCGATGAAAGTCTCCTTTTGCAAACCATGCGTCATGACTTCGAGGACCTGCGCATGCCCAAGAACGGACCCCGTCTAGAAAAACAGGTACTGGCCGATTTCACCAAATGGATTGAAATGGGTGCCCCCGATCCTCGAGACAAGCCGCCATCAGCCAAAGAACTGGCTGACACCACTTCATGGGAAGCCGTCCGCGAACGGCGAAAGAAATGGTGGAGCTTTCAACCCATAAGCAAACCAAAGGTTCCCTCGCCCCGCGATGCAAATTGGTCACAACATCCGGTAGACAAGTTTGTTCTATCCCGCTTGGAACAAAACGAACTTTCCCCCAATGAGGAAGTGGATGCTCTCACTCTTTTGAGGCGTCTAACCTTCTCCTTGACTGGTCTACCCCCCACCCCTGTTCAACAGGATGATTTTGCAAAAACCGCAGGAGAAAACGTTCAGGTTGCCACGGAAAAACTGGTGTCCGAATTATTGGCTACTCCTCAGTTCGGGGAACGTTGGGCAAGACACTGGATGGATTGGGTGCGCTATGCGGACTCTCACGGTAGCGAGGGCGATCCCACCATTCCCAATGCCTACCGCTATCGCAATTATTTGATTCGGGCCCTAAACTCCGACGTGCCATACGACCAACTGGTACGCGAACACTTTGCGGGAGACCTGATCGCGAAGCCCCGAGTTGATGAGAAACTTGGATTGAATGAGTCTGCAATTGGTACAGCTAACCTGCGGTTTGTCCTGCATGGTTTTGCTCCAACAGACGCATTGGACGAGCACGTTCGTTTCACGGATGACCAAATCGACGTCTTGACCAAGACATTTCTTGGATTAACCGTATCTTGCGCCCGTTGCCATGACCACAAGTTCGATGCCATAAGCCAAAAGGATTACTATGCCCTCTTTGGCATACTTTCGAATGGCAGGCCTGCCCAACGGGTAATTGAGTCCCCGGAAAGGCTGGCAAAGAACAAAACCGAGTTAATCAAGCTCAAGGGACGCATTCGTAACGAGTTGGCCAAAGCTTGGAAAACAACCGCTGCCGAACTTGCTGAAACTCTGCAAAAACCGCCATCCAAGAAATGGCAAGACGCCATCGGCGATGGAAACCCTCACAACCTATTTCGTACTTGGGCTAGACTGCGCAATGCAAAGAAGGAAAATTTCGCTCAGGCATGGGAAGTTCAACGCAAGGAATTCCAAGCAAGCAAGGATACTTTGAACAAGCGTCACTCCGGGACTTACCGGCAAAGTTGGCAACTAGGCGTGGAAAAAGATTATGCCAGATGGTCCCGTAGCGGCCCCGGCATGGGCGACAAACCAGCGCCCGCTGGTTCATTTCAAGTGCTAACCTCGGGAGACCGCATAATCGACCGTATTCTGCCATCCGGGGCCTACACCCATCTTCTTTCCAGAAAACATAACGGAGCCCTGTCATCCCCCCGATTTAAGTTCGATGAAGGCAATGTCTGGATACGGGCCATGGGAGACAAGGGCACAACACTCCGTTACGTGGTTTGGAACTATCCTCGCCGAGGAACCGTTTATCCAAAAGGTTCCCCCGACCCCAATCAGGAAAAATGGATCAACTGGAACACCAAGTACTGGTCAGGTGACGATGGTTATCTGGAAGCAACCACCAACCGAGACCATCCAGTCGAGGCAGGAGGAGGTACTACATCTTGGTTCGGTATAACCGAAGCAGCTTTGGTGTCACCTGGACAAAGTGCTCCTCGCGACGAGATCGCCGAAGTACTGGCCCTGCTTTTCACTGGTGGAAAAATTCCAGCGTCGGCCCAAGAACTCGCCAATAAATATGCGCAAGCAATGGAACTGGCAATTGATGCTTGGGACAAAGACAAGGCGAGTGACTCGCAAGCCAGGGCATTGAATTTCCTCGTAAGGAAAGGATTGCTTCCCACATCGATGAAGGAATTGCCCCAACTCGCGGAACTCGCAAAAGAATACCGGCGGCTGGAAAGCGAAGTGGTCTCGCCAAGACTGGCCCCAGGCATCCTCGACAACGAACCATTCGAGCAACCACTCTTCGTTCGAGGCAATCACAAGACCATCGGGGACCCCGTGCCACGTCGCTTTCTGGAAGCCTTTGATGACACCCCTTATTCCAAGAATACAATTGGCAGGTTGGAATACGCGGAGGATATTTTGAACCGTGACAATCCTTTCGCCGCGCGAGTCATCGTGAATCGCTTGTGGCACCATCTTTTCGGTCAAGGCATTGTGGCAACTACCGACAATTTCGGGCGACTCGGTGAAAAACCAAGCCATCCCGAACTCCTTGATTACTTAGCCTCCAAGCTGCGCGAGGACGGATGGTCGCTAAAGAAAATGATCACCTTTCTTGCCACCACAAAAGCCTTTCGCTTGACCTCGAAACCATCCGGTCAGGCATCGGAAAAGGATCCCGACAACGCACTGCTGTCTCATGCCAATCTTAAGAGACTGGAAGCCGAACCCATTAGAGACGCTCTCCTCACCGCCTCCCAAAAAATTAATCTCGGTGGAGTGGCAGAAGGGGGATCAGTCGGCGGCAACACCACGCGAAGAGCCGTTTACAAACAAGTGAGACGAAATTCCCTAGACCCGTTCCTGACTGTTTTCGACGCACCCGTTCCAGCCACCACAAAGGGCAGGCGAGACGCCACCAACGTACCTGCGCAATCACTTACCATGATGAATGATCCCTTCGTCATCGGAGCTGCTCGCGACCTCGCCAAGAATGTCGAAGGCACCACCGAGGCGGAACGGATTTCCAACATGTTTCGCCTCGCTCTCGGCAGACCGGCCAGTGATCAGGAAACTGCCCGCGCCGAAGCTTTTATCAAAGGTGCTACAGAGGCCGAAGCCAAGCAGTTGTCCGAAAAAAAAGCAGTCCAAAAGGATCTTGATGAAAACACACGGAAATTAAGTGCAATCGTAGACCCCGCCCGTGCCAAAATCCTCGAGGGGAGGGAGTCGGGAAAAAGTGAAAAGCCAGTGGGTCCCAAACCTAACCTGCACTGGGACTTTAGCAGCGGTTGGAAGGACACTATCCTTGGCGTTGCAAGCCATCCCAAAGCCGGTGCCAAAATAGAAAACGGTGTCCTTCTGGTTAATAGAGGTGGTTACGTAGTGACCGATGCAATTCCCTTGAACATCAGTGACAAGACATTGGAGGCATGGGTGAAACTGGACAACCTGGGGCAACGAGCGGGAGGAGTCATCACCATACAAACGCCTAACGGTTCGATATTCGATTCGATCGTCTATGCGGAACAAGAAGGCAGACGCTGGATATCAGGGAGCAACGGCTTCAGGCGTACAAAATCTTTCGGTGGAAGCGAGGAAAAGGAAGCGGAAAAGGACTTCGTTCACCTCGCCATCACTTACCAAGGTGACGGAACCATCACAGGATACCGCAACGGACGTCCCTATGGGAAACCCTATAAGACGGGACGCTCCACTTTCCCAAGTGGGAAAAGTGTATTGACCTTCGGGATCCGTCATTTGCCAGCAAATCCCCAGCGAATGCTTGACGCCCGTATCAGGGAAGCCCGGCTTTACGATCGCGCCCTGAAACCGGATGAGGTGATGGCTTCGTTCGGAGGTTCATCCGACTATGTTTCACAACAAGAACTTGTCGCCGCCCTATCGCCGCAGCAACGGAAGGAAAAAGGAGTTCTCGAGAAACAAAGGGCCATACTCGAAAAGAAGCTCCAGGAATATGAATCCCAAGGCAACGTAACCGGAAGGGGTCTTCAGGACATCGCCTTGGCCCTGTTCAACATGAAGGAATTCATCTACTTGAAATAAGTCATGCAAAACACCATCAGCCGTCGTAACATGCTGTCCCGTTGTTCCACGGGATTTGGACTTCTAGCCCTCCAAGGCCTGCTACAAAAGGAAGCCGGCCTTTTCGCCAAAAGCGCCAAGAAGAAAGCCAAAAGCGTGATCTTCTGCTATATGTCAGGCGGTGTATCGCAAGTGGATAGCTTCGATCCCAAGCCAACGCTCACAAAATTCGCTGGCAAACCCATGCCGGTAAAAGTCGAACGGACGCAATTCAATCAAAATGGCAACGTTTTTCCAAGCCCCTTCGAATTCAAACCTTATGGCAAGAGTGGTATTCCAGTAAGTTCCATGTTCCCTAAAATCGGGGAGATGGTGGACGAGCTAGCTGTCATTCGCTCTATGACGAGCAAGGTGAACGAGCATGCCCAAGGCAACTATGCCTTTCACTCCGGATTCCCTTTCATGGGACATCCAAGTGCCGGAGCCTGGGTAAGCTATGGACTTGGTTCCGCGAACAAAAACTTGCCTGGATTTGTGGTCTTGCACAGCGGTGGTTCAGTCGCTCCACATGGTGGAGTGGGTCTCTACGGAAGCGGCTATTTGCCCGCTGCGCACCAAGGATCCATCCTCCAGGTAGACAAGTCCGAACCAGTTAAAAACGTGAAGCCGCGGGAAACACTTATGGCCCAACGCAGCCGGCTGGGATTCGTCAATGGATTCGATCAAGATTTCCTCTCCCAAACAGGGAAAAATCCAGAGGTGGAAGCGGCTATCCGCAATTACGAAACCGCCTACCGGATGCAATCCGCAGTTCCCGAATTGTGCGACCTAAGCGGAGAAACCGAGGCCACCAAGAAACTCTATGGCATCGATTCTCGTGACAAGCAAACGGCAGGATATGCCCGGCAATGCCTGCTCGCCCGAAGATTGGTTGAACGCGGCGTGCGCTTCGTCGAGCTCAGTTGCCTGAACGAAGGAATCGGAGCCGGCAATGCCGCCAATCCCTGGGACCAACACGGTCAATTGGAAAAGGGACACAAGGCGATGGCCTATCAAGTGGATCAACCCATTGCAGGTCTTCTTAAAGACCTCAAGGCTCGTGGCTTGCTAGAGGAAACCATAGTTGTTTGGGGTGGTGAATTCGGGCGCACCCCGTTTACCCAAGGAAGCAACGGTCGAGACCACAATCCTTACGGCTATTCCGTCTGGTTAGCAGGCGGTGGAGTCAAAGGTGGAACCATCCACGGAGCAACGGATGAATTCGGTTATCGCGTCACCGAGAACAAATGCGATATCTATGACCTCTGGGCTACCGTGCTGCACCTCCTGGGACTCGATCACGAGCACCTCACTTTCCGCCACGGTGGACGCGATCTTCGCCTGACCGACGTTCACGGTGAGGTGATAAGTTCCATCGTAGCTTGATTTTAGGCTGAAACCTATCAATTAAGGAAAAAAGCCCGCCCGCTTCGAGCGGGCTTTTTTGTAGTTTGGGTAAACAATACCGAAGCCAAGGCAGGCAAAGCAGAAGATGACAAAAAAAAATGTCAATTTTCTAGGTTTTTGTTTAATACCTTGATGATGAAGTAATAGGTTTACTCTCACGCACATGGGAGAAAATTACTTGCGACAACAGATTCAGAGAACATTCAGCAACTGCCTAGCCCACCAATTGTTTTGAAGAGAAACTCTACGAAATTGATTGCTTGGCAGCGCATTCTCCTAGCCCTTGCCCTTGTATTGCCAGGCTCGTTGTCAGGAGAGGCAATGCTCCAATATTTCAACACCAGTTGGACGGAAATAACGAGGCGGATGCCTGAATTGGCGGAAGCAGGATATAGTTCGCTTTGGTTGCCACCACCCACCAAGGGCAGTGGTGGTCTGTCCGTCGGATACGATCTTTGGGACCCTTTCGACCTGGGTGGCAAGGAGCAACGAGGCACATTCAACACGCGATATGGCACAGAGGCTGAACTTCATCGCCTGATTGAAACGGCCCACAGATTCGGGATTCGGGTGTACTTCGACAACATCATGAATCATCGAGCCTTCGACGTGCCTGGATACAACGACTTCGCTCCACCCGACATATATCCCGGCATGCGACCGGAGGATTTTCACATTCGCCGGACAGAGGATGGTTATTACCGCAAGTGGGACAATGTAAGGGAATGGTGGAGTGAATGGCAGGTACAAAACCTGGGGCTTGCCGATTTGGTGGACATTGCCACCGAACCAGGAACAACAAATAAAAACTTTGGCGCATGGGAAGGTGCCACCACGGAGAAAATCAAGTTTCTGCGGCATCCGGACAATCCAGAGTACTATTCGTACGATGCCAATGGAACCTATGTCGGGTTTGGCAAGAACAACGGTTTGACGAGCGAATATCTGTCACAACACGAAGCATTCTATTCCGAATACGTGGAAACTTACCTAAACCGAGCTGTGCGTTGGCTGATGGACCGCACCAAGGCAGACGGCTTGCGATTAGATGCGGTGAAACACATTCCCGCCGATTTCTTCGGAGCTACATATGGAGACGACCGTGATCGAAGCAATTACGGATATCTCGGGCAAGCACAGGAACAATTTAACCTGAGCCGGGGGTTTTCCGATTGGGGCAATCATCGCGACACCGTGTTCGACACCGAGCTTCCACGCGACGATGCCATGATGTTCGGCGAACATCTGGGGGCGCCTCCAGGGGTGGAGGATTACATCAATTCCGGCATGCGGTTGCTAGACAATGACCTTAGGCATCACTTGAATAGCCAACTTGGAAATCCATGGGGCACCTTGGCCGGCATGGATGCAGCAGGTAGTTATGGCTTCGCACCCGGATCTTCGGTCATGCATGCCCAAAGCCATGACAGTGAATATGCCGCCCGACGAGAACTGCAGCACGCCCTTTACCTGACGCGTGGTGGAATCGGAATCATCTATTCGGACGGCAACTACAAGGCAGGGATCCTCAAGGGAAGCGGGGGGGCTTTCCCGCGTCATGCAAACACCAACTTCCTCGGGCAATGGGGCGACAACCGCATTCCTAACCTACTCTACTTTCACGAACATTTTGCCCGTGGGTATCAAGTGGGCCGATGGAGCGATGGAGACGTGGTCATATACGAACGCGTGGACAAACGAGACAATCCTAACATGTCCGATGCAGCAGGCACTGTTGGCTTGATAATGATTAATGACAATTACTCCAGCGGCCAGAATCGAGGTTTCACCACGGGGTTTCCCGCAGTGGGCGGAACGGACAACGACGCATATCTCTACAATTACTCGTCCTACGGTGGAGGCTTTTACAAGTACGCCAGTCAATTGAACCAAGTGGTTATTCCCGCAGGCGGCTATTTCCTATTCTCATGGCGAAGTCCGGAATCATCGGATCTCTGGGAATTGGCAGGAGGTCACCCCTTGAGCATTATGCAGGATGGGAATCCAGTGGGAACAGTCTCAGTCAAAAGAACCGACGGACCTGACGGTGATCCCGGCTTCAATCCCTATGGCGTGCCCGACGATGACACGAATGATTTCTCCTATTTCTGGAACGTGCCCAGGGTCACCAACGGAACAAACCTAAAGTTCGTGGTGCGAGCCGATGGCTCGACTGAAAACGTTTTGCTCAAGCTTGACGGCGGGATAGACCTGAATGGGAACGGTCGGCGAGACAATGCTCCAGCCCTCTCCTCCGACGTTACTCTCGGATACGAGCAAATGAATTTCGTGGCTCGCCAAGGACCTGAAAAATTCGCGGCCCGGGACACCGGTCGCAATATGATCGGATCGGCTGGCGCGGAAACCTATTGGTGGCATGCCGACAATGAAACTTTTTCTACTGTTAATGGCGTGACCGGGCACGGTTCCTTTCCCAATGAAACCGCCCATTGGGTTTATCATGATCCGGAGCAAAACAACGACCAAGGCGTTAAACAGTTTAATATGGAAAACAACACAGCCACAATCTGGTTAAAGATCGGCTATCGGCTAGAGATCAACCAAGCACGCCTCTATTACACAACGGATGGAACCAATCCCGAGGGGGCTGGAGGACAAGGTCTAGGCGTAACTCAATCCATCTCCTTCGCTTTTTCTCACTCTGATGAACAGGAGGCCACAGTGGATTGGTGGAAAGCAACGATCCAACTCCCTGAATCAGGAATTTTGAAGTACAAAATCGGCGTGTATCGCAACGAGTCAAACGGTGTGTCAGTAGCCAGTGTTTTCCCAAAAAACGAACCCTCCGTATCTCTGAAGAAAAAAATGCTCACAATGTTTGAGTTAGATGGATTCAACGCGAAGACCATCGAATATTATCCTCACAATGACTGGGGAGACAAGGCAACCGGCCTAAAGGAAGGCTTCCATTACCTCAAAGGGCGTGCTTTTCTGAGCCGTCTTGGACAGGCTCCCATCTACAACACCTTCACCCAAACTTTTTACTATGACACCAAGCGCCCCGAGGGTGAAGTAAGCTTTCCCGCGGCGGACGGAGAAGAATTGTTCGGTTCCGAATACGGGTTCGTGGTTCGCACCGATCCGAGTGTGACCGAGGTGTTCTTTAACATACAGGACAACGATTCCTCAAATGATGACAGCCAAACCGGAGCCCTCAATGGAAATGGCGGCAACGGTGGAGGCAATGCAAGCGCTTGGGTCCAAGCCACGGAAATAACGTCCAGGCAAGACTTGGGCGCCAATTATCCAAAGGAATGGAGATTTAGTTATCGCAACGTGCCCCCGGGCGGCGGCGAGGCAACCGTGAGGATCGCCCTGAAAGAGATATCATCATCCAATAACTTGGATCAAACGGAGGAGGAGGGACATTTTAGCCTGTTGCAACGTACCGTGAAAACCAGCGGGCCCAACCATCGACTTTTTGCAACTTGGCCCCAAAGCGATGGTGAAAAAGTGGGACAGGACTACGTGATGAAGACCTACCTGAGCACCAGCCTCGTGGAGGGCAAAAGCGATGCCGAGGTATTGGCAAATTTAACCATCAGCGTAGATGACTCCTTGCAACAAGAGGCACCCTACCCCGCTGCCGTTGCCCTAGACTTGTCAAACGCCTGGGTCGAACGAGAGGTCGTGCCAGGATTAACTGCCTTGGCATACAAATTGCCCATCTTGCGAAATCCCGAAGGAGCACCGGATAACTTCAGCCAAACAATAATAGTGGATTACAAGGATGAGGGAGCAGGTGTGGATCTGCGAACGTTGCGTACCGTAAAAACCGATTTCATCGACCATGGTCCGGTAAACCCGATACTAAAGGTAAACGGCGTGAATGCGGACTACACTTCAACCCATCTCTTCATAGATGAGGTGCAAGGAAACCAAGAAGATTTGGAAATCGTCCTCGAAGCGCCGCATGTCACGGTGGCTGAAGTCTACACGAACCTGAACAATCGAGACCTTGCCACAAGCGACTCAAATGGAGATGGCATCGAGGACGGAATTCATCCACCCGATCGTGACTCCGTTTCACAAGCAAACAACAATGGGTATTACCAGGTCCATGCAATGACCTTTGATGCTTCTCGAGGCGAAGCAGGTGCCTGGGTCTGCCAACTAAAGGCCAGCAAAACGGGGGCCTATCGGATCACTGCCCGATTCAAGATACAGGATGATGCCGACGTATGGCACTGGTATACCAACGACGGGCGTCGCGATCATGCCGTCGTGGTCACTCCCATGACTGCCCAAAGCGCTATAATGTATGAGCTCAATCCGCTCTCAGTGGATGCTGCGGGAGATAGTTTCGTAACCCGTAGCACCTTCGAGGATTTACATGACCAAAATCGATGGAATCTCGACTATCTGAAAGGCATGGGGGCGAACTGGTTGTGGTTCCAACCCATACATCCCCGCGGCGAGGACGGACGAGAAAACGTTAACGGACAACCTTACGACCCAGGCAGCCCTTACGCGGTAAAAAACTTTTTCGAGGTAATGCCTCAATTGAGCAATGCAAACACTCGATCCGGTGCGATGCAGGCCTTTCAGGATTTCGTGGCGGCGGCCGACGACAAGCAGGTCAGCATAATGATAGACGCTCCATTCAATCACGTGGCATGGGACGTCGAACTGGATGAAAAAGGGGTGGAAATATTCGGGACTGGATCAGCCGGAGATAAAATTCGGACAATCCTGCCTGGCTTCTTTTCCAGAGCCGATGACTACGGGTCACCCGCTCGCAATGAAAACGAAATTGCGACCGCCCCCGATCGTGATGACTTTGGTAAATGGAACGACGTAAAAGACGTTTATTTCGGCAACTACTCGGCGCTTGTTCGAGGCAATGATCCATCCGAACGCAATCCTCATCAAAACGAAGAGGACATTTTTGACTACACGGGGCCTGGTTGGAACGAACAAACCCGCAAGACTTGGAAGTATTTCGCATCCTACGCCCCTTATTGGTTGGAGAAAACTGGTTTGCCAGCGGGACAGTCAATCGAATTTCAGACTCAAACCGGCATAGACGGTTTGCGAGCAGACTTCGGTCAAGGACTGCCACCGCAGTTATGGGAGTACGTCATAAACGTGGCCCGGGCACGCAAATGGAGCTTTGTTTTCATGTCCGAAGCCTTGGACGGAGGAGCAGTCACCTATCGCTCGAGTCGCCACTTCGACGTTCTCAACGAAAACCTGCTCTTCTCCCTGCAATCCGCAACAAGTCCGGAAAACTACCGCCAAGCAATTGAGAACCGGCGTATCTCCTACGGCCAAAGCCTTGTCCTGCTCAATAACGTCTCCCATGACGAGGAAAATTATCAGGATCCGTGGCAAGCTTTCATACGGTACGCAACGGTTAGCGCGCATGCCGGTATACCGATGTCATTCATGGGACAGGAATTGGGTATTTCACGAACCTATGGCTTCAATCACTACGAAACTAACTTCGGCAAGCAGGTCCCTCACTTCAAGCGCTATAATTCGATGCAACCCATTTGGGACAACAATGACTTTGGATTGGATCAATTGTACAAAACTTACGCGAGCATCGGAAGGGCTCGCGCCACAAGCCCGGCGCTTCGGTCTTCCCATCGCTATTTTCTAAACGAAACATCAACCAACGCGGCCCATGCAAAGATTCACGGGGTAGCCAAGTGGGACCAACCAGGGTCATCGCCCGAGACCTCGGACGTCGTCCTCGCTTTCGTCAACCTAGATCGCGACAACCAGCAATCGGGCACTTTCGATCTAAGCCCAGATGGGAACGAGGCCTTTCTCGGCATAGAAAAGGACCATCTATACAACGTATCAAACCTAGCCTCCTTTCAGGCCGAAAAGCAAGAAGCCTTTTTGTGGGCGGAAGCTCGGACTGGCCAAGACCTTTTAGACAATGGCATATTTGTAATGCTTAACCCCGTGCCGAATAGTGATGGCGGGTGGGCAACCGCTCCATACGAAGCGCAATTCCTCAAGTTACACGACCTCACGACACCTCGCCTGGAAGTCAATGCTTCGACGGGAGGCAGTGCTTCCGGAACCGGGAACTACGCCTTTGGAAACAACCCCATCATCCATGCCATTCCCGATGAGGGCTATGCCTTCGATAATTGGACTGGAGATGGCGTAGCCAACCCGAACCTTTCTCAAACAACTGTTTCCATGACGCGATCTCGTTCGGTCACGGCTAACTTCAAAGTGAAGACGCACGAACTGTTGCTACAGACAAATCTCGGGGGAACCACTTCGGGAGAAGGGAACTATACCTATGGTGCTCAGGTGGGTATCACCGCATCACCTGAAAGCAACTATCATTTCATTCATTGGATAGGCGCAGGTGTGGCTGATTCCACTTCCCCAAACACAAGCGTGTCGATGACCGCGGACCGTAACCTAAGCGCAGTTTTCGAAATCGATCGTCGCACACTTACAATCAATGCAAGCGGTGGTGGTTCCGTTTCCGGAAGCGGAAACTATGAGCATGGCGCAACCGTAAACCTGACCGCCACTGCCGATGCCGGATATCAATTCGTCAACTGGACCGGTTCTTCCGTATCAGACTCCAACTCCCCTTCCACCACCATCACGCTATCTGCGGATGCCAACGTAACGGCAAATTTCCAAGCAAACGTACATCAACTTTCGCTCAATGTCAGTGGCAGCGGTTCAGTATCTGGCTCAGGCAGTTATAACTTTGGCTCTCTTGTCACTATCCATGCCACCCCAGACAGTGGATTTTATTTCACGGGATGGTCAGGCTCTGGCACAGTGGATGCCAATTCCTCGACCACGCAGGTCGCGATGTCGGAAAATAGAACCGTAACGGCCAACTTCACGGCCATTCCCCCCAACCAGCACGTATTGCAAACATTCGCCGATCCGATGAATTCAGGTGCCACCGGAGGCGGCGGTGTCTTCAGCCAAGACACCAGCGTCAACGTTCAAGTGACTCCGGCCACAGGTTACCATTTCCTCGGATGGAGCGTATCTGGCGGATCCCTCTCCTCTCCCCTTTCAGCCACAGCTGCCATAGTGACGCTGGACCAAAACTCCGAGGCAAATGCAACTGCCCACCTCGATGCCCTGACTTTCAAACTCAAGACGGAAACTTCTTCCGGAGGATCATCCTCGGGAGAGGGGAATTTCACCTATGGTCAAAGCGTATCAATCTCAGCCACTCCGCAAAACGGTTACAGTTTCAACGGATGGACAATCGGCGGATCGATCGACTTCAGCGTCACCTCTGCCGATCGCCAATACGATGCATCCACCAACGCATTCTATCTCGACGGCAAGGAAAGTCCGCCCCTAACCCTTGTAAGAGGTAACGTGTACTCCTTTCGACTCGATGGTGTGACCACCACCAACCATCCTTTTTATTTCAGCACGGACACAAGCGGTGGCGGTAATTCGTACTTGGCGGAATATTTGGATGGGGTGACGAATTCGCGGAGCGTCAATGGAACAGTGAGTATAACCGTCGATGAAAATACTCCTGCCACACTATACTATTATTGCGGTAATCATTCGGGGATGGGGAACGTACTGACCATTATCGATGGAGTTGGATTGATCGACAATGCCAACGCAACTTCAACCAATGCATGGAGCAACGCGACTTACTCCATCAAGGCAAATTTCTCATTGGCAAACCATACGTTGACTCTGACTTCAGGAACTGGAGGAAACGTTTCCGGAAGCGGCGCCTATGCTCATGGAACAAATGCCGCGATCACTGCAACTGCAAATGAGGGATACATCTTTTCAAGTTGGAGTGGTGGAGGCGCAGTGGATTCCAATGCCTCATCCACTACGATAGCAATGGATGGGGACCACTCGCTAACAGCCAACTTCGAGCCTGCCATCCATCACTTGACTGTAACGAGTTCAGCGGAATCACAAGGCTCTGTGATTGGAGGGGGAAGCTTTTCCCATGGAGAAACAACCAACATCTCCGCCATCCCCGCAACCGGATACCTGTTTTCGGGCTGGAGCGGCTCGAATGTCACCGATCCAAGCGCAAGTTCCACCTCCGTCACCGTGACTTCCTCACAGAACGTAACAGCGAATTTCACACTCACTTCACACCAAGTCATAATGCAAAGCAATCCCGTGGACGCAGGCATCTTGGTCGGCGAAGGCAACTTTAGCCACGGAAGCGATGCAAACGTTTCAGCTTCTCCCAACCAAGGGTACCTTTTCTCCCATTGGTCCGGAGACGGCTTGGCAGATGAAAATTCTTCAGTAACCACAGTCGCCGTGATCGAAGATCGCAATCTCACCGCCAATTTCGAACTCGCTTCCCATCTCCTGACAGTGACAACAAAGTCAAGCGAAGGAGGCTTTGTCACTGGAGGCGGTACATTCAGTCATGGGGCTTCGGTAACAATATCAGCAACCCCTGAGGCCGGATACGAATTCACTCAATGGTCGGGCATGAGCATCACTGACCAAAATGCCAGTTCCACCACAGTCTCAGTGACAGAACCCCATACCGTTACTGCAAGCTTCGCCAAGGCAACTCATAACGTTACTCTCCAAAGCAATCCCTCCAACGCAGGGAACCTTTCCGGTGGAGGTTCTTATGAATATGGGGTTATCGCCGACCTAAACGCAACCCCTGCCCATGGTTATGTCTTTTCACATTGGAGCGGCATCCATGATAGCGATTTCAACGAGAGCGAACTTTCCATGACCATCCTCAAGGACATCCCCTTGACCGCGCACTTCGTCGAGCATGCCGATGCCAAGAAACTACATTACGCGCTCAATGCCACGGAACATCATGCGGGATGGCGTGAAAGCGATTGGTTCGGGTTCTTCCATCAAGTCGATGATCATTGGGCTTACCACTTTGATTTTGGCTGGATTTACGTGGACGAGGTCAGCAACGGAGCATTCTGGTATTGGCATGAAACCCTTGGTTGGTTGTGGGCAACAGAGGATGTCTATCCGGCATCCTGGAGCAAGGAAACGAACCATTGGATTCGTTTTCATGTAGATGCCACAAGCGGGAATCTGCAAACCGACAACAACGGCCAACTATGGTATTACGACTACTCCGCAACAAAGTGGAACCGAAGCTCAGCGACTAGCGAAACTTCTTCTTTCGAGGTAAGCGTCGCAAGCTCACCTGCCATTGGTGGCACCGTGTCTGGCGCTGGTTCGTTCGAGGAAGGCTCCACCGCGACCCTCACTGCAACACCTTCCAACGGATACAAGTTCGTCAACTGGTCAGGGGATCTCGAAGGGGATTCATCCACTCTCACCTTTACGGTTACCAAGCAACTGAACTTAACCGCTGTCTTTCAGGAAGTCTCCAGCGATCAAACGATTCAAGGATTGTTCGATTAAAAAGGACCAGCGACGCTTCAGACAGTCGCATGCTCCGGAAAATTTAATCCATAACCTATTCAACTGTAGTTAGTCACTTAATCGAATATCCGAGTGCTTCCTCAAGCGAAAGACGCGCGGATTGATGCTGGTAACGAGCTTCGAAAAGGTCTCGACGAGCCTCCAACAAACCGATCAGGAGACGCTGGCGGACAACCAATTCGACGCCTAGGCCATCTTGAGCTTCGGAAAGGCCAGGGGCAAGTTCGCCTTCGAGAATCGCAACGGAAGTTTCTCGTTCGACCAAACGTCGAAGGGAAGTTTGGTAGTTTCGTCGGGCCGTGGCGAGCGCCAAGCGAAGATCACGACGGGCGAGGCGTTCGATGGAACGTGTTTCCTGAAGTTCGGCGGCGGCGGCCTGAAGATCGGTTTGGCGCCCCCAAAGGGGAATATCAAAGCCAAGCAGAAAACCCCATTGATTGCTATCGGAAGCAACACGCCTGTCATGCTCAAGGCTAGCTTGAACAAATGAAAACCAAGGGATTTGGCGGGCTCTGACCTGACGAATGCGAGCGAGCGCAGCATCACTCTCACTTTCGAGAGAAAGAATTTCAGGTCTGCCTAGGATAGATCGATCGAATGAATTTCCGGAGAGGATTGCTGTTGCATTGGTATCCAACTGCGTGAAGGAAGTTACCAGATTGATCGGTTGATTTTCGGGAAGGTAAAGGTGGGCTCGTAGAGTGGCAGTTGCATTTTCGGAAGCGTGTTCTGCTTCGGCAACCTCGGATGCTTTTTGAGAGGTCTTGAGCCGGCTTTCGAGTATTTTGGGGAGAGTGAGTTGCCCTGCATTGAAAAGGGCTTCTTGGGCGGATCGAATAGTGGATTGAGCTTTTGCTATTTCACGGGCAAAGAAAACATCTCCCTGACGAAAGATCGTCTCGAAATAGAGTTTGGTTACTTCGGTAACTAGAAAACGCTCGGCTAACTGAAGTTGAAAACGAGCGACTTCAGTTCGTGCTTGTCCTTCCTCACGCAAGGCTTCTGTTTCCCATGGGTTATTGAAACGAAGGCGAAGCGCNTATTCTTGGCTGGATTCACCAGCAAAGCGGCTACCATCATGNCGAAAACGAATCTCGGGAGAAGGCGTCTTTCCAACAGCTCGCAGACGAGCCCTGGCTGTATCGAGACGGGCTTGGTAAACAGCGAGATTTTCGATATTCTTCAGGGCAAGCTCAATAGCTTGGAAGAGCGACAGGTCACGAGTGGAATTAAAATTNCGGGAACNATCGGTGGAAATGGANTCNTTGTTAGGGGTCGGAGAGTTTTCCGACAAGGATNTCGGGGNAGGAACTGNAATCGGCTTGGNAACGATTGGGAGCACCGGCCCTGGTTCCAATAAAGGAGATACTTGGTTACTGGAGTGGGATGAAGCCTTTTCTCTCTCTTGGAAAAGTTTTTCCAAAGTCGCAAGCTTGGCGTCCAGTTCCNCCACACGTTGCTCGAAGGATAGTTCTTGAGCTTCGGCGCANAAACAAAATGAGAGCGCTATTGGCGCAAAGCATTTCATGGGAAAACTCAAGATCCTTGGAGGAAACCAAAGAAACCTTTGGAGGATGTTTCGATAATTACCCACTCTCCCGGGACTAGTGCTTCGTGAGGTTGGCCAAGGACTGTGCGGAGTTGAATGTTGCGACCTCGCGACATGCGATTGGGAGCATTACGAACGCGACCGGGGAAATTAAGTACGTGGGGAGTGACGGAGATTACCTCCATTTGAATGCGGGCGGAGGGGTTGGTTTCCGGAAAAACGACCAGTTTGTCTCCAACTGTTGGTTGTTGGTGTGAAAAGCGTTCGGGTTGGAAACCCATGACACGCTTAACTTCCTCTCCGCTAGCGAGATCATACTCCTTGATGACAAGACGAAGTATAGTTTCACCAGCAGGCACAATTTCACCTTTCTGGAAGGAAATATCAGCTACCACGCCATCGTTGGCAGCCTTGAGGAAACAATGTTCCCGTCGTTGCTCGAGCAGAGCGAGGCGACTGTTGCCGGGACGTTCGTTTTGGCGGACTTGGTCAAGGCGAGCAACGGAACCGGCCAAATCGTTCTTCACTTTGGCAATGAGTTCGGGTTGCATCGCCCCACGCTTTTCAAGGACAGCGATCTTCGCCTCCAAGGCACTGACGGTTTCCGCTTCAACGAGACCGCGGGCAAGTAAACNTTTGAGGCGCTCGAGTTGCCGTGTAAAGATTTCTAACTCAGCAGAGTCAGAAGCTTGGTCCATTAGAAGTTCACTTAAATCCACCCGCAGGCTTTGAACNGCAGTCGAAAAACGACGGTCACGATCCAATCTTTCCAGTTCCAATTCTTCCTTTATGGANGCAATTTCCTTGTCAATGAGACTGGTGTCGAGGACGACCAAAAGNTCTCCACGNACAACCTTTTGTCCAACAATGACTTTCACATCGTCAAGTCGACCNACTTCACGCCCTGACACTGCCTCGAAATCAAACTCAACCGTGCCATTNAGCTCGAAATAGCCACCACCAAATTCATAGAGGGCCAAAAGCGCAGGAATAAAGAGAAGCCATGCCAAAAGAGGCCANTTTCTTGCAATGCGNCCAAGCCCACTGCCANTGTGCCGGTNNGGAGCAGGCTTNGGTGNNGNTGGNGGTTGGTCTGNCATGGCTTATATTTCCACGGTGGAGCGTTGCATCACCATGCCCACCTCCTGNATACCCTCAATCGCCTCCANGTCGGCAAGAAGTTCAGGTTTGCCTAGAGGATCGAGAAGACGAACGTGATAAGAATACTCTACAGCTTCTCCTTGGATAGCTTCACGCATGGCAACCATGCTGACCTTCGAAGTATGACGCTCGAAGACCTCANGTGTGAGCACTTCGCCTGACGNTCCTTTCGGGAGGATAAANCGAACCAGACCCTCGAAGGAACGCCGAGAAGCAAAGGGTGANTAATGCAGAAATAAAACGGCAAAGCAGAAGAAGAGCGGCCCGAGGATTGCAACGTCCAACACTTGGGCACCGGCGGCTATCCCTGTGGCGAGGCTAGCGAAGAGAAAGATGATGTCGCGCGGATCTCGAATGGGTGTGCGGAAGCGAATCAGCGCGAGGGCNCCGAGGATNCCGAGACCACGAGCAAGATTGTTGCCGATGGCGATGATCATTATGCATGCCACGATGGAGGAAAGGGCAATGGTCTGNACAAATGAACGNGAATAGGAAAACCCGGAATGCGTATGCCTATACAAAGCGGCCAGCAACAACGACATGGTGAAGCTAAGCAGAAGGGAAAAAATGATTTGCAAGGGACTGAACGCCCGAGCAGGTCCCAAGGCGTTAAAAATCGCTTCCATCTTCGTATGAGCAGTTTTCCGAAGCATCGGAATAAGATGCNCCTCNGAATATAGATTCAAGTCTCATGGCAGTAGAATACTTACAAAAACCAGCGTTCACTAGGTCAAAACGCTCCACTAACTCAGCCATCCATTCGGGAAATTCCGCTTCGGCCTTCAATTCGAGAATGTGACCTGGATATTCTCTTTGGAGGCCAGTTTGCGTGTCCATTGAATACCAATTCTTGGCCTGTAAGGGAAATTCCCAAGAACCTCGTGCTGGNCGATAACGGAGATTGCGATCAATAGTTACACGAGCGTAGCGTTCACTCTCTCCCTTGTAGGATTCACGAATATAACGAACGTAAATAAAAGGACNNGCTCCTATCTCGCGGGCAAGCCGAACGAATTCGAGATAGTTCAAGGTCTCTGCCTCGGTGGCAAAAGAGATCATCTCGGTTGGGCGCAAAATGGCATCACGCGAAAAGTCTTCTGGCTGAAGAGTTGCCCTACTCTTGAGAATCATCGTGTTCACCTTGCGCTTAATCTCCAAAAAGTAGGGTGCTTCGCCATCCGTGCCATAGGTGCGTATGCGTAATTTAAAACGNGCCNGAGCCTTTCGCTCCTTGGCATAATGAAGAGAAGCGTTCAGGGCATCGAGTTGGAGAGTGGTAACGACNTACTCGGGGACTTTNCCGGAAGCATATCCATCGTCCCGTACAAAGGAGCGAATAAAGCGGCGAATTCCAGGCACTTGTTCAGGTGAAATCGTGTACTTGTACTCATAACGATCNATCTGNAAATCGCGTTGCGGATCACTCGCGATTTTAGAAGGCGCAGNGGTGATGGAAGAAGTTGACATATTGCGTAAGCGTNNAATTCCCATGAAGTTGCGAAAGTCAGCACGGGAAACACCATGCACGGTGTAAAGCTTGTCATTATGAAAAGATTGCAAGTTTTCTCAAGCAAATGTTTACTTGCATGNNNAAACTTAACTCGTGCATGCATGGGAGNNTTATTTTNCANTAACCTTTGCAGCCAGTTCGGTGTATAGAACAAAGCACGGTCATTACTAAAGTTTAAGCCTCTTGAAAACAGCACCTAACAGGTCCAGCGGATGGGTTGCCCTAGTTATCGGATGCCTGANCGCACTCCCNTTCATGGCATTTGGCCAAAACCAATCCTTTGGCCTTAGTTTGCCTCAAATCATACGGCCAGCCATTACGGTTCCTTTCATCTATCTCGGTCCGTCAGCCAACCTGCCAGTGATTTCGGAATTCGTGGCCGACAACAAAAAGAGCCTCCTTTCCGGATCTGGCAAAGCTTACGATTGGATTGAAATACATAACCCCGGAACAAGCTCCGTGGATCTCGGGGATTGGTATCTAACCGACGATCCAGCCAACCCGACCATGTGGGGCTTGCCCGCAGGCACTATCCTCGGCCCGGACGAACGTCTCATTGTTTTTGCCTCGGGATTGGGGGCGACTGGACCTTCGGGTGAATTACACGCTACCTTCAAGATCAATGCCTCCGGGGGATACCTGGCGCTGGTCAAGAGTGACGGAACAATAGGCACGACCTTTTCNAATTACCCGAAACAGGAAGAGGATTATGCCTATGGTATTCCGGAAGGGACGAAANACCTGATCGCCCGGTGGAAGTTTGATGAATCATCGGGTACAGTTGCGAAAGATTCCGTTCAACCTCCTGCCGGGCTAATCGCCGGCAGTCTTTCGGGATCCTTTAACCTGACTGATCCCAATCCCGGCAANCTCAATGAAGGTGGTTCGGGAGCAACAAACGGCGTGGATCCTCTCGGACCCANCTTGGGCAAACTGAATTCGAAACCACCATGGCAGGATAATTTCACGGTGGTTTATTCAGGTCAAATCTACGACACGGATGGCAGNATGTCTTTCAGCGAGCACATAGACGATTCCGCTTGGTTGAAGGTGAACGATCAAATCTTGTTGAATAACCAAAGTTGGAACACGATGACCTCCCAGTCCGTCGACTTCGGGTCGCCGGGTTGGTATAANTTCGAACTCCGCATGGGCAATGGTTCAGGCGGGGCCGGGACAGTGTCGAGCCCTGGNTTCGGCTTCGACCCAGAAGGTGGAACCAACTTCAATTTCCCTCAAAACACTTCCNCCGNTTTGGGCGACNTGTTCCGCACGCGGGGATCGCTTGACGCCAGCATTTCCGGTCAAAGTTCTCCAACNTGGGAATCAGGTAAATTTGGCAATGCCCTCCGTTTTGACGGAGTGGATGACATTGCCACACATGCCTTGAGCTCGAACGTCACGCTATCAACCTATAGCTTGTCACTATGGGTGAAACCCGATGGCATTAATCAAGGTAACAACGTCTCCTTCTTCAACAGTGGCTCCACTGGCAAGGACTTCCAGATTTGTTTTGATAACAGCGGCCAATACAAACTGTTTGGAGACAGTGGCAGCGGGATCTTTGGCTCAGCCGTGGAAGGTTGGACCCACCTTGCCGTAGTTTGCGACGGAACCAATCGAAAACTTTACCTAAACGGAAACTACGTCACTTCGGCGGCAGGTTCGGACAATATATTCCAACACTATCGGTTTGGTGTAAACCGTGGCGGCAATAAGTTCTTCAAAGGTTGGCTGGATGAAGTATGTCTGTTCGACGCCGCCCTCTCCGATGCCCAAGTCAACGAATTGTTCAGCAACGACTCCGCTCCTGTCGCCACCTATCTGAATTCTCCAACCCCTGGCAAAGCGAATGGAACGGGGTTTTCTGGCTTCGTGGCAGACACGAAGTTCAGCGTGGATCGAGGATTTTTCACCAATGCATTCTCTGTCTCCATTACCTCCGCCACTCCAGGAGCAAGCATACGATACACTACAGATGGTTCCTCCCCGAGCGCTACCCATGGAAACGTGTACACCTCGCCCATCCCCATTTCATCCACCACCATCGTGAGAGCCATGGCTTCAAAAACAGATTACCATCCAACGGACGTGGATACCCAAAGTTACTTCTTTCTCAATGACGTAATCCAACAATCGGCCAACGGAGCCACACCATCCGGATGGCCAAACAATGGAGCAGTGAACGGCCAGAAGATGGTGTATGGAATGGATCCGGACATCGTGGGTGGCTTTAATACCTCGCAGGAGGTGGTGGACGCCCTGCTCGCAATCCCAACTCTCTCCATCGCAACCGAAATGGACAACTTGTTCGGGCAGTCGAATGGTATCTACGTGAATGCCAAAAACGATGGTCGAACCTGGGAGCGGCCAATGTCTCTTGAACTGCTTAATCCAGATGGAACCGGCGGTTACCAAATCAATGCGGGCTTGAGAATACGAGGTGGATATAGTCGCAGCGCCAACAACCCCAAGCATTCGTTCCGGGTGTTCTTTCGGAGCGATTACGGACAAGGCAATCTGCATTATCCCATGTTCGAAGACGAAGGCGCAGAAGAATTCGACAAATTCGATCTACGAACTTCGCAAAACTATTCATGGGCGTTCGGGGGTCCGGCTAACAATACAATGGTTCGCGAGGTTTGGAGCCGTGACACCCAAGCGGCCATGAACCAACCCTACACCCGGAGCCGCTACTACCACCTCTACCTAAATGGTCAATATTGGGGAATCTACATGACTCAAGAACGGGTGAGCGGCACCCTCGGCGAGTCCTATTTGGGGGGCAAAAAAGAAGATTTTGACACCATACATCAAGATGGCTCCAGACAAATTAACGCCACCAGTGGAACCATCGACGCATACGATCGACTGTGGCAGCAAACCATCGACGGATGGACGGACAATGACTCCTACTTCCGAGCACAAGGCCTCGAGCCCGACGGCAAAACCGTCAACCCTTCATACGAACGACTCCTGGATGTGGATAACCTCGCCGACTACATGCTGATCGTCTATTACAACGGCGATCGCGATGGTCCTGCTTCCCGCTACACAACTCCCCGAGTAAACAACTATTACGGCATCTACAACCGGGCGAATCCCGATGGATGGAAATTCCCAGCGCATGACATGGAACATTCCCTTGGACGAGGTGAGAACAACATGGTGACTCCCCTCGCCAGTGCCCACAAGGACAGGGACGAAAAGAAATATTTCACTGCTCACTTCCTGCACGAACAACTGACTTCCAATCAAGAATACGCCATCCATTTCGCCGACCGATTCTATTTGAGAAATTATAATGAAGGGCTCTTGACAGAAGAAAGCGCAAAGGCGCGGATCGCCTTTAGAGCTGCACAAATCGACAAGGCGATTATCGCTGAATCCGCCCGTTGGGGTGACACCAAGTCCAATGTCCCCAAAAACCGCAACGACTGGGTCAACAACGTAAATATGGTCACAGATTGGATGACGGGGCGAAACGCCGTGGTTCTTAATCAATTGCGCACCACTCGGCTGAACAACTCCTCTCCCTACTGGTATCCAAGCATCGATCCGCCTGGCTTCAGTCAACATGGCGGGCAGGTTGGTTCCTCCTTCCGTCTGTCCATGATCGATCCAAACACGACAGCGGTAACCATCCACTACACTCTAGACGGGTCCGATCCACGCCTCATAGGGGGCGCTGTCTCATCCACCGCTCAGGTAGTTCAACCCAGCGGAATGCAGAGCACGATCTTGTTGGACTCAGGCGCTTTCGCCAAGGCCTTTGTGCCCACCGGTGGCGCACAAGGTTCCGCCTGGACGTTACCAGGTTTCGATGATTCCGCGTGGCAATCGGGCTTGTCTGGCATCGGGTACGACACAGCCACCACTTACCGCTCTCTGTTCGGCATAGACGTCATTTCCATGCGCAACGTAAACGCAAGCGTCTATTGTCGAATACCTTTCACCGCAAACTCGATTTCAGAATTCACGAACCTGACCCTCAAGATGAAGTATGACGACGGTTTCGTCGCCTACCTCAACGGGGAAAAGGTAGCCTCCGCCGCGGCTCCCGCTAATCCAGCGTGGAATGGAAAAGCCACCTCCAGTCACAATGATTCCCAGGCTCAACAATACGTCTCTTTCGACTTAACGCCGCACATCAATCATTTGCGCGAGGGGGATAACATTCTCGCCATTCATGGATTGAACGTATCAACGGGCAGTTCCGATATGCTGATTGTTCCGCGGATTGAAGCGAGCAAGATTGTAGGTGGCACACAAATTGCCTTGCCGAATTATCTGACGACCGTGAAGGCCCGCGCCCGGACCGCATCGGGAGAATGGAGCGCCCTTCACGAAGCCATCTTCCAAGTAGACGTCGTACCTGCTTCAATCGACAACCTCGTACTTTCCGAGATCATGTACAACCCTGCGGGAGAAGGTGGCTCCGAATACTTGGAGATTCGCAACGTAGGTCCACTTCGAATCGACCTGACAGGTGTAGTATTGGGTGGCGGCTTCGATGATTTCACCTTTGGTCCCCTCACCTTGGCTGCAGGTGAAAGCGCTGTCGTCGTTCAGGACCTCGCCGCTTTCAATCTTCGTTACCTCGTTCCTTCTTCAGCTTATTACAATCCCGCAATCGTGGTGGCCGGGCAATGGCCGGGCGGGAAATTGAACAATGCTGGCGAAGACATTTACCTGAAAGATGCCAAGGGGGAAAACATACTATCATTCAAGTATGACAATGGCGGGGACTGGCCAGGGCGAGCTGATGGGCGAGGCAGTTCCCTGATACTACCTGATCCAACCGACCTTGCGGGCATGACACTCTCCCAGCGGAACAACTATCTTGCAGACGGTGACAATTGGAACTCATCCGCTAATTTTCATGGCAATCCCGGCGGTGCCGAACCTGCTGACGCCGAAATACCGAAAGTCATAATAAGTGAAATTCTTGCACACACGGATCCCCCTCACGTAGATGCCATAGAATTACACAATCCCGGCACTCAAGCCGTCGATATAAGTGGCTGGCGCCTGACCGAAAGAGGTTCCTCGCTAGAAGGTTTCAGCATCCCGAATGGCACCGTGATTCCACCCGGCGGTTTTGTGGTTTTTGATGAAACCGACTTTAATCCCAATGGCCTCTGGAACCCCAATGCAGGTACTCGCGGCCCCAATGAATTCGCATTAAGTGGCTCACGGGGCGGAGATATTTGGTTGATAGAAACCGATGATGCCGGGCATCCCATGTCCTTTTTGGATCATGTCGAATTCGGGGCATCATTAAATGGGGTATCTTTCGGTAGGTGGCCCAATGGAACAGCGGGAAAACTTTATCCGATGAAGGAACGTTCTCTTTTTGACGAATCCTCGGGCACCAACCCACTCACCAAACATGGCGGCCCTAATCCAGGTCCCATGCACGGAACCGTCATGATCAGTGAAATCATGTACAATCCGCCTAATGGAAACAATGATCTGGAATTCATCGAATTATATAATTCAGGTGCAACTGCCGCTTCCCTAACTGGTTGGAAACTAGGCAAAGGCATCGAGTTCGACTTCTCGCCCGGCACCTCGATTGCTCCGGGACAATCACTTGTGGTCGTCGGGTTCGAACTCAATGCAACGGACAAATTAAACAACTTCCGAAATACCTACGGCATCGGGCCGGACGTGGTTTTGGTCGGTGGTTGGAAAGGCAATCTCAACAACGGTGGCGAAACTATTTCCCTCCTCCGTCCCGACCAACCGCCTCCCGATGACCCTACCTATACTCCGATGATCATTGAGGAAAGCGTCACTTATTCCGACTCATCGCCATGGCCAACTGGAGCCGATGGAAATGGTTCCTCACTCATCAGGAAAGCAAAAGACAGTTGGTCCAACCATCCTGATAGTTGGGAAGTTTCACCGGGAAATCCCACTCCGGGTCCATCCACAAGCCTAAACACTGCGCCTACCTTCAATTCGGGAAACCCACCTGCAACAATCTCCGTTGGCTCTTTGTACCAATATCGCTTCTTCGCCTCCGATCCAGATGGCAATGCCTTGGCTTTCTCCTCCAACTCCCTTCCGTCTGGGCTGAATCTAACGGACGAAGCCAATGGTTCATCCATCCTTTCAGGCACCTCGCTCCCCCAAGCAATGGGCACCCACTCCATTGTAATCACTGTATCCGATGGCATTGCTCCACCCGTTGAAAAATCTTTTGTTCTAACCGTGGAAGACACCACACCGCCCCAACTTACATTGCTCGGTTCCTCGAGTGTCGCCCACGAAGCAGCCACTCCATACTTCGACTCCGGAGCAAGCGCAACGGATAACGTGGACGGGGACCTGTCCAATGAAATTTCAGTGGTTAACCCAGTTAACGTCAACCAACCCGGAAGTTATGTCGTGACTTATTCGTTGAGCGATCAGGCGGGCAATGAAGCGACTACACTTTCAAGAACCGTTGTAGTCTCCGACTCTCAGCCACCTGTAATTCATATAAATGGATTGACTAGCATTACGCATGAAGCAGCTACCCCATACGTGGAACTCGGGGCTTTTGCCATGGACGCCCTCGATGGCAACCTGACGAACATAACCATCGGTGGCTCGGTAAACATAAATGCCGTTGGTGCAAATCAACTGACTTATGACCTGGCGGATGCCGCAGGAAATGCTGCAATTCGTGTCGTCCGCACAGTTACAGTGGTAGATACGACACCACCCGTAATCACACTCCTTGGCTCGGCCAAAATCAGGCATCAAGTAAACCAACCATATCTTGATCCCGGCGTAATTGCCACCGATACGCTCGATGGCAACCTAACAAGTGTGGTCGTGGTCGGTGGCAATCTCGACACAAACAATGCCGGCACCTATAACGTCTCCTATAACGTGAGCGACCAAGCGGGCAATTCTGCAACTCCAGTCAATCGCGAGGTAGTAATCGTATCGACTCCACCTCCAGTAATTTCGTTGCTCGGTTCGGCCACTGTAACTCTGAACGAAGGCGGAACTTTCGTCGAACCAGGCTTTATTGCAATTGATTCACAAGATGGCGACCTGACCGGTTCCGTTGTGGTGGGCGGCGATGAAGTCAATTCTAGCGTGCCCAACACATACCGCATCACCTATGACGTAAATAACTCGATAAACATTGGGGCATCTCAAGTCATTCGTACTGTAATCGTTCAGGACGTAAACCCTCCCACCTTGACTCTTTTGGGCGCCGCCAACGTAACTCACGAGGCCGCCACTCCATACCTCGATCCGGGAGCCAGTGCCTTCGACACCGCCGATGGCAATCTGACGAACACAATACTTGTGAGCGGAACCGTAAACGTCCAAGCCCTAGGCATCCAAACTTTGACTTACTCGGTGAGTGACCAAGCGGGCAATGCAGCCACACCTATCTCTCGATCCATTACAGTGAGGGATAGCTCGCCCCCGATAATCTCACTGCAAGGGGATGCCAATGGAACGCTTGAAGCTACCGTTCCTTTCGTCGACCTCGGAGCAACCGCTCTGGATGCCTTAGACGGCAACCTCACTGCAAGCATTGTGAAAAGCGGGGACGAGGTGAATTCCTCTTCTCCCGGGATCTATCAAGTTGTCTATGAAGCCACTGACAACGAAGGAAACCTTGGAAGAAGCATTCGCACAGTAACGGTTAGGGACAGCATTGCTCCAACTCTATCCCTGCAGGGGGCGAGTTCAATAAACTTGGAAGCCGGCATACCTTTCGTCGATCCAGGAGCAACCGCCTTTGATGCCCTCGACGGAGATCGCACTAGCCAAATAATAATTGGCGGTTCCGGGGTAAATGAGGATGTAGAAGGAGTCTATAGCGTGACATACTCGGTTTCCGATTTGGCGGGAAATACAGCACAAACAATTTCTCGACAAGTCACTGTACAAGACACCTTGCCTCCCGTCCTCGAATTAGTCGGAGACGCCAACGTGACCATCGCTGTCGGCGTGAACTTCGTCGATCCCGGAGCAACGGCCAATGACTTCGCTGAAGGAAACCTAACAGACTCAATCACCGTAACGGGCTTGGTCAATTCAAGCAATCCGGGCGACTACCTGCTCACCTACTCCATCTCAGACCAAGCCGGCAACTCTGCTACCCAAATCTTTCGCCAAGTAAGTGTGAGAAGTCTCGCTAGCCCAGTGATCACACTCTTGGGACCCGCTTCCGTCACGCTCGAACAAGGCACCCCGTTCATCGATCCAGGCGTAACTGCCTTCGATGCATTTGACGGCAACCTCACCTCTCTGGTTAGAGCCGAAAACAACCTCGACGTAAATGTTCCCGGCACCCATCACATCTACTATTCCGTGGTAAATGCCTCGGGTTTAGCGGCAGAGGAAGTTTTTCGCACTATAATCGTATTAGACCTCAACGACGCACCTTTGACAAACGAAGTGGAAACTTTTCTTTCCTCTATTCCAGAAGATGCCGGAGAAGGAAGTGACAATCCCGGTAGTGTCGTGTCTTCCTTGGTCGAGGGCATAACCGATCTCGATTCAAATGACCCGCTTGGATTAGCTTTGGTGGACAAGGACGATGAAAATGGAACTTGGCAATATTCGTTGGATGGTGGCGAAACTTTTTTAAATGTTGGCCCGATCTCAGATCAATCCGCCTTGCTGTTGCGAGCCGACGACCCGATGATCTTGCTTCGTTTTGTGCCTAGGGATCAATTTCACGAATCCGCCACCGTTACTTTTCGAGCTTGGGATCAAACGATTGGTAACAACGGACAATTTTATGCCATTGATTCAGTTGGTGGACGTTCAGCCTTTAGTTCCGATTTGGCTCAAGCCACCATTAAGGTCACGCCAAGAGCGGATGCTCCTTACTTCACTACCTCCCCGGTGACCCAAGGCATGGTGCTTAAAGAATATTCCTACAATGTCATCGTGCGCGAACCCGATGGCGAGAACTTCGTCATCCAGTCAGGAACATTGCCTGATTGGCTATCCTTTACGGTGCATGGCGATGGCTCCGCTTCATTGCAAGGCACTCCAGGGACAAGTGATGCCGGAGTGCACGCAATTATTCTCAAGGCCACCGATGCTTCCGGAAAATACGCCGAGCAGAGCTTCGCCATAGCCGTGACCAACAGCCCCTACTTCATCACCGATCCGGTGGTACTTGGAACAGTCCTAACGGATTATTCCTATGACATTGTAACCCGAGATCCTGATGGAGAACCCATGACACTGCAATTCGAAGCCCTACCTAATTGGCTCACTTACATCTCGGACCAAAATGGATTCGCCACCTTGGCGGGATCTCCGGCAGAGGGAGACATTGGGACTCATTCAGTCAAGCTGAAGGTTACCGATGCTTCGGGTCAATACGCCGAGCAAAGCTTTGCCATCGAGGTATCTTCGGGCAAGGTCTTTGATCTCGAGCCAGGCTGGAACCAGCACGAATGGTTTGGTTGGTTTTTCATGACCGAGAATTCATGGATCTATCACACCGACCACGGATGGATCTTTCCCACTGAAAAGGCCGGGCCAAGAGATGGAGGTATCTGGTTTTGGTCGGAAAGCCTGGGTTGGCATTGGACTCGCGAAGACATCTATCCTTTCCTTTATCTTAGACGGCGACAAAGGGATCCCTCGGAAATAACTCGATCTGACGACTTGACCGAATCCTTTGGCTGGTTCTTTTACCGAACCAGTTCTCAAAAACCACGCCTTTTGTTTGACTACAAAGGAAACTCTTGGATGCAAGGAACGGACCTTGCTCCAATCGCAATTGAAACCACCGTGAATAATGCGGTCGGCGGCTCGGTATCGGGTGGTGGAACGTATGGACACGGCGATGAAATCACAATCACCGCCACAGCTGCAGAAGGCTACAAATTCAAGGGCTGGAGCGGAGATTATCAAGGAACCTCTCCTTCTCTCTCCCTCTCCGTGACGAAGAATCTCTCGCTGAAAGCAGTTTTTGAAGAAATTTCCTCTCAAAACTCCATTCAAAGCTTGTTTGATTGAGTCCGTTCTGCCGATCAATTCGGCAACCTCGGGATAACTAATAGAGAAACGCCCAAAGATTCCTCCTTCAGCGTGTAGATTCCCAAATGAGAATAACCTTGCATTGGCATACTGTCATTAGACTCAGTTTTTGTTATGTCCTCGGGTTTTTTGCGAGCAATTGGACTTTTGCCGAAAAGTCACGCATTGCATTCATCTTGGCCGAAAAAGAATACAAGACGGCAATCACGCTGCCCGCGTTCTTCGAGGCCGAACTAAAACCACTTGGTTTCTCCGCTAGCTATGTAACGGCACCTGCGGGAGGAACTGAAAGGGATGATTTGAAAGGAGTGGAGGCGGCCTTGGACAAAGCCGATTTGCTCTTTGTGAGCGTCCGACGACGCGCCCCGAAGGAATCACAGATGAAAGCCATTCGCAAATGGGTGATGGCTGGCAAACCGGTAATCGGCATACGAACCGCAAATCATGCTTTCCATTTACGAGGCAAACCATCCCCCAAAGGACATGCATTGTGGGAAGAATGGGATGCCAAAGTGTTCGGTGGCAATTACTCCGGTCACCATGGCAACAAAATGAAAACATGGTTTCAAATGGAACCAACGGCCAAGGGACACCCAATCCTAAACGGACTACAGACATCTACGGAAATTCGCTCCGGAGGATCTCTCTACAAGGTCCTACCTTTGACCAAGACCACCCAGGTGCTAGCCATGGGTCGGGCCGAAGGGGAGGAACAAAAGGAACCGGTTGCATGGACTAACAAGCTGACTACCGGCAATCGCGTCTTCTTCACCAGCCTGGGCCAAATTGATGATTTCGAGAAAGCCGAATTTCGTATCTTGTTGATAAACGCCATTCATTGGGCCCTGAAACGAAAACCTCCGGGCAAACTGCAAAAAACAGTACCAAAAAAGGAATCCCGGTTGCCTCAACTGAAAACCAACGAAGAACTCGAGTTGGAGCTCGTTTTGCGGGAACCCGAAATAGCGAATCCACTATACTTGAATTTCGACGAGAAAGGTCGCTTGTGGGTAGTCGAGTATCGACAATACCCTTGGCCTGCCGGTCTACGCATGGTCACCCACGACAAAGTGTACAGAAACGTTTACGAACCACCCTACCCTCCTCCTCCTCCGCATGCACCTGATTCTCCTTTTCGTGGAAAGGATCGCATCTCAATCCACGAAGATACTGATGGCGACGGTTCGTTCGATGAACACAAGGTGTTCCTTGACGGACTAAATCTGGCCACAGCCGCACTGCCCGGCCGTGGTGGAGTCTTTGTTTTGAATCCACCCTATTTGCTGTTTTACGCAGACAAGGATAAAGACGATCGTCCTGACTCCCTGACTCCCCGTATATTATTGTCAGGTTTCGGGCTGGAAGATTCCCACTCCATAGCCAACAACCTGCGTTGGGGGCCAGATGGTTGGATTTACGCCACCCACGGAAGCACGGTCACAGCCAACGTTATTTTGCATGGTCCGGACAACAAACCTATACCTGGCTTCAAGCCCATTCATCGCATGGGTCAATTTGCCTGGAGATATCATCCCGAAACTCATCGCTTCGAGATTTTCGCAGAGGGAGGTGGTAACGCATTTGGAGTGGAGATCGACTCGAAAGGCAGAGTGTTTTCCGGACATAATGGAGGAAACACTCGTGGATTCCATTATGTTCAAGGAGGCTATTACCGCAAAACATTCGGTAAACACGGGAACCTTTCCAACCCCTATGCCTTCGGCCACTTCCCTGCCATGGCCCATCCAAAAGCGAAACGCTTTACCCACACCTTTGAAATCTACGAAGACACTGCCTTGCCGAAGCGATACCATGGCAAACTATTCGCAACGGCTCCAATATTGTGTCACGTTGTGGCAAGTCACATCAACCCCCATGGTTCGACTTTTCGAACGGAAGACATCGATCACCCCATCCATGTTGGGGAAGACCCTAAAGATCGTTGGTTCTCCCCAGTGGATATACAAACCGGGCCCGACGGGAACCTTTACGTGGCTGATTTTCATGCCCGACAAGTCGCTCATTACATCGCCTATTCCAAGGGCTTGACTGATTCCGATCTGGGACGGGTGTACCGGCTCAAGGCAAAGGGAAGCTCCACTTTTCGGCTCGGAAAACCTTTTGCCGAGGAAAGTTTGCTGGAGACTGCCTTGAGACATCCCAACCGCTGGCATCGCGAAACCGCCCTGCGACTTCTGGGTGACCAAAAGAACAGTCAGTGGATTCCTTTGCTTCGTAAGACGTTACGCGAAGAAAGTGGGCAAGCGGCTTTGCAGGCATTATGGGCCATCAAGCTCTGTGGCGGTTTCGGGCAAGAAGTTGCCCTCGAGAACTTGAATCACCCGAACGCACATGTTCGCCGGTGGACGGTACGCTTACTGGGAGATCAGGGCGAGGTCTCCCCGGGAACCGCAAAAGCATTGATCAAGTTGGCTAAAAATGAGCCGGATGCCGAGACACGTTCACAATTAGCAGCCACTGCGCGACGCTTGCCACCCAAGGATGCCTTGCCCATTTTAGGGCAGCTTGGGAAAGATGAGGAAGACCATCGTGACCCACACCTTCCCTTGATGATTTGGTGGGGATTCGAGGAACATGCAAACGATCACGCTTCAATCCTCAACCACTTCAATAAGCCCGAGAACTGGAATCAAGGAACGAAGGCTAACGGTGTTTCCCCTCAGGAGAACTTAATGCGTCGATGGGCACTTTCAGGGCAGCAAAAGGACCTGATAGCATGCGCCAGTTTGTTGGAATTAGCTCCGAATAAGGAACAAACATCCTTCCTGATGAAGGGCTTTGAAAAAGCGTTCGAAGGAAGCTCGCTACCCCCTTTCCCGGAAAAATTGGTTTTGGCTCTGGCGAAAACTCGTGGCAATGGGGATTTAATTTTGAAAATCAGGCGACAGGACAAGGCTGCCACAACCATGGCAATTGAAGAATTAAAAGGTCAAAAAGCATCACTGGCTCTCAGGATTCAAATCACAAGGGCATTGGGAGACGTCGGGGAAAATAAGGCTATTCCGATTCTACTCCAAATAGCAAGAAAAGGGAAACCGCTTTCCTTGAGCCAGGAAGCATTGCTTGGTCTGCAAAAATTTCCTGATCCCGAAATCGCCAAAGCAATTATACGGGACTTTGGCACTTTCCCCAAAGAACTTCAGCAAGGAGCCTTACATTTGCTTGCGAGTCGATCAAGTTGGGCGCTGACATTGGTGGAAGCTTTCGCTTCAGGCGACATCGCCAAAGAGGCAATCGACTCCGAAACCCTCGCCCGGATGCGTTTGCACAAGTCTAGCTCGTTGAAGGACAAAATGAACAAAATCTTTGGTTCGGTGCCGATCCGTTCCGAAACAGACTTGGACAAGGAATTGGCCCGATACCAGTCAATCGCCTCCTCGGGAGGTGGAAATCCAAAGATGGGCGAAAGCCTGTATTTCGGGAAAGCAGGATGCTCATCCTGTCACACTTTGTTCGACAAGGGAGGTCGCATCGGTCCGGATCTAACCTCCTATGACCGCTCCGATCTCGATGCCTTCCTTCTGGCCATCGTACGCCCCAACGCAGAGATACGAGAAGGTTTTGAGCACAACTTGCTAACTACCAAGGATGGGCGAATCCTGAGCGGATTCAAGGTGGAGGAAAATCCACGGATAGTAATACTTCGAGGATTAGATGGCCAAGATCACGTGGTTCCTCGCGATCAAATCGCCAACTTGACGCCAATGGCAAGATCACTTATGCCCGAAGGCTTGCTATCGTCCCTTCAGGAAGGAGAGTTAAGGCATCTCTTCGCCTACCTCGCTTCCACCACGCCACCCAAATAAGGCTGTGAATCAGTCACAAGTGACTTCAGGCACATCACGGCGCTTAAAACCCACTGGCCGCATAATCGGCTTGGATAGCATCCGGTTCATCGCCGCTCTCTGGGTGATGTTCTACCATGTTGGATACTTTCCCTTGTTCAACGGGCTCGATCGGAGCGGAGGTTTTGGGAAAGTCATTGGAGCTGTATACGACTGCCTGTTTTGTGGTCCAGCTTCGGTGATAGTCTTTTTCGTAATTTCAGGTTTCTGCATCCATTATCCATACCGCCAGGAACGGAAGGAAGTGAAATTTTTCAATTTCCTTTCGCGTCGCTACGTAAGAATTCTGCTTCCTTGGGTCGCTTGGCTGGGATTCGTCAGATGGATTGGCATGACATATGACACCGTAGGAGCCATAGTGGGCTGGAGCATCGAGTGCGAATTGATTTATTACACCTTTTATCCTTTGCTCCATATCTTGGCCAAATGGTCGAGCTGGCGTATCTTGATAGGAGTTAGTTTACCCATCTCTCTATACTTTGTTTTCTTTGTAAATCCCTACCAAATGATGTACCCGAGTTTCGGTCTGCATGGAAATGCCTTGCTTGGGTTACCCTGCTGGTTGCTGGGGTGCTTGATGGCCGAAGAGTTCAGTGGAACAAGGCCTGTTTCCAAAGGCACTCTTTGGTTGTGGCGAAGCCTGATCGTATTTGCAAACGCTGTATGCTTCAGCTGCATGCTGCACTTGAAAATCGGTTTTCCTTACACCCTGAATTTCTTCGGAATATTGGCTTATTTTTGGCTCAAAATCGAGGTAGCCACATTCCGAGAGGAGATAAGTTTTCGCAAGAAAGCTTGGTTTGCCATTTTTGAATGGGGAGGGAAATGGAGCTACTCCCTGTATTTAATGCATGGGCCTCTGAATCGAGTATTTAATGACTTCGGTTTGGATAACTTGGATGTGACCTTCAAATGGTGTCTCAAAATCGGCTTCATTCTGATCTTTTGCTACCTGTTCTACCTGATCGTGGAAAAGCCTTCCCATTGGCTAGCTCGACGAATAACTAGGAAATCTCGTAAGAATCCAAAATAAATAAGGAATCAATTTCATCCTTGGAAGTGGGTCTCATTTGGATTCGTATGAATGGATCATGATTACAGAAAATCTTTCCCGCCGCCGATTCACCAAAGGGATGACCCTCGCAGGTCTCTCCTCTCCCAGGCTCGTTCAAGCCATTGATCCGATCAAGCGCAATGGGACGCCCAAGTTGAAGCTAAGCTTGGCGGCCTATTCTTTTCGCAAGCAATTGACTGCCAAAGCCGGGACACCAGGAGCCATGGACATGCTAGGGTTCCTCGACTGGTGCGCCACTCAGGACCTCAATGGGTGTGAACCCACCTCATACTTCTTTCCGAAAGACATCACCCCGCAATTCCTGGCACGCTTAAAACGAAAGGCTCACCTTCATGGGCTCGACATCAGCAGCGGCGCCATACGAAACGTCTTCACCCTGCCCGACGGACCCGAGTTGGATAAATGGCACCAGCACGTCGACACCTGGGTAAATCACTACGCCGCCATCGGATGTCCCATAATCAGGGTTTTCGCAGGCAAGGCGCCCAAGGGCATGTCAGACAAACAAGCCATAGACAATGCGGTCAAGAATCTCGAGAAAGCCTGTAAGCGAGCTGGGGACAAAGGAATCATACTCGCCCTTGAGAATCACGACTTCCTAATGTCCTCCACCCGTTTGATCGAAATCGTGGAACGGGTTGATTCCCCGTGGTTCGCCGTGAACCTCGACTCGGGAAACTTCATTGACAAGGATCCCTACGCCGCCTTTGAAAAATCTGCTCCCTACTCTGCCACCGTACAGCTCAAAGTTGAGTTGCGTGATGCCACAGGCAAGAAAGTGCCCGCCGATTTCCCACGTCTCATAGACATTCTTAAGAAAGCAAACTATCGAGGCTATGTCGTACTTGAATACGAAGCCGCAGAGGATCCTTACGTCGCTGTGCCACGACACTTGAAACAACTTCGCAAACTTCTCTGATCCAAGGAAAATGAAATTTCTATCAGCTACCTTCTTATTTATCGGGCTCTTGGCTGGACCACTTTGGACCAAGCAGCAACCCAACGTCATACTGATTTACACCGACGACCAAGGCTCCATCGACGTCAACTGCTATGGCTCGAAGGATTTGGCCACGCCTACCTTGGACAAGTTGGCAGCGACCGGCGTACGATTCACCCAAATGTATTCGCCCTCCGCAATTTGTTCGGCTTCCCGAGCCGGACTCTTGACGGGTCGTTTTCCAGCACGGGCCGGTGTGCCTGGAAACGTATCCTCGCACAAGGGAAATGCGGGCATGCCTACCACGGAAATCACAATTGCCGAAATGATGAAGGAAGCCGGATACGCCACGGGACACGTCGGAAAATGGCACCTTGGCTTTACTCCCGAAACGATGCCCAACGGCCAAGGCTTTGATTCATCATATGGCCACATGGGCGGCTGCATCGACAATTTCTCGCATTTCTTTTATTGGGTTCCACCCAATTTGCACGACCTCTGGCGCGATGGCCTTGAAATATGGGAGGATGGACAATATTTCGGTGACCTCATGGTTCGCGAATGCCAAGCTTTCATCGACAAAAGCCACAAGAAGAAGAAACCTTTCTTTCTATACTGGGCCATAAATTGGCCACATTACCCACTACAAGGTACGGACAAGTGGCGCGAACATTACAAAGATCATCCACATCCTCGCGACAAATACGGTGCCTTTGTTTCATCGATGGATGAACTCATCGGCAAAGTAGTGGGTCATGTTGAAAAACTGGGTTTAAGTGAAGATACCTTGATTGTCTTTCAATCCGATCACGGACATTCAATCGAATCTCGTACCTTTGGCGGCGGGGGAAACTCGGGGCCCTATCGAGGAGCCAAAGGCAGTTTGTTCGAGGGAGGCATCCGGGTTCCCTCCATCGTGTCTTGGCCGGGAAAGATTCCGCAAGGCGAGGTGCGTTCACAGATGGCCACAGGGTGTGATTGGCTTCCCACTCTTGCCGAATATTGCGGGGCAAAGATTCCCAGGGACCGCAAACTGGATGGCAAAAGCTTGGTCGAAATAATCGGCAACGACAAGAATCCCTCCCCGCACAAGAGCTTTTATTGGCAACTAGGGAACCAAGTGGTCGTTCGAGAAGGTGATTGGAAACTGCTTCTCAACCCCAAGGATCATAATCGCCCCAAGGGTCGAGAACCGGGAGGAAAACTCTTTTTGGTAAATATCAAAGAGGATCCCGGAGAATCCAAAAATCTCGCTAAAGCGAAACAGGATGTCGTCTCTCGCTTGATGAAGCTAAAATATTCCTACGGGTCGCAAGTTAAGAATAGGAAATAGAGATTTCGAGAGAAGTATCAGGTCTCGGTGTCTTTCTCCATCTGTGAAGCGATCTCTTTCTCGCGGGCCATCTTGGCATCCTTGCTCACACGCATGCCATATTCCATGCATCGCTTGTTCCAACGGCAAGTCTCAGGATACTTGCATGTATCGAGAACGCATTTTAGTTCCGCCACAACAGCCTTGTCTTGTGAGATATTCTGCTTCACGACTAAGGTCGTAGAATGAAACCTCTCGTTGGGCGCGCAATCTAAATCGAGTATTGGAATTATTGAAACCAATGCCCAAACAAAGATTGACGAAAAACCGTACTGAAACGAAAACTATCTACCTTTATCCAACTTAACTACCCACCAATCAGAACAATGCGTACACTCATATTCCTCATTCTCCTCACCACTTTGCTTGCCAGTACATTACTAGCGAAGGAAAACACAAAGGTAGTAACTTTGGAAAAGGGCGATCTCTCGGTCGCCGTCCAAGTGAACGGCAAACTGTTCACTAATTACGTTTACGCCGACCCCAAGCGAATCAAACCAATCCTCTATCCAGTCATCGGACCGAATGGCGTGCCCATGACCCGCAGTTATCCAATTGAGGAAGCAGCTCCAGGCGAAGCCAAGGATCATCCGCATCACGCCTCCCTGTGGTATACGCATGGCGAGGTGAACGGGATCAGTTTTTGGCACGTGGGCAAGAACACTGGGAAAATCGTTCACGAAAAATTCCTCAAACTCGAGGATAACCTGATTTTGACAAGAAACAAATGGATGGGGCCCAAGGGAAAGATCATTTGCCGAGACGAACGTACCTTGACCTTCTCGGCCGAGGGCGCGGATCGGGCCATAGATGTCTCAATCAAGCTCATTGCCGACAATGGCGACGTTGTCTTTGGCGATACCAAGGAGGGCTCCATGGGTATTCGCTCCAATCCCGTTCTTCGACTCAAAGGTGAAGTGGCGAAAGGCAAAGCCATTAATAACGAAGGCATCGGTGGGAAGGCCATTTGGGGCAAGCGCGCAGCTTGGGTCTCATACTGGGCTCCTTTCGAGGAAAGCGTCACTGGTTTCTCGATTTTTGATCACCCGACAAACCTACGTCATCCAACTTGGTGGCATGCGCGTGACTATGGACTAGTTGCAGCCAACCCCTTTGGAATCCATAATTTCGAGAGGAAGCCAAAGGGCACCGGTGACCTTAAAATCCTTGATGGGTCAGACATCACTTTCCGCTATCGCTTTCTCTTTCATGAAGGCGATGCCAAAGCCGCCAAGATAGCGGAACGGTACGACAAGTGGTCCCAGAAAAAATAAATTGCTGATCCTTTCCAGTAATCCAACTAACGAAAGAATGGATCGCTATCGGCGCCTCGTATTTGTTCTAATTGCCTCAACCTTGCTCGGGAGTTGCGGAAGTGGCGGTCTTCCCGAGGTACCCGACGATGCCAAGGGCACGGCGGAAGCTGTCATCAGCAATTTGGTCGAAAACAAACCTGGCATTATATGGTCTGCCTTGCCCGCTTCTTATAAAGCAGACTTAAACGACTTGGCTCGAAGCACCGTAAGGGTCATCAGCAAGGACCTTTACGAAGACTCGGTGGGACTCCTTCGACAAGCCAACAAGATATTGAAGGAAAAAAAATCCTTTGTCCTGAAGTCCTCTCAACTTGGCTTGATGGCGAATGATTTGGAGGAAGTCTCAAAAAACTGGGACGCAATCACGCAATGGTTCGATATTCTTCTGGATAGTCAGCTCGGTTCCTTCGAAACTGCAAAAAATTTTGATGGCGGTGTTTGGCTAGCTGAAACAGGAGCCGACCTGATGGAACATATGGTGACCATCTCCGCCCTCACTTCCGAAGATCCATGGAAGAACGAAATTCTTCCCAACCTGAAAGCAATCACCGTAAAGCAAATTTCATCGAGTGCCGGGAAAACCATCCTGGAATTCATCGGCGACGACGGGCAAAAAAATACCGAAACTTTCGTCAAGGTCGAGGAGAAGTGGATTCCCGCAAGCATGCAGCTCGAATGGATGAACATGATGCAAAACGCAAAAGCGCAAATTCCAACTGAATCGGATATGCTGCCTGCACGCATAACCACCCGCATGATGATTGGTTTTGCCAAAGGAGTTCTCAATCAACTGGATGCTGCCACCAGTGAGGAGGAGTTTCTGAAAGTGCTCGAAAGCTTGGGGAACTTCGACGCCTTCTAACAGTTAGTTCAACCGTATCTTGCGAATTCCCTGAGAACGGCCTCCAGAAAGCCAAAGGGTTCCATCCCGACAAACCAAGCGATCCACCGTACCGCCGGTTTGGTAGGTGCGCAACAAACGAGAATCAGCCAAATCGAACACATGGACCAAGCCCAAATCACCCATGGCCACATAGAGATGTCCGGTCTGATCAAAAGCTACACCTTGCGGGGATTCTGCGGGACCTGAAAAATCCAAGGTTGCCACGGGAACGGAGCCGGAAAGCTCATTCTCAAGCGAATAAACAAGCAATCGGGCCGCATCCGGTTCCGTCACTACCAAACGAGTGCCATCAGGTGTGATTGCCAACCCGTCAGCTCGGACCATATCACGATTAAGAATATCAACCTTACCCTTCTCCGGAAAAATCTTATAGATCACCCCCTCGTCGGGAGAGGAAGCGTATACTGTCCCATTGGAAGAAAGAGCAACGTCCCGCACACTGCCAAAAAGCATTCCCTTGTAGGAATCCGCCAACACTTCCACCTTACTGGCATCGGGAGATACACGGATGACCTTGCCAGTACCTGCATCCGCTCCGATAAGGCAGCCATCGGCATCCATGGCTAGGCCATGTACGTCGGGAGTGCGCTCATCATAAGAAGTCATCCATTCATTCAAATCAATGAAAGTTGAAGGAGGGGTGGCGTCATCCACCTTGTACACACCAATGGTTCCAGAGTTCGAATAATTTGAAAAATATAGCGTGCCTTCTTCCTGAAAGGCCAGACCTGACGTATTAGCAACCTTGGAAATGACTGGAACCGCTTCGATCAACCCAACTTCCTGAAGCTCAAATGGCTTGGCAGAGAATTTTTCCTTAAATGAAAAACAACCTCCCAAAAGTGTAGCAAAGACACAGGTCACAAGCCCGATGATGAAGTTATTTTGCATGCGTTAACGATTCAGTTAGAAGCCAAAGGAGATAAAACTTTATATATAAAAAACCATCAACTCAAAAACAGATTGCCCTCGCTTTCTCCTTTGCAAAGCTCGTACAGCAAAGGCATTATGCATCGGAAAAGTTATTACCAATTCACAAAAACCATTAATAACACCAACTGATAATTATTTGACTTCATTTACTCGAAATTTGCAAAGCCGTCTGGAGGAAGCAGCGGAAATCGTCTTGGGGGCAGATGTTTTGTATGTGGGTTCCGGAGCGGGAATGGGTGTTGATTCCGGATTGCCGGACTTCCGCGGAAGCGAAGGTTTTTGGAAAGCTTATCCCCCCATAGCCAAACTCAAATTACTTTTCGAGGAAATGGCCAATCCACGCTGGTTTGAGGAAGATCCCGAATTTGCATGGGGGTTCTATGGACATCGAATGAATCTTTATCGTGAAACAACACCTCACGAAGGTTTCGAGATACTTCGCAAATGGGGAGATTCCATGAAGGAGGGGGCGTTCGTATTCACCTCCAACGTGGATGGTCATTTCCAGAGAAGTGGTTTCGAACAGCAACTAATTCTGGAATGCCACGGATCTCTCAATCATCTGCAATGCCTGGCGGGGTGTGGCCAAGGAATTTGGTCGGCTAAACAAACATTCGTCGAAGTGGACGAAAGTACGTTGCGAGCCACCCGGCCACTTCCCTCCTGTCCAACCTGCGGGAGTATCGCTCGGCCAAACGTGTTGATGTTCGGTGACTGGGGTTGGGATTCAGCGCGCACAAGCGAACAGCAAAACAGGCATCAAAGATGGCTCATTAAAACTTCTAGCAGAAAAATGGCAGTAATCGAGATCGGCGCAGGCAAAGCTGTTCCTACAGTGCGAATGAATTGCGAAGGTTTGCTGGACCAAGAAAACAAGTTAATACGGATAAACCTACGTGACTCGGAAACACCAGCAGACAATGTATCCTTGCCCATGGGAGGCCTCGAGGCTTTGCAAGGCATCGATGCCATGATTCACTCGAGGAAATGAAGTCTCGCCATCTATCCTACTGGCTTATCCCCACCGTGGAACACTGCTCAGTCCTGCAAACCGTGATCAACAAGTTGGCATCTCGCTTCGATGTGTCTCCTTTTCCACCGCATCTCACTATCTTCGCCGGGCCTTTGGCGGCCGAAGATGAACCTTTGCTTCTTCTGGAATCCTTGCCCCCTGATTTGGTTCCGCAAGAGCTTGAAGTTAATCAGGTGGAGGTTAGCGACCGTTTCACGATGACACTCTTCCTGCGTTGCCAAAATGAATCAAAGCTTGTCTCTCTTCATGAATATGTTCGAGCCAATTCACCCTCTAGTAACTACTGCTTGGATCCGCATCTCAGCCTCCTCTACGCCGACATACCGCTGGCGACAAAAGAATCACTTGCCGATGAGTTCGAATCACCGCTAAAGAAAATTCAATTCGACCGCATACGAGCCGTGTCCCATCTCTCACCAGTGCAGACTCAAGAAGACATAGATAACTTCCAAGACATTGGCGAAGTGCTTTTCCAACCAAAGCAATAAGAGCTGAAAGCATCCTACTGTCTGAGATTGGCCAAAAAAGAAACAAGCTCCCAAAACACCCATGGCAGGATGTCAGATCTCGGTTCCTGCAGTTTTTTAATTAATATTATTTAATTTTAATTTAATTAAATTCATCACTTCAAGGCATTGAAAACACTATCTGGATTCATTGAGGACGGTAGCTGTCGACCACCCTGCCATGCATCGTGCAATCCATTGTCTTTCCAAATGCTGACTCGGTAAAGCGTGGCAAAATCAAAATCAGGCGCGTCACCACCCTGACCTCCAACAAGCTCAGCTCCAAGACGAACGTTGTCCTGCAGCCATGCTGGCATTCGCAGATGATAAGGGTTTCGTTGAACTTCACCCACATGGTGAGAAAGAGCCGCCAAAAGATCGGCCACGTCGGTTTCGGATGACTCGACCATCAGGTTGGGCGATTGCATTTGCCCCCAGAATTCGTTTTCGACCAAGATGGTGGAGAAATCCGGCGGTAGGCTCGCAAGGGCATCGAGGACAAGCAAATGTACGCCTAGATGGGTACCATTCCAGTCTGCATCATGAGGAATGAAAATGGATTGCGGAGTCCTCCCTGCAAGGATTTGGGCAATGGTTTGAACCGCTTTCCTCCAATGATCCGGTTCATTTTCCCTAGTGCTTGGCGTAATTCGTTCAAGCCCATCGGGCGCCGTTTCCTGAAGTTCGAATCCAATCCACTCGCAGGCATCCTTGAGCTCAACGAGTCTCGGTTGTTGGCGCTCCTTGCTACTCCCTAGAGTAACTGCCACGTTCACGACCCGAACGCCGGTCTCTCGCATGAGGCGCAGGGGAAGCCCACCGATAATGCATTCGTCATCAGGGTGTGGAGAGAAAATGAGGGATACGGGAGCATCCGAAGTAAGATCGGGAACAGGCGGCTTGGGTATGCCGCCAAGGGGCAGATTCACGCCACTTTCGACGAGTTTCCGAAATGAGGAAGCGTAAGCTCGGTAGGGATTGTCGGACATAGCTTATCGTTCAATGACTGGAAGACTGGCCGCTGCGATGGCTTGGCCATGGCGCTTGTCTTTCTCGTTCGGGACGTGAAAGGCAATCCTTTCCGACAGTTCAGGGAATTCCGTTTTCAAGACATTGTCCGCTTGATCGAGAATGATTTGCCCACCCTGACCACTAGTCACACGCCCGAGAAGAAGCAAATTTCGTAAATTGTAGAGGTCCGCGTAGTGCGCTACTCCGTACCCGAGGTAAACGCCCACTGTTTCATAGATCTTGCGTGCCCGAGGATCATCGTCAGCCATTAGGTTTTGCACTTCGACCAATTTCTCGGGCAATGGCAAGTCCCTTGGCAGGTCAATGCCTGCCGGCGACAACAGGCGTCCGACTGCTTGCTGAGAGAAATACTGGACACCACACCCCCAATCGCCGCTCCATTCGTCGGCAGGAGCCTCCTTTGCGTAGTCCAAGGGCGCAAAAGCAAGTTCGTTCAACCATGTGGTCACCTTGCCCTCCGCGTTGACGTAGCCTGTCGCCTCACTGGTGCCCATGGCCAATCCAAGGACTGCGTTTTCACCAAGGGACATGGATCCAGCCAAGGCAGTCACGTCGCCGTCGTTGATGACCTCGAAAGGAACGTTCCATTCCTTGGCCAAGTTTCGGAATATGGGTTTGACCTCGGAATCGAAGAGCTCCTCCGAAACCCCCCGAAAAAGGGATGCAACACGAGGTTGGTTTTCCACGTACACTCCCGCGGAACTACCGCCAATGGCCTCGACTTGCGGCAAGTGAGTCGCTGCTCTTTTCAAGGAGTCGGCAATTCCCTCGCGATGATAGCTCGGGTCTTTCTCATAATAAGGGTCCCAAGTCGTTTCCTCGCTGAAGATCACCTCTCCATCGACCACCGCGGCCACCTTGCGGTCGCTGCCCCCGAGATCGAAGCCAATGCGGCAACCTTCGAGGTGTCGCCCCAATTGGCGGGCAGCGGACTGCTCGGAAGGCAGGTCCTTGGACAGGAGAACTTCAAAGGGCCGTTGATAGACAGTGGCCATGAAATCAGCATCGAATCGCCCTGTGGCAGTATCCTCGAAATGGGAACGCAAGGCCTCACCAAGCTCCAATGGGCCATCAAAGTAAACACGGTGACCGCCCCTGGACCACAGGAGAAACTTCAACAGGCGCTCCACAAAGCGAAAGTTCAGTTCAGACTGGGGATGCTGTGGGGGCAAGATTTCGGCATCATGACAGAAGATGGATTCTTCGGACTGCTCCAAGGCGAAACGAATGGACACCGGGTCGCCACTTGCCGCAACATGCTCTCCAAACGCTCGGTTCCATGTTGCAGCAGGTCGGAAAACTGGATCAAGCGCAGGCTGAACCTGCGGGCGAGCATCAAAGGATTCGGTTGAGGAGGGCATAAAAAGAAAGTAGAGAAAAACCAAAGGATTTCCCTAAAGGTTTCCTCCATTGCGAGTTGGGTCAAGCCTACGGCAAAAAAATAAGCTACCGGGCTCAACTCCTTAAGCTCCATGATCACAAAAGCCCTCCCCGCTGTTCGCGGAGAGGGCTTTATTGATTAGAAACTACTTGGTACGCCTAAACGTCGGTCTCGAAGCCTTTGCGTTGCTTGCGGGATTGCCAGGCATTGGCGTCCTTGTCGCCCACGATTTGCTCTTTCTTTGGATCCCACTTGAGCTTGCGTCCCAAGCGAATCGATATGTTGGCAAGGTGGCAGGTGGTCATGGCCCGATGGTGAGTGAACACGTCGGAAATGGGGTGCTTGCGATCCTGCACGCACTGGTAGAAGTTCTCCATGTGACTGGTCGGGTTCTTGCCCTTGTAGATCTTCTTGATGGTGTCCGATTCCAAGGGTTTTTCCTTGAGACCGTTCACCGCGTCTCCCCTGAGTTTGCCGCGACTGACGAAAATATTGCCTTCGGAACCTTCGAATAGGATACCGTTGCCGTCCTTGGAACGGCTTACGATATTCATTTCGACATCGTCAGGGAACCCACAGCGAATGTGGAAGTTGTGCGATGTGTTGTAATGGTTGTCCTTGGTCGGCATGCCATTCTTGAGCGGAATGGGATGATCGCCTATGATGGGATCAATGGTGAGGGGCCCCTGCCCTTCCCCGCTTTGATCCAAAGCCCACTGAGCAATGTCTACGTGGTGTGCTCCCCAGTCCGTCATTTTCCCACCGGAATATTCGTACCACCAACGGAATTGATAATGGCAACGCTCCTTTATGTAGTCGACAAGAGGGGCTTGGCCGAGCCATGTGTTCCAGTCGATATTGGCCGGCGGGTCGGATTTCTTGAATGGCCCTCCTTTGGGCCCGCCTCCGATATCACAGGTCACCTTCTTGATCTTGCCGATACGGCCTTCGCGAATGATCCCAATGGCCTGCAAAAACTTTCTGCCCATTTCCGTGCGCTGCTGCGTGCCAACCTGAAAAACGCGGCCCGTTTCCTTGACCACTTTGCAGATTTGCTTGCCCTCCTCAATGGTTAGGGTGAGGGGTTTTTCACAATAGACGTCCTTGCCCGCACGCATGGCGTGAATGGCCACTCTGGTGTGCCAATGATCGGTGGTGCCGATTGTGACGAAGTCGATGTCCTTCCGCTCGAGCAATTTTCGATAGTCCTGATATCCGTCTGCCTTGCCTTGGGAGAGGGCCTTGATGACGCGATCGGTGCGTTGGGTATCTAGATCGCAAACGCCCACGATATCGGCGAAGCGGCGGGCGGCATTGGCGATACTGGTTCCGCGACCCCCTACCCCGATGGCACCGTAACGAGGGCGCTCATTTGGTGAACCTTTCTCAGCAGAGAGGAGAAACGGCCCTGTTATGGAAGCCGCTGCGCCAGCGGCGACAAGCTTTCCGGATTGAAGAATAAAACGACGGCGAGATGGATTAGGGTTGTTCATGGGATGGAAGATAGGACGCTCAACGCCTCGTGCGCAAACATCTTCTTTAGGGATTGGAAAAGTTTGCCACGAGGCCAATCCCTCTAAAAACTTGAAGACAGTATGCGATGTTTTCCGCAATATTCGTTGTTGCTCTTGGCTTGTTGTTTCTTGTCGGGAGGATCGCTTGTAGCCAAAATAGAGTTCAATCGCGACGTTCGACCCATTCTCTCGGAAAATTGCTTCCAATGCCATGGTCCGGACGCCAATGCCCGCAAGGCAAAATTGAGATTGGACGAAAAGGCGTCGGCTACCATGGAGAGGGACGGAACGCGGGCGGTGAGCCCGGGGGATCCCAAGGCCAGCGAACTCATTTACCGCATTTTTACAGAAGACGAGGATGAGGTGATGCCTCCGCCGGAAATCAAGCGTTTCCTGACCAAGGGACAGAAAGAAACACTACGTCAATGGATCGAGGAGGGCGCCGAATTCGAGTCGCATTGGTCATACAGCAAGCCGACTCGCCCAGCATTGCCCAAGGTAAAAGACAAAACCTGGCTGCAGAACGAAATCGATCGCTTCACCCTTTCCAAGCTAGAATCAGCAGGCATGAGACCTAGCGGGGAGGCGGATCGTCTCGCCCTTGTTCGCCGCCTGTCCCTCGACTTGACCGGGCTTCCTCCCACCTTGGAGGAAGCCGATTCCTTTGCCCGGGATTCTTCTCCGAAAGCATATGAAAAACTCATTGATCGTCTGTTGGGTTCACCGGCGTACGGCGAACATTGGGCAAGGCAATGGTTGGACCTGGCCCGTTATGCCGACAGCGCCGGGTATGCGGATGACCAACCTCGCACCATCTGGGGATACCGCGACTGGGTTATCCGGGCCTTCAACACCAACCTGCCCTTCGATCAATTCACGGTCGAGCAACTCGCCGGTGACATGCTCCCTGATCCCACCGACGATCAACTGATAGCCACTGCCTTCAACCGAAACACGCAAACCAATAACGAAGGAGGCACAAACGACGAGGAATTCAGAAACGTCGCCGTGGTCGACCGTGTGAACACGACCATGGCAGTCTGGATGGGTGTTACCATGTCATGTGCCCAATGCCACGACCACAAGTACGACCCCATTTCACAGGAAGAATACTTTCGTTTCTTTGCCATCCTCAACAACACGGCAGATGCCGACCGGCGCGACGAAAGCCCCACCCACAAGGCTTTCTCAGGGGAACAGGCCAAGAAAAAAGAGGAGATGAAGGCTCAGATTCTGGAACTACAGGAAAAAGTGGAGTCATTGAAGAAGAGTACCCCTGAAGACTTTGAGGCTTGGCAACGAAGCTTTGAGATTTCCCTGAACAAAAGCCCAGCGAAATTTGAAAACCAAGCCAAAGATGGATTAGCCATCACTGTTCCTCCCGAATCCTTTGCGGGCATTCAGATACCGGAGCTTTCGAAGGCGGAATTCCGCCTCTATCCGAAAGCGGGAGAGATTGGCAAGAAAGGTCGGTTTCTGCGAGTGACCAACATCGCCAACGGAGGATACCTGCATTTGGCGGAAGTCCAAGTTTTCTCAGGCAAGGAAAACCTTGCCCTGAGAGGAAAAGCCACCCAAATCAGCACCGGTTTCGATGGTCCTGCCAAATATGGCAACGACGGTAACGTCGATGGCGACTACCCAAAGAAAAGCGTCTTTCACACAGGCCAGGCGAACAATCCTTGGTGGGAAGTGGACCTGGGTGCGGAGCATCGGGTCGAGAAGGTGGTGATTTGGAACCGAACGGATGGGGGAACCGCAGAGCGCTTGAGAAAATTCCGTTTGGAGTTGATGGATGAAAAAAGACGACCCGTTTGGACAAAGGAAATCGCAAAGACACCGAAACCATCCCATGAAGAGGCACTTGACGGAGCAGAAATGCTGGTCGTGCTACCAATCCCTCATTCCAAGGAATCCGGCGTGTTCCGCATTGATGGCGAACTAGAAAAAAAAGCAGGAATGACACTACGCATAACAAGTGCCGGTCTAGCCCAAAAGGATCATAAGGAAATCTTTTGGCTGAAGGAACCGCTGACCAAACTCGACGTGTCATTGCCCAAGCAAGTGTTCTCTGCCTTGGCTCGCTCGCCCGGAGTCCGATCTGCTGCCGACCAGGAAACCATTCGTTCCTACTATTCAAGTGGATCGCCCGAAGTCAGGAAGGCCGAAAAAGAATTGGCTGACTTCAGCGCTAGCGCCCGTCAAATGAAACCGCAGACTACGGTACCTATTATGCGTGAAATAGCCAAACCGCGAAAGACGCATATTCAGCTTCGGGGTGATTATTTGGCCAAGGACAAGGAAGTGACAGCAGGATTGCCCGCAGTTTTCCCACCCCTGCCGGAGGGTGAAAAATTAAACAGACTGGGCATGGCTCGGTGGCTTGTTTCAGAAGGAAATCCGCTAACTGCCCGAGTAGTGGCTAACAGGTATTGGGAATCCCTTTTCGGCCAAGGCATCGTCCGTACAAGCGAAGAGTTCGGTTCACAAGGCGAACTGCCAACTCATCCCGAACTCCTTGACTGGCTCGCCACCGAACTGGTGCGACTGGATTGGGACATGAAAGCCCTGCTCAAAACAATCGTCATGTCGGCCACTTACAGGCAATCCTCCAAAGTAGATTCACTCCGAGCCGAGAAGGATCCGTTCAATGAACTACTCAGTCGAGGACCAAGACAAAGGCTCTCAGCGGAAATGGTTCGTGACCAAGCCCTTTTTGCCTCGGGGTTGTTGAGCAGAAAAATGTACGGTCCCCCGGTCAAGCCGCCTCAACCCAACTTGGGACTGAAGGCAGCCTTCGGCCCGGGATTGGACTGGAAAACCAGTGCCGGCGAAGATAAGTTCAGGCGAGGAATCTACGTGCATTGGAGGCGTTCCAACCCCTATCCCTCAATGGCCGCATTTGACGCCCCCAACCGCTTCGTTTGCAATGTCCGTCGGACCCCAACCAACACCCCGCTTCAAGCCCTCGTGACAATGAATGATCCTGTCTACGTGGAGGCCGCTCAAGCTTTGGCTAGGCGGATGGAAAAGGCCGGGCAAACAAATGAGGAAAAAATCTCGCATGGCTTTCGTCTCTGCCTGACGCGGCATCCGACTCCTGACGAAACCAAAAGATTAAACGCACTCCTCGAGCAAGTGCGAGAGGTCTACGCCACCGATGATACGGCGGCCAACGCCATGGCAACAGTTCCCATTGGTCCATTGCCAACCGGCTCCAATGCCTTGGATCTCGCTTCATGGACTGTTGTAGGCAATGTCTTGCTTAATCTCGACGAGGTATTCCTTAAGCGTTAATTAAATTTAATTAAAAATAAATGAATATAGATCCTGGACTGGAAAGCCTTCTCCTCAAAACGCGTCGAGAGTTTTTGGGAACCTCCGGACTAGGTCTCGGAGGCATAGCCATGGCCTCGCTGATGGGTAAAAGTGGCAAAGCTGCTGTATCCTATGATCCCACGGCTCCGCAAATCCCTCGAGACACCCATTTTCCGGCAAAGGCAAAAAGAGTAATTTATCTCCACATGACGGGATCCCCTCCGATCCTTGACCTTTTTGATTACAAACCGGAGCTGCAAAAGCGAGAAAGTGAAAACTGTCCTGACGAATACCTAAAGGGCAAGCGATTCGCTTTCACTTCAGGAGTACCAAAACTGATGGGAACGCCCCATGAATTCAAGCGTCATGGCTCCAACGGCCTTTGGTTTTCTGATGCCGTGCCTGAATTAGCCAAGCTTGCGGACGACCTGACTTTCATCAAGTCGATGACCACGGATCAGTTCAACCATGCCCCGGCCGAGCTTTTGCTGTATACGGGAAGCCCACGGGCAGGTCGCCCCAGCATGGGCTCATGGGTTACCTATGGAATCGGTTCGGAGAACCAAGACCTACCAGGATTCGTTGCCTTGATTTCTAGTGGCGTGCAACCCAACGGTGGAAAAAACTCCTTTGGCAGTGGTTTTCTGCCAAGTGTTTTCCAGGGAGTCCAATGTCGCTCGAAGGGTGATCCGGTTCTTTACGTAAACGATCCTAAGGGAATGAGTCGCGACCTACGCCGGGCGGGATTGGATGCCCTCAACGATCTTAACCGAATCCAATCAGAAGAACTGGGCAACGCCGAAACAATTACCAGAATGGCCCAATACGAGATGGCTTTTCGCATGCAGACATCTGTGCCTCAGGTCATGGATATAAGCAAAGAACCCAAACATGTTCTCGAAGCCTACGGAGCCCAACCGGGAGCCACCAGCTTGGCCAACAACTGCCTGCTCGCCCGTCGCTTGGTGGAAAAAGGCGTCCGCTTCGTTCATCTCTTCGACTGGGGTTGGGACTTTCACGGAACCAATCCGGGAGAAGCCTTGGGCAACGGCCTCAGAAAAAAATGTTCCACCATGGACAAGCCAGTAGCAGCGCTGATCAANGANCTNAAGGCTCGCGGATTGTTCGANGACACCNTGATCGTNTGGGGCGGTGAATTCGGNCGNACCCCNTTTNGGGANGGNCGTACCGCAANAAGCAANAANNTAGGNAGAGACCATTTNCCNGACGTNTANACCATGATGNTGGCNGGNGGCGGNACAAAAGGNGGTNNCGTNCATGGAGCNAGNGACGAACTNGGGTTTCGNGTGGCNNAGGACAANGTNCACNTNCACGANNTGCAGGCCACCATCCTTCACCTNCTNGGAATGGANCACGAACGCCTGACCTTCAAGTTCCAAGGACGCCAGTACCGCTTGACTGACGTCCATGGCAAGGTGGTCCATGAAATCATTGCCTAAATAGAAATAGCTTTCGCGGCGTCTACAAGCTTGCGGCAACCATAGGTTGCATGCTAAAAAGCATACAGTTTACATCGTGGGAAATTGTTATTTCACACTACATTTTAAAACAGATTCGATGAAATCCTCAACCAAAGGTGTTTTGTTGATCGTCGTATACTTGACGACGGCGCTCTCCGCATTGGCAGAGGACACGGCGGAAGGCGTGGCTTTCTTCGAGAAGAAAATACGCCCCATCTTGGTTAACAATTGCTACAAATGTCATTCGGCCAAGGCAAAGAAACTCAAGGCAGATCTTTACCTGGACCGTAAGGCGGGTTGGNTGCATGGAGGGGAAAGTGGCCCTGTCGTGATACCTGGCAAGCCTGCGGAAAGTCGTTTGCTGTCAGCCATTCGCTACAAAGACAACGACCTGCGCATGCCACCAAATAAAAAGTTGCCCAAGCAAGTGTTGGCCGATTTCGAGAAATGGATTGCGATGGGTGCCCCCGATCCGCGAAACGCCCCCATGGAAACTGCTCGCCAAAATAGCGGACCGCAAAGCAAGAGCTTGGAGGAAGGGCGCAAGTTTTGGTCCTTTCGGCCCGTGAGCGCTACGAAACCACCCAAGGTCAAAGACACGTCATGGGGGGAAGATGAAGTGGATCGTTACGTCTTGGCCAAACTGGAAGAGAAAAATTTGAAGCCTGCTGACATGGCAGACAAAGCCACCTTGTTGCGACGCGCCTATTTTGACCTTACGGGCTTGCCTCCAACACCCCGAGAGATCGATGCCTTCCTTTCCGACAAGACTCCCGAGGCCTATGCAAAACTACTGGACCGGTTGCTCGATTCCCCGCGCTTCGGGGAAAGGTGGGGACGCCATTGGCTCGACGTGGCCCGCTATGCGGACACCACGGGAGGTGGGCGCAACATCGCATTCCCCAATGCTCCGCGTTATCGGGAATATGTCATCAACAGCTACAACGAGGACAAGCCTTTCAATAGATTCGCCAAGGAACAGATCGCAGGCGACCTGCTTCACTCCTCCTCGAATGAGGAATTCAACGAGAACCTTACAGGCACGGGTTTTCTCGCACTCGGGCCGCACAACTACGAACTACAAGACAAAGCACTCTTGCGGATGGAGGTCGTGGATGAACAAATTTCCGCTGTGGGGCGTACTTTTCTAGGCGTCACGATGGGTTGCGCCCGCTGCCACGACCACCCCTTTGATCCCTTTCCCACTGCTGAATATTACTCCTTGGCCGGCATATTCCGCAGCACCGAAAGCTTCAAGATTTCCAACGTAGCCAATTTCATACAACGCGATCTGCGCGATAAGAACAAAGCGATGCGCGATGAACATGTTGCAAAGCTGAAGGACTTGGAACAGCAGCTGAAGAAAGCCGAGGATGATTTGAAGAAGGCTGGTGGCAAGACTACCTCAGGGAAAAATGAAGCCAAGAACCTCGATCCTTCAAACTTGGAAGGAATCGTAGTGGACGATAAGAAGGCCAAGCTCGTCGGCAAATGGACTTCCTCTACGCACAGCCCGATTTTCGTGGGCTCTAGATACATCCATGACGATGGAAAGCGAAAGGGTGAAAAATCCGTCACCTTTTCAGCTCGCATTCCCAAAGCGGGTAAATACGAAGTCCAATTTTCCTACACGGCTGGAACCAACCGTTCTAGGAAAACGCCTGTGACCGTTCACCACGATTTGGGAGAAATAAAGATTCACGTCGATCAAACCAAAAAGCCTTCGATTCTGGGTTCATTCTTTTCGCTAGGGGAGTTTAATTTCGAAGAGGGTGAATGGGACGTGGTGACCATCTCTACGGAGGGCACAGCTCAAGTGGTCATCGCTGATGCCATACGTCTGTTACCTGTGGGGAAAAATAGCCCTCCTCCGGTAATCTCGGAGAAGCCAAAGGAGAAAAAGGAGGCCAAAGAAAATGCGAAAGAAAAGAAACGGCTCCAGGTTTTGGTAGCCGACCTCAAGAAACAGATTGCGTCTCACAAGAAAAAGAGCCCCGCCTCAGCCGGCAAAGTGATGTCGGTGAACGAGGGTAAAGAACCGGGAGACTGGCGAATCCACAATCGAGGAGCCATCCGCAACTTGGGTCCTTATGTCAAAAGGGGATTTCTAGCTGTGGCCACACCGGAAGGTCAATCACCCAAGCCTGAAATCCCCGAAGGGTCCAGCGGCCGACTTGAACTCGCCGATTGGGTGACTTCACCGGAAAATCCCCTCACCGCTCGAGTCTACGCAAACCGGGTTTGGCGTCATCTTTTTGGGAGAGGTATTGTCACCTCGATGGACAATTTCGGGGAAATGGGAACGCGGCCCACGCATCCAGAACTATTGGATCACTTGGCCATCTCCTTGATGGAAAATGGTTGGTCCACCAAAAAACTGATCCGCAAGATCATGCTTTCAAACACTTATCGAATGTCATCCTTGGAAACTGACCTAGCCGTTGAGATTGATCCTGAAAACGATCTCTTTTCTCGGCAGAATCGTCGCCGTCTCGAGGTGGAGGCGATTCGAGATGCGATCTTGGTCGCAAGTGGGCGGTTGGACAATTCCGGGGAGAAAATCAACAAGAAGCGCTCCATGTACGAAAAGTTAGACCGCAACCGCATACCCGAGATGTTCGAAGTCTTTGATTACCCGAATCCAGGGCTTGTTTCTGGCAACCGCAACGCAAGCACCGTCCCCACCCAAGCTTTGTTCATGATGAACAGCGAGTTTGTGCTCAAGGAAGCCGATGCCGCAGCCTCCAGAATTCTCGATCTTGAAGGAATGGATGATAAGCAGCGCCTAGTTCTCGTATACAAGACCACCCTTGGAAGAATCCCCAACGAAGTAGAAAAGTCGCTTGCCTTGACCTATTTGAAGAAGCATGATCAAGACACAAACAAGCAAGATGCTTGGAGCGGCATCCTTCATGGGCTTTTTGCTTGTCTAGATTTTCGTTACTTGAACTAAAACCTCAAAGACATGCCGAATATCGAACCATCTTTTTCACGTCGCCACATGCTCAAGAGCGCGGCGTGCGGGTTTGGTTCATTGGCTTTGGCCGGCATGCAAGGAGCGCAAGCTCTGACGAGTAACCCCTTGGCGGCAAAGACCACCCTCATTCCGCAGAGGGCCAAGCGAGTTATCTTCCTCTTCATGGCGGGCGGACCCAGTCACGTCGACACCTTCGATTACAAGCCCGAACTGATCGCGAGGGACGGGAAAGATTTCGACTTTGTCGGAGTACGAACAGGCACCTTTGGCAAAGAGAGCAAGCGACGCCTGATGAAACCCCTTTGGGATTTCAAGCAATACGGCGAATGCGGACAACACGTCTCCTCGCTTTTCCCTCACATAGCAGACCAAGTGGATGACATAGCGTTCATTCATTCGATGCACACCGAAGGAGTGGCCCATGGGCCATCCACCTTATTTCTTCACACCGGTGCAACCAACTTGGTTCGTCCCTCCATGGGCAGTTGGATATCTTATGGTCTTGGCACGGAGAACCAAAACTTGCCTGCCTTTGTCACCATTTCGCCCGCAGCTTCCAAAGGAGGGCCCCGCAATTACGGAAATGCCTTTCTCCCCTCCATCCACCAGGGAACGGCAATTGGCCGAGCCGGCAGTGTAAAAGGAGCCAAGATCAAGAATATTGACAACGCCATGCTGAACGACGCTCAACGGCGGCAACGTTTTGATTTGCTCCAAGGCCTTAATTTGGCGCAAGCCTCAAGCGCACCGGCAGATGATCGCCTGGACGCCACCATCAAAACCTACGAACTGGCATGGCGGATGCAAATGGAGGCTCCCGAGCTGACGGACCTGTCCGGTGAAACCGAAGCCACCAAAAAAATCTATGGTATCGGAGAAGGAAAAACGGATGACTTTGGTAAACAATGCCTGCTTGCCCGCAGGATGGTGGAACGCGGCGTGCGATACGTAAGCGTGAACTATTCGGACGAATCCAACAACCCACGCTGGGACCAGCACGGCAATATGCCAAAGCACGCCGAGCATGCCAAGTCCACCGACAAACCCGTGGCCGGTTTGTTGCGCGACCTCAAGGCAAGGGGGTTACTGGAAGACACCTTGGTCTGGTGGGGTGGAGAATTCGGACGAACCCCTTTTGCCCAAAACAAGGACGGTCGAGATCACAACCCACGAGGATTCACCGTATTTCTAGCCGGTGGTGGCATCAAGCCAGGAATTTCCTACGGAGCCACGGACGAGATAGGCGGGGTGGCCGTGGAGAACCGTATCCATATGCATGACCTGCATGCGACCATCCTGCACGCCTTGGGCCTAGACCATGAAAAGCTTACCTACCGGTATGCCGGGCGTGATTTTCGACTGACCGACGTTGCAGGGCGAGTGGTGCACGACCTCTTCGTCTAATTCCGCTTTCCTGGCTTGCTCTCCGAACGGAGGGTTCTAAAAACCAAAAGAATGAAAGCCATTATCCTGCCCGCACACGGCGGCCCCGAACTTTTCCGTGTAGAGGAAGTGCCAAAGCCTGTAACTAAGGCAGGTCATGTCTTGGTTCGGGTTGTCGCATCGAGTGTCAATCCCGTCGACTTCAAGATTAGGAAGGGGCTTATCCCCATTGGCCCGGAACTCCCCGGTGTTTTGCATGGAGACATGGCGGGCATCATCGAGGAAGTAGGGGATGACGTGGAAGGCTTTTCTCCGGGGGACGAAGTCTATGGATGCATCGGTGGATTCAAGGGGCTTCCCGGGGTCTTGGCCAACTATGCCCTGGCGGATGCCCGCCTGTTGGCAAAAAAGCCGTCCAATCTATCCATGGAGGAAGCGGCNGCCCTGCCCTTGGTTACTATCACGGCATGGAATGCTCTNATGGATCGAGCCCAGGTGAGCGAAGGGCAAAGGGTACTGGTCCATGCAGCTGCAGGTGGAGTGGGTCACGTCGGCTTGCAATTGGCCAAAGCTGCCGGCGCGGAAGTTCACGTCACCGCATCGAGCGATGACAAGATTGCTCTCGGCAAATCCTTGGGAGCCGAGGTTGGCATCAATTACAAGGAAACTTCTGTCGAAGACTATGTAACCGAGTATACGGGAGGCAAGGGTTACGATGTTGTTTTCGACACCGTGGGGACCACACGCCTGGACGACTCCTTCCAAGCCGCAAAGATCGGTGGAACCGTTGTTTCCATCGCGGCTCGCTCCACCCATGACCTGACAAACGTTCACGTCAGAGGGCTCACGCTGCACGTCGTGTTCATGCTGCTTCCTTTGGTTCAGAACCTGGGGCGTGAAAATCATGGTGCCATTTTGAAAGAGGCTGCACTATTAGCCGAGGAAGGCAAATTGCGGCCGCATCTTCATCCCGAAGTCTTCCCGTTCGAGCGTGTGGGCGATGCTCATGACCTCTTGGAATCCGGAGGCGTAATGGGCAAAATCGCCTTGTGCAATTCGTAGTCTTGTAATTCTTTTAAAGAAAAGATGCTTTAAGTATTTGATTCGATTTCATGCGAACGCCGTGTTCACTAAAGTATGACATGAGAAGACTGTTTAATTTTTTGTTGGTCATTCTGATCGTTACATTGACTTCCTGTGCTTCCGGCACGGACCAGAAACGACTGCTCTCGGAACGGACAGAAGCCGCTGAAGAAGCTCTTGAGAATGGTGCCGCAAACAAGGTGGAGTTACTGAAAGTACTTCTGGAAACAGACATGGAAAGAGGATGGAGATCTTACCAACAAACACGGATGATGATGGCTCGCTTTCCCAGAGCAGAACAAATTCATGACCCCCCTAGGCACTATCGGCATCGCGAAATGGTAGAGAAAGCCAAGGATGCCGATGAAATAACCGAAGAAGAATACGAGGAATTGAAAGAGTTGGGTGACAAGGTACACGATGCATGGTTGACGAGAAGAAACAGGGTGTCTCATGACCGAGCTATTTGGGGATTCTCTCGTTGAAAATGAGCCAATCCAAAAACGAGTTGGGCTTGCCGCCGAGATGGTAGTGTCACAACTTCAAGGCATGAAATTCAAATATTCAGGAAGTATCTTCAAGATAGCCTCCGTGACATTAGTTTCCATGACTATTCTCGACGAAGTCAAAGCTCCGCCTCGAGGTTACAACTACGAGGAATCAAAAGTTCCTAAATACAAGTTGCCCGATCCGCTAGTGTGTCTTGACGGCTCAAAAGTGAAAGATGCCGACACTTGGCGAACGAAAAGGCGTCCCGAAGTACTACGCCTTTTCGAGGAAGAGGTGTACGGACGCTCCCCGGGAAAGCCAAAGGCAATACGCTTCGAAGAAGTGGAGAAGGGGGAGGACGCCTTGGGCGGCAAAGCAACACGCAAGCAAATTGTCATTCATTTGGGCAAGGGCGAAAAATCCCTCGCCGTCAATNTGTTACTCTACTTGCCCAAAAAGACCAAGGATCCCGTTCCTGGATTTCTCACGGTGAATTTCATGGGCAATCACACCACTAACNCAGATCCAGCCATACGAATTCCAACCTCTTGGGTGAGAAATAGCAATGGAACCAAGGACAATAAAGCGACGGAGGCGGGTCGCGGTGACAGAGCATCCCGATGGGCAATCGATGCCATAGTAGACCGAGGGTATGCCTTTGCGACCGTTTACTATGGAGATATAGATCCGGATTTTCACGACGGCTACGAAAACGGCATCCATCCACTTTTCTCTCCAAAAAATCCGAAGAAGCGCAAACCAACCGACTGGGCATCCATCGCCGGTTGGGCGTGGGGACTTAGCCGGTGCTTGGATTACCTTGAAACCGATGCCCAAGTCGATGCCAAGCGCATCGCCGTAATGGGACACTCGCGCCTCGGCAAAACTTCCTTGTGGGCAGGTGCTTCGGATGAACGTTTCGCTCTAGTCATCTCCAACAACTCGGGATGCGGAGGAGCGGCCTTGAGCAGACGCGCATACGGTGAAACGGTCAAACGCATCAACACCTCCTTTCCGCACTGGTTTTGTGACAACTACAAGAAATACAACGACAAGGAGGGAGACTGTCCGGTGGATCAGCATATGCTGATCGCCCTGTCCGCTCCACGCCCGGTTTACGTCGCATCCGCCGAAGAAGACAAGTGGGCTGACCCCAATGGTGAATTTTTGTCTGCTCTTGGAGCCGAACCGGTCTACCAGTTGTTCGGCTATGAATTCGGAGCCAAGAAACAACCGCCAGTCAACAAACCAGTTCATGGGCGGATCGGTTACCATGTCCGTACCGGCAAGCACGATGTCACGGAATATGACTGGAAGCAGTATCTGGACTTCGCCGACAAACACTTGAAGTAATTATCGAAGCCAATCTCTCATGCCTCGCCTCATCCATTTCTTTCCCGTTGTCTTGGCCTGCTTGGGAGGGATTCCTCTAGTCTGCAAAGAAAAGAAGGCAATCCAGACCATCGCCTTCGGTTCATGCCTGAAGGAAACACGCCCTCAGCCAATATGGGAAGGCGTGCTAAGAACCAAGCCTGACGCTTTTGTCCTGCTCGGGGACAATATCTACGGGGATACTCGAGACATGTCCGTTCTGCAAAAGAAATGGTCTGTTTTTTCAGAAAAACCAGGCTTTCGAAAATTGCGTGAAACTTGTCGAATTCTCGCCATTTGGGATGACCATGACTACGGTGAGAACGATGCCGGCATAGAGTATCCCAAAAAGGTGGAATCCCAGCAGATCTTTCTTGATTTCCTAAACGAGCCCAAGAACACCTCCCGCCGTAACTCACCAGGCATATATGATGCAGTGACCATTGGTCCCAAAGGAAGAAGAGTGCAGTTCATTCTGCTCGATACTCGCTATTTCCGCACCGCCCTGAAACGCACTCCCAACCGGCAAAAAGGCAAAGGTCCCTACGGCCCGAATGAATCGGACAAAGCGGAAATACTGGGCAAATCTCAATGGAAGTGGTTGGAGAAAACACTTCGCGAACCCGCAGAGGTTCGGGTGCTTGCATCCAGCATACAGGTCATTTCAACAACCCATGGTTGGGAAACATGGGGTAATTTCCCAAAGGAGCGAGAACGCCTCTTTGGGTTATTGAAGAAAACAAAAGCAAATGGTGTAATCATTATTAGTGGCGATCGCCATTCGGCCGAGATCTCCAAACTGGAAGGCGTTCTCCCCTACCCTTTATTCGACGTCACAGCCAGTGCCATGAATCAAAGCATGCGACCAAACAACGAAGAAAACCCCAATCGCATAGGTGATCGATATTTCAAGGAAAACTTCGGTTTGCTCAAGATTGACTGGTCCGGACCCTCACCTCAAGTGAAGATGGAAATTCGAGACCTAGTGGGTGAAATCGTACGCAAAGCAGAGGTTGACCTGAAGGTTAACTGATCGCGAGCTCCACAAAAGCATCCATTTCTATTTGTTTTCGATTCGGTAGAGATGCGACTTACTCCGAAGAAAGAAGGCTTTCCCGGCAATTGCCGGGGATGCCATGAAACCATCGCCCAACTGGTTTTCAGCCAATGATTCGAATTTTTCAGGGCTGGCTCTAAACACCACAGCCTTGCCTTCTTGGCTGAATGCATAGATGCGGTCACCTACGCAAACGGGGGCCGATGAATACTCACCGCCCACTCGAGCTTGCCACAAAACCTTGCCTGTCTTGCTGGCAACGCAGGAGGCCACGCCTCCATCAGTTACCAAGTAAAGATGCTCACCCACCAACAAGGGGGACGGCTTGTTAGGCACTCCCTTGATCATGCGCCAGACAACGTGGCTATCGGTGACGTCTCCTTTACCAGTAGGCTTAACAGCCAAAAGCTCGGCCTTGGCGTAGCCCGTGTTAATGAAAGCAAGACCATTGCCATATACTGTGCGGGAGGCACTGGAATGATTTGCATAGCGCACGGCCCATATTTCCTTACCAGTGCGTGGCTCATAAGCAAAGGCCGACTTTGCTCCTGGGCTGAGTAATTGAGGTTTGCCCGCTACCTCGATCAGGATGGGGGTTGCATAGCTTTTGCGCATGTCGCCACCCCGTTTGGGTTTTCCATTGGGATCGAGATCCTTGAAATCNGTGGACCGATCCTTCCTCCAAACGGTCTTGCCAGTCGCCTTGTCCAGAGCGATGAGGTATTGAAAATCGGCTCCATCCATGGTGAGAATCAAGAGGTTTTCATAGATCAATGGAGAAGAACCCGCCCCACGGAAGTGATCGCAAACCAAGTCGCCACGCTTCCATACGATTTTCTTTGTCTTGCGATCCACGCATGCTGTGCCCGGAGATCCCCAACTGAGATAGACTTTTTCACCTTCAATCAATGGGGAGGGTGAAGCATAGGAATTGAAACGATGAGCAAATTGCGGCTCGGGAATAGAAAACAATTCCTTGTCCCAAATTATTTTGCCGGTCTTCGCATCCACGCACAAACCGGAAAGTTTTTTGCCGTCCGGGGTAGCAGTTGTCAGCCACACTTCATCATTTGCAACAACCGGAGAAGACCACCCGCGACCATGGACAGCCGTCTTCCAGACAACGTTCTTTTTGTCACTCCAATGCAGTGGCAAGCCTTCGGCTTCACTACGTCCATCGTGGGTAGGACCCCGATAGTCCGGCCAATAATTGGCCGCATAAAGATTTGTTGCCGCAATAACCAAAGCTGCGGTCAAACCAATGCATGTTGTNTTTCTCATGATCTTCACTTCCGTATTTTCGGCAAAATGGTAAAATCAATATTCTTTCGTCAATTGTTGACGAAGCAAACCGAATTCCACTCTAAACCGTTATTTCAATCAAAATGATACTCGCTTTTGCAGATGACTTTAGTGGAGCCGCGGAGGTGGCAGGAGTAGCCTATCGACATGGGCTTGAAACAGGTATAGCAAGTGGTTTTGAAATCCCCGAATGCCGCGATTTCGTGGCCATGGACATGGCAACGCGCTCAATGACCGAACTGGAAGCCGAAGCGACGGTCAGAGAATACGGAAAGTTGGCCGCCAAACTTTCTACTACCTTGCTCTACAAAAAAACGGATTCAGTTCTGAGAGGACACTTGAAAGTTGAATTATCCGCCATGCTAACTGCAACCGGACGAGAAACTTGTCTATTGATTCCAGCAAATCCGGCCCGCAACCGAACCATTGTCAAAGGCATATACCGAATAAAGGACACTCCTTTGGTTGAAACTGAGTTTGCCCGTGATCCGACCTTTCCAATTTCCTCTTCGTTCGTGACTGAATTGGTGAGGGGAGCCACCTCACTTTCGCTTGACTGCAGCTTGCCTAAATCGGGCTTGTTCATAGGAGATGCTGTCGTCGAAGGAGATCTAGATCATTGGGCTGAAAAAGCGACACCAGACACACTTCCCGCGGGTGCCTCTCCTTTCTTGGGAGCGCTCCTCAGGGCCCAAGGCAAGCAAACGCTTGTTCGGAAAGAGCCAAAAGATATGCGTCAAAGGAAGATTTTTCTAGTTTGCGGCACTCAATCCGACAGCGCGCGGAAACTAACCGAATCTTTGAGAGCATACGGAAGACCTGTTTTCGAGACATCCGATTTTTCGATGGAGAAATTGCCCAGACTCATTGCCCAAAGTCTCAACCAACATCAAGTCACCGTGCTCAGACATCCTCTGGAATCCAATGATTCGCCGAAGGAACTAACCAAAACAATAGCTTCATTAACCCAAAAGGTCTTGGAATTACATGAAGGAACCTCTCCGCATATTTGCCTGGAAGGGGGCGAAACAGCAGCCGCTACGCTAGAACTATTGGGAGAACGACGGTTCGTCGTACTACACGAATGGGATCCTGGTGTAGTCACGCTGGTCTCGAAAAGTGACTTTAGAGTAACCGTTAAACCAGGCAGTTACACTTGGCCTGACAAAGTACTTGGAGTAAAGGAAGGCTAAGAGAGCCTAAAACAATTCCTCGATCGGAGTGCCATTCGACATGGCTAGTATCTCGCTCGGCAAGCCATCGACCAAGCGCAATTGTCCTAGGTCGAAAAGATAGTGAAGAATAGTGGCAGCCAAATTTTCGGGTCCATAGGGACGGGTGGCGGGACGAGCGGCCAAAGCATCACTTTCGCCGATCACTTGACCCATGTTGAGTCCACCTCCGGCGACTAGTAGAGAAGTTGCCTCACCATAATGATCGCGTCCTCCATTTGCATTTAGCTTGGGGCTACGTCCCATTTCGCCGGTGACGAGCAACAAAACGTCTTCAGACATTCCACGGTCGTGAAGATCTTGCACAAACGCAGCGACAGCATGATCCACTTGGTGACCCATAGGATAAATTCCAGTCATTCCTTTTGGGCTGTTGTTGTTGGCATGATAGTCCCAACCACAATCGGAAACCGTGACGAAGGAGCAACCGGACTCACACAATCGCCGGGCCATCAGCATTTGCATGCCAAGCAAATTGGTGACGCGCTTCATGTCCCCCCAGCGCTGCAATTCCCGAGCATCGAAAAGAGACCGAGTATCATACCTCGCAAAAGTCTTGGGATCCTCCTTTGATAGATCGAATGAGGCGCCTACGCCCTTGGTTACAACATCAAAAGCCTGTTGCCCGAAGTGATCCGCGCCTTCCAATGATCCATCGGCGTCAATGTTTCTCTTGATTGAATCAAGACCGACAAGGAGACCTTTTCTATCAGCCAAACGCTCTGGAGAAACATTTAGCTTCATGTTCTCTTGAGCCTTCCCGCCACCAGCGGGGTTGAAAGCGGAATANGTGGAACCCAAGCTACCCGGATCGATTAAGGTGGGAATGGCACCAGTTTCGAAATTGCTGCCAAGCTTGAGATTTGCATCAACGGCTTCTGGAAGGATCAGTGTGTTGTTGGGAATGGCCGTTTTCGGATCATTGGGGCCTAGAATTCGGGAACAGACCGCACCCATGGCCGCTTTCATCGGGTTTCCACCACTGCTAACGGACAAGTAGGTGTGACCGGCGTTACGGGATTGATAGGAACGCACGACCGCCAATTTGTCGGTCATCTTGGCCAGTTTAGGGAAAGTGGATCCAAAGGTAACGCCTGGGATCTTTGTCGGTATTTCCCCAGTTATACTACGATACTCGGCAGGGGCCGTCATCTTGGGATCGAAAAATTCGATGTGCGGTGGACCACCTTGAAGAAAAAGCAGGACCACTGACTTATTTTTAAACGGTTTTCCTTGGGCCAAACCAGCCGCTTGGACTTTGAGTAAGTCGGGTAAAGTAAATCCGGCCAAACCAAGGGCTCCCGCCTTGAGAAACTCCCGACGTCCAAAACCCGCGCAGGTTTGATTGAGCATTCTGTCTTGAATCGTCAGCATCTCGGATTCCCAACCATCATAAAGGAATGTATTGAAAGTAAGGAAGTTAAGGGAATTTAAGCAATATATATTATGGGTTCCAAAGGATATTTCAATTGAAAGATCGATTGAGATTTGCGAAAAAACGAGACCCCCTTATAGTCCTGAAAACATGAGAAGAATTCCTTCAATAAGTATGTTTTGCATGACTTTGGTTGCCTTGGTTGGCTGTGTGGGTAGCAATTCCCATCAAGCAGTGGAAAACAAAACAATCAAAGATGATTCAATGGAAAGTAAAAAGGTAGCCACCTTTGGAGGCGGCTGCTTTTGGTGTACCGAAGCAGTATTCGAGTTGATCGAAGGAGTGGAGGACGTTGTTTCCGGATACGCCGGAGGAACAACGCAAAATCCTACCTACGAAGATATCTGCACAGGACAAACAGGTCATGCCGAAGTAATTAAGATAACCTACGATCCCGCAAAGGTGAGTTACCCCAAACTACTTGAAACTTTTGGTATTTCCCATGATCCGACCACCCTTAACCAACAAGGAGCCGACGTCGGAACGCAATATCGCTCCGTCATCATGTACCATGACGAGCAACAGAAAGCGGAGGCAGAAAAATGGAAAAAGGAAGTGGCCAAGGAGTTCGCCGATCCCATTGTGACCGAAATCGTGAAAGCTCCTTTCTTCTATCCTGCGGAGGCAGGACACCAAGACTATTATCGACGAAACCCCAATGCAAGGTACTGCGCCTTTGTTATTCGGCCTAAGCTAGACAAGGTGAAAAAGGCTCAGAAAAAAGAGTGATTGATCAGTTAAGCCCAGTGCTGGTTGATTTTCTCTAGCAGGAAGTCGACGCTTCGGGCCAACTGATCCATTCCGTCCACACCATCCTCCACGCTGATCCAACCGGAGAAGCCTCGGTTCGCCAATCGCGAGAAAATCGCATCATAGTCATTGAGGCCTTGGCCTATTTCTCCATGACGAAGGCGAGTCGCGTAGCCCTCTACGTTTTCCTCGGCACGAAGATCCTCGAGTGTGCCCTCGGCCAGGTAACGGTCGCTGGCGTGCATGGTAACCACCCGATCTAACACGGAATCAAGCAAGGCAATGGGGTCATCACCAGCAAGAAAGGCATTGGATGGATCGTAGTTTACACCGAAGGATGGATCCTGGACTGCCGCGACAAGTTTCTGGAAACAATCCATTTTTTGAGCAAATTCGGGATAGGTCCAGAAATCATCCTTGTAGTGATTCTCGAGTATCAGGGTCACGCCATATTCCTTCGCCAATGGCAAACAATCCTCTATGCAAGCAGCAGCCAATCGAATGCCCTCGTTCTCGGATAGCTCGGGTCGCCGTTGCCCGGAAAGCACGCGACAATAGCTACCGCCCAGTTCAGCTGTCATCTTAATCCAGTTTTTCTCACGCTCCACCTGTTCTCGGCGAAAACTCGGATCAGGATGCGTGAAATCAGGAGAACAGCACATCATGGGAATGGTGAGGCCTTTGTCCTCGACCATCCTGCGATACGCGGGCCATTCGCGAGCAGCGGCAAGATCAAGGATACCACAGTAGAATTCCAATCCATCAATAGGCAATTGGCTCGCCAGATCAATCCATTCGGAAAGCTTCATGTCACCCGTTTTACACAGAGGTTCCATGTAGGCCTTGGGGAAGACTGCCAACTTTGGAAGAGGGTTCACTCCTTTACGGGGTTGCGTCCTATAACGGGATATTGTTCCACGTCTATGACAGAGCCACTGACGGGCCTCGTTTCACCGGAAATCCAGGGGAGGGCGATGCGGGCAATTTCCTCCGGCAACATGATGCGTCCGCAGGGAGCGAGGTTTGGTGGTATGCGCTCGGGCCAATCTTCCGGCAAACCTTCCGCAATCTTCGCCGTAATCTCATTGGGGCTGAGCACCCAACCCAAGTTGAATTGATTTACGCACACCCCGTTTTCGCGATGCAGGGTATCACCCAAATTACGTGTCATGGTTAGTAGCGCCCCTTTTGTCATGCTGTAAACCAAGAGGTTTCGTTCCCCACAATAGGAATTGATGGAGCCAATGTTAAGGATGTTACCCTTGGATTCCGAAAGATGGGGTAAAGCAGCCTTGATCAAGAAAAGGGGTGCCCGTGTGTTCACAGCAAAATCATAATCAAACAAAACCGTGTCCGAAGCATCCAAGTCCTTGCGTGAAATCATGGCGGCGTTGTTGACCAATGCATCCAGTCCTCCGAAGGCATTAATGGTCGCTTCCACCAAGCAATTCGGGCTAGCGGGATCGGAAAGATCATCTGTGCGTCGGAGGACTCGTTCGCTCAGGTCATCGGATATCCTTTCAACCTCCTTTTCCTCCTTTCCATGAATAACGACATTGGCTCCCTCCGCATGACACAAACGAGCCATGGCTTCGCCAATTCCCGTTGCACTACCAGTGATGAGAACCGTTTTACCTGCAAGGTTCATATTATATTTAATTTTAATTATATTAAAATATCAAATTAACTTTAGCTGAGCCTTAACAATTTCTCCGGTATGCATGCCTTCGAAAGCAGGCAACCATTCAGCGAGAGGCCATGTTCCGCCAACAATCGCAGATGGGTTCAACGAACCGGATGTCAATAGTTTCAAGACAGCTTGCCAAATAGGGCGGTTGTGACTGAAGCTACCAAGCAACGCCACGTTTTTTTGCACAAGGGGATCAAGGGAAAAGCCAAGTGGTTGAGGTCCCCACCCCACTTTGACGATACGACCCTTGGGGCGTACTATTTCAAGAGCCGACTGCAAGGAAACTGAAACTCCGGCGGCATCCACAACCATATCAACCCCAAGGTCATCATCTTGTCTGGCCCATCCCGCAACATCTCCAGTCAATGGCTCCAGATCGAGTGATTCTGCCACTTTCAGGCGCTTGGCATCTCTTTCAAGACCGGCAATGGCCACTGCTCCAGCGCCCATCACTTTAGCCACCAGACCACAAAGAATGCCTATTGGTCCAGGCCCNAGAACAAGCACTCTCTCACCCTCTGCGATTTTTCCGTTGGCCACCACGGCATTATAGGCCACGCAACAAGGCTCGGTTAAGGCAGCAATTTCAAGAGGTAATTGATCTGGCACTTTGTGCAAACAACGAGCAGGCACCTTGACGTAACGGGTCATGGCTCCATCTACCCCGTACCCGAAACCCTTGCGATTGGGATCCAAATGATAGTTACCCTCTTTTGTTAGCGGACTTTCCGGATCTATCACGGCGGCAGTCTCGCTAGTCACTCGATCCCCCGCCGAAAACCCCTCAACTTCAGGACCAATCTGGGCTACCTGCCCCGCAAATTCATGACCCAAGACAACTGGATAATTAACGGGCCAACTATGTCCACCTGTCCATTGATGAAGGTCCGACCCACACACGCTGACGGTATCTACCTCCATAATGACCTCGCCCGAACCTGCTTGCGGTTCGGACAGTTCGCGAAGTTCGACGCTATCGGGTTCCGGGGAGAAATTGACTACGGCTTTCATATGTTACACCCCTTCGGACCCACTGCAACCTCGCCGTAGGCATGGACTGTCTCGCAAATGAGACGAAGTGAATCCTCTATATTTCCGTCGGCTGTCCGAAAGGAATCACCATCAATGACCAAAGGAGCACCCAAAACCACAAGCGGAGCTCCGCATTCCGGAGTTTTAACAGCTTGCTCGATCGATAGGCCGCCCACTGCCTGCACGGGAACGTTCACGGCAGCAACCACTTCTTTCAATTCATCCAAGGGATTGGGAGGCTGTTCTCCTCGGGCAGCAATGCCACGGCGCTCGTCATAGCCCACGTGATGGACAACGAAACCACAGCCCAAATCAGCCATCATCTTGGCTCCGGCGACCATGTCGGGACAACCAAGGTTATCTCCCATAACACCCACACCAAAGTCCATTCCGGCTTTCACTACCTCCTTGATCGTTTCCTCATGAGCTCTCGCCATGACCACGACGTAGGAGGCACCCGCCTTGGCCATGACCTCCGCCTCCAACCAACCGCCGTCCATCGTCTTCAGGTCGGCTACAATCGGAGTTTCGGGAAAACGCTCCCGCAATGCACGAACCGCATGCATGCCTTCCGCCAAAATAAGAGGGGTACCAGCTTCTAACCAATCAACGCCCGCCCGCAAAGCCATTTCAGCAGTTTCGAGGGCTTCGTCCAATTTGATGACGTCGAGGGATATTTGGACCACGGGTTTCATAAGTCGATACTGGTGCAAGGAAACAAAACAAGGTTTGGGGGTAAAAGAAAGCGGACGTAAAGACTTGTCCCTAAAACCATGGGTGTTTCTATTTTCAAACCGGCGAAAAAAGCGAGGACATGGCAAACTGCGCCGCTAGGCAAGGAATTGTGGCAATCAGCCGAGCAAGATACCGTCTCTAAGGCTGTCGACGCGACTGAAGGCGACGCAACACACAGCCAAAAAGGGAAGTGAAACCATTGCGGCAAAAGGAAATTTAAATGTTCAGGCTTTCACCAAGGCTCTCCACGAAAACGGCCTGGACGCTTGTGTTAAATAAAAATTGCCTAGCTTTATTTAAGTAAAGCCTCGCCGGTTAACGGTGATGCTTTTGCTTGCCTGAGAAGACTAGTCCGCTTTCTTGAGTTAATGCAAAGAACCCTTTGTCTTTCCTTTCTCCTACTAATCTCGTGGGCTTTTCTTGGAGCCGCCAAGAAACCCAACCTAATATGCATCCTGGTCGATGACTTAGGGTACAGCGACTTATCTTCCTTCGGGGGCACGGATATTCGCACGCCTGCAATCGATAGCCTCATGAAGGCTGGGCTGAGACTCGATCAGTTTTATGCCAATTGTACCGTCTGCACCCCAACCCGAGCCTCCCTCTTGACGGGGCGTTATCCCGACATAGTCGGCGCTCCTGGAGTCATTCGTCAAAGACCCTCAGACAGTTGGGGATATTTCAAGCCTTCAGGGCCTACTCTACCTGACATGATGAAGAAAGCAGGGTACCACACGGGGATGGTGGGCAAGTGGCATCTAGGTTTTGAATCGCCCAACATACCGAATGACCGCGGTTTCGATTTCTTTCATGGCTTTCTGGCCGACATGATGGACGATTATTGGACCCACCTGCGCGGAGGGGTTAACTGGATGCGGCACAACAAGGATACGATCAAGCCCAAGGGTCATGCCACCGAGGTCTTTACCCGATGGGCCATCGACTACGTCAAGAAACAGGCCGCCGACAAAAAGAAACCGTTCTTCCTTTACCTCGCTTACAACGCCCCGCATTTCCCGATCCAACCACCCAAGGACTGGTTGGAAAAAGTCACGGCGCGCGAACCACAACTCAACAAGAAGCGGGCTACCAACGTTGCATTCGTAGAACACATGGATCACGAGATCGGCAAGTTCCTGGATGCTGTGAAGGACATTGGTATCGCTAAGGACACCCTCATTGTCTTTACTTCCGACAACGGAGGTTCACTCCCTCATGGAGCCTTGAACGGTGAACTTCGCGGAGGAAAACAGGATCATTGGGAAGGTGGCATAAGGGTTCCCACCTGCGCCGTCTGGCCAGGAGTGATTTCACCTGGCCGCAGCAACGAACTCGGCATCACCATGGATTTATTGCCAACCTTTTGTGAAATTGCAGGGGTGGAAGTGGAACACGAAATAGATGGCAAAAGCCTTGTGCCCATCTGGTTAAAGGGAGCCAAAGGTGACCCGAATCGCACTCTCATCTGGGTGCGACGCGAGGGAAACCGTAGATACCAGGGACGACCCTACTATGCCATTCGTCGGGGTGACTGGAAACTTCTGCAGAACACAGCGTTTGAACCCATGCAGCTCGTCAACTTGGCAAAGGATCCAAAGGAAGCGAAACCAACGCCACCAAATGGAAAAATCGCCAACGAACTAACACGCGCCCTGATGGACCACCTTCAGCGGGCAGGTAAGATTCCCTGGCAAAAGCCTTGATTTACCACCGCGAACCCAACTTGAGTTGGAATGGGAAGGAGCTCATCGACAGCCATGAGTATGGACGCCAATTGCAGCCTGCTTTTATAGGGTAAACTCCGGAAGATTTATACGTTGACCGCCTTGCTCGGCGGATTGGTGCGCGCAAATGCCCACACAGGTCCAGTTGGCCGAAGTTACGGCATTGGGCCAAGGATCGCGATCATCGACAAGTGCAGTAGCAAATTCGTTCACCATATGAGGATGGGATCCACCATGTCCCCCACCTTGGACAAAGGACAGGTGATCGGCGTCCTCGATGCTTTGGGTGAACTTCTGGATGGGCTCAGGCAAGAGGTGAGCATAGTCGGGAATATCCACTTTCTCGGGTATCTCATGCTCAGGCCTCTTGGCCACGTGCACTATACTGGGTTCTCCCTCGACCAAGGTCCATTCAAAGCTTTTCTTGCTACCGTAAACATCGATGCTTTCGCGATATTGGCGGGCAACGTCATACAGGAATCGCCAAACGTGGGCCGAAAGGTCGCTGTCCTTCAGTTTGATGTGGCAAGACTCGACGGCAAACTTGTTGCCGCTTTTCTCGGCTATGTCGTCACGCACGGTACCTGATCCGAAGCAACTGACGTATTCGGCCAATCCATTCACCATGCCAAGGCAGGGACTGACGACGTGTGTGGCGTAGTGCATGGGAATCATACGTTCCCAGTATTCCGGCCAACCGTCCATGTCCTGAGGGTGACTGGCGGCCAAGTACTGGAGTTTACCCAGTTCTCCCGTATCGTAAAGTTCCTTGATGTAAAGGAACTCACGGCTATAGACCACAGTTTCGGCCATCATGTACTTGAGGCCTGTCTCCTCCACCGCCTTGCAAAGTTCCTCGCATTCCTCGATAGTCGTGGCCATAGGCACAGTGCACATTACGTGCTTGCCGGCTCGAAGAGCCTTCAGTGACTGCGGCGCATGATCGGGAATGGGAGAGTTGATATGGACCGCATCGATCTCGGGATCCTTAAGTAGTTCATCGTAGTCAGTGTAGCGCTTTTCAATGTCAAACTGGTCAGCCACCTTGTTCATCTCATCCTCGTTGCGACGACAGACTGCCACGAGATTCAGGTTCGGATGGGCTTGATGGATAGGTATGAACTCGGCACCGAAACCGAGTCCGANAATGGCGATGTTATGGATATCTTTGCTCATTAAGGTGTAAGGGAATAAGGTTGGTGGGATACTCTTATTTTAAGGTCATCAGGTACGCCATGAGGTCAGCGAGTTCCTGTTCGTTTAGGAGAATGTTCATGGGAGGCATAGGACTGGCCCCTATTTTGTCAAAACCTTCCGCAAGTTGGGCAGTTGGATTGACCAAACTCTGATAAATGTAGTCACGCTGCTTTCGAGCAGCCAAGCCATCCAAGGCTGGCCCAATGGCTCCACCCTTGCCTCCGAGAGAATGACAGCGAACACAACCTGCGACCAAGTGTTCATGGAAAATGACTTTGCCCACGGCAGCTTTTCCCGTAACCGATCCATTTGGTTTTTTCTCTGCATAAACCGGTTTGTATTCCGTCAAAGAAAGATCATCGAACCATGCCGTGCCCTTGCTCTTACCCCAACCGCCAAGAAGACAATTAATGGTGAAAGTACCACTCTTAGGGGCAGTGAATACCTTCTCTACCTCAAGCCATTCGTTCTTGTTCTGGAGAGCTTTCGTTTTCCCCTCGTGCTGCAACTCGTGAACATTGAGCAAAGCTCCGTGACCACCTTGAATTCCCTCCGTTTTNATCCAAGCGGAAAGACGGTATTTTCTTCCCGATGTCAGCTTTACCGAGGTGTACAAACTGGTGTCATGACCCACCTTAGATCCCAATCGAAGGGATCCCTTGCCATCGTGAACGTTGACCTTCGTCGTTTCATGGGAACGATCGACTTCATTGGCTGGCCCGGAGTAATTGCGAAAATTCCAACCTTGGAGACCTTTTTCAAAAGACGCATTGGAAATCAGGTTTTCACCCGTCTCGTAACGGATTACGTTCAGGGTTCCCGCTCCGGCGGCATTGAGCGCAAGTTGCAACCATTCGTCTTTGGCATTTTCAGGCTTTGCCATCAGAAAGGTCGCTGTTTTCCTGACCGTCTCCGCATCCTCTTGTTGAGCCAATTTCACGAACGCGACGAGGCGAACTTGCAAATCCTTGTCCGCAAGGGTTGCGCTATCGAATAGCAATTGGGTGGAAACAGCGTTCGTACCGAGGGCTCGAATTGCATTACGGCGAAGAGAGGGATCAGCACTGATGATGGAAGACCGATGTGAATCGGCATCAAGCTCACCTAGACCATGCAAAGTCCATAAGGCATGAATGGATGCAACACCCTGCTCTTTGACCAATTTCCGCAAGGATGACACGGCATCCTTTTTCTTGCCGTCGACCAACAATCTTTGAGCGGTGAGACGCCAAAACATATTCTCGTCCCCGAGGGCAGTTACCAATTCGGGAGTCTTGGCATTAGCCAATGATTTGACCTTACCGCCTGGATTCTTGTCATAGGTCACTCGATAAATGCGACCATGTTGCCTGTCGCGGTTGGGATTAACGTGGGCGTTGCCTACGCCGCGCTTGGCATCATATCCTCCGCGACCCCTGTTGGGGGTGGGGTTGTGTTGGATAATGAAATTATACCAATCGGCGATCCAAGTATTTCCGTCCGGACCCACTTCGGCCACAATGGGGGAAAACCATTCGTCAGCGCTGGCAACGAAACTGAAGGCGTTGATGGACTCGTACCCCGAACCCTTGGCTCTTACGTCATACATGCCCAAAAGGTTACCCGTTGGTCCACAAACGAGAGCCCGTCGATTACGCCAAGACTCAGGGAAACCTTGACCCGTGGCGAAGGCATGGCCACAACCCGCAGTGTAGGCATTGAAGGCATCAACTTGTCGAATGTTGGGCGTAATGGGATAAAACTTGGGTGAACTGGCGATCATCTTAGCACTCATGCGCCTTTGGTTCCCGTAGAGGCTGTTGGGAATTCCCCCAAAAAAGGTCGGGTTGTTGTTGGCCGTCGATCCAAAGACATCACCTGCCTCGTTGAATCCNACTCCCCAAGTATTGTTATTGAACTGATGGAGGAANTCGATTTCCGAGCCATCGGAACGNAAACGGAAAACACCCGATCCAAAATTGTGCCTCTTGCCTTTCACTTCACCATTGAACCGAGAATAGCCGACTGTACCATAAATCCAATTGTCTATCCCGTAACGCAAGTTGCTTGGACCAGCGTGCGTGTCTCCCACACCAAAACCAGTCAAGAGAACCTCCCTGAGATCGGCTTTGTCGTCGCCGTCGGTGTCCTTGAGAAAAAGAAACTCGGGGGCATGAGCCAAAATGACGCCGCCACGAGCAAAGGTCATGGAGGTGGGGATATTGAAACCATCGGCGAAAATGGTGAATTTGTCGGCTTTTCCGTCACCATTGGTGTCCTCGCAAATCTTGATGCGGTCATTGCCCTTGCGCCCAGGCTTGATTTCATTGGGATAATCAACCGATTCAACCACCCACAGACGACCTCGTTCATCCCATTGAAAATAGATGGGATTGATGATTTCAGGCTCGCTGGCAAACAACTCCAAGCGAAAACCAACAGGCACTTGAGTATACTTCATGCTGTCCTCTGGAGACAGAGGAAACTGATAAGGTAATGGTTCCGGACGACGCTCGTAATTGGGCACGTTGTCGCGCTTTTCATACTTTAGCGGGACTCGGTCGGCTAGAAACTTGTCATGGCGAGCCTTGGCCTTTTCACCCACTGCCCATAAAATTCCACTTTTCATCAGTTGATGAAAGTCGGGGTGATTCCAAACACGTTGATCGTGCCCAGAGGCCGTGTAAAAAACTCGCCCTTTGCCTTCTGTTCGAACCCAAGTCCAAGGTTCGGGTTTGCTGTGTGGATCACCTTTCATGGCATCGCGCACCATCAAGACCGTACGATTCTTATCGTTGTGCTTGTTATGGAAATAGGTTTCGTCCCACGCATCGAATTCCTTCACCCCAGCCACCGCTGGGTGTTTGGCTTTTATGATGCGAGCCTTGAAGGTTCCCGTTTGATGACTCTTGAAACGCCCGCCTACCAACTGGTCGAATTCAGGTATGTTGGAAAAACACCAACTCGCGCAATGAACGGGCACGAAACCCCCACCGGAGCGAACGTAACTTTGTAGATTATTCCATTGCTTGGCAGTCAATCGCGGGTGGTTGGCGTAGAGAAGCAAAGCATCGAATTTGGCGAGGTAAGTAGCATCGCCCAAAGCCGCTTCCACAGTGGTGACGTAATCAAAATAGATGGCATCCTGGCCTAGGGCCTTGGACAACATAGGATAATATTCATTCGAATTGTGATGCTTGCTTTCGTGACCAAGAAAAAGAACGCGGATGGGTTTCGCAGCAGTATGAATCAAAGGTAAGACGAGAAAAAGAAAGGTGAACAAAAAGCAACGGACAGTCATTTTGGGTAGGTGATTTGAGACCTCACGTGCGAGGAATATGAATTAGAGGTCAGTTCGGTAGTATGGGGAAATCCGAACACTAACGAGAGGAAGAAACCACTCTCGGGCAAGAAATTTATTCTCCAATTCGCTTAGACGCCAGAGGGGTATAGTTGGATACGCCGCACGAAAACATGTGAATTCATTTCGGCGAGATACCACCAATATTCATTGTCCGAAGAATACTCCGATGGTCGCGGTGAATCTCCTTCCTCAAAGGCTCGAATTGCCTCGGCTCCTTGCATTGTGAGAACGCGTACCATTATATCAGCAACCTCGGGATAAATGGTGGAATATGGATCATCGCTAGTTCGTGCATCCGGATCAGTGGTAGCCAGATGCTCGTAATCATCGTTAGTCAAAGCTCCTTCCGAATTGGCGGGGAAAATAAGCCTTAACCCATTTGTGAAATTGGGGTCCTTGACATAGAATCGCACACCTAAATCGATCACGTTGTCAACAAAACCATTGTCAGTATCCGGACTCTTGACCTCCCCTGCATCCCGAGTATCAGCTCCTCCGGCCTTGGTGTAGTCACCATCCACTGGATGAAGATTGAATCCTGCCAAGAAACTATCCTTTGGGCTAACGTCGCCTCGAAACAAGGTGTATCGTCTGGAAGCTGTGCTCGAGGAAGATCCGCTTTCCGATGTTTCAGCTCCTCGACGATCAATGGCGTAAGATATGGCGCGGGCACCCGCCATACTAGAGAGAGCATCCGGACTTTGGGTAATAAAACGCAACCAGATGCCACCAACACCAAAGCGGCAGTCCTCCATCGATTCTTCATCCAAATCCAGAGAAGCTTCGACGGGTTTGTCCGCAGAATTGCCCGGCACCCACTTGCCAGTTAGGTTTATATCCCTGCGAACAGTCGCAGCTAACCAAACACGTCCATCTCGACGAGAAACTGCAGCCTGTAAATCTTCAGCAATTTGATCCAAGACAAAACGTGCAGCGAGCTGTGAATCCAATTCACCGGTAGCTTGATTATAGGTCTGAAGGACATCGTTGGAAATCTTCAACAACATCCCTGCAAGAATACCAGTTACAGTGAGAGCCACCATCAACTCAATCACAGTAAAACCACGCTTCAGGGCTTTTTTCGCTCGATGGAGAGGTATCATGCTAAATGAAAACATAAGGTAAAAAATCCTCGATAGCAAGCTTGCCTTCTACCGCAGGATCACTGGGGGCTGCCCATTTGATCGCCCATTCGGGCATATAATTCTAGACCACTAGCGGATTGTGCGAGCAAATCATCAGCCAATTGAATTTTCCCTTTTTGGAAAAAAGTCATGGTCATGGAGCCGCCAAAGGAAAACCATCCCTTTTCATCGCCCTTAGACACGGCGGTTGGGGCAAGAGAAAGGTAATGCACAGATCCCACGCAAGTAGCCCCAATTTCGATACAAGCCACACGACCAAAAGAATCGCTTTCGATAAATGATAAAAATCTTTTGTTTCCCCAAAGGATAGCTAAGTTACGACGCAAGGCGATGGGATTGACGGATTTCAGATCGCCACGAATCAAGGAAGGTGGCTTGGCTTCTCCTGAAACAGGAAAATGAAAACGGTGGTAATCAACCGGGCACAACCTTGAGATAACAAGAGTACCATCGGAAAATTGAGAGGCCGTTTCTTCCGACCCAAACAAGCGGGTAAAATTCAACGATTGTCCTTTGGAAAAAACTTGGGAAAGAGTGGACAAGTCAGGGAATCCCAAATGCCTCCCGTCAGCGGGAAACGCGGCTAATTCACCCCCGGCAATGGGGCGAGCCTCCGGCTTGAGCCTTCGGGAGAAGAAATCGTTGAAGGAAGTATAGGAAGACACAGTTTCAGCAAACTCCGTGGTGTCCAATTCGTAATCCCTAACAAACGGCTCTATTTTTGAACAACTGGATGAAGAAGACATTCGCTTGCCATACCACTTGGAGAAGAATGGGCGGGAAAAGAAAGCCCAGAGGGTCATTCTACCCAAGGGATTGCCGTACACCCAACGCAACCAACCTTCACCGTAAATCTGCTCATGACGAACCTCGGCCAAATAACGGTCAAAATACTTTATCGGGGATTCTTCAGCCATAAGTCAATAATTTCACATTGCCCAAAACCTTATGATTATGAAGGAATTGTCTATCCTAGGTTTCGATTTCAGCAAGACAAAGCATCCAAATTCAAGTCATTGAAATACTAAACAACCTTTATAGGACAAACCAATAAATGACTTGATTGAAAATACAATTAGGGACACCTTATATATGGAAAACTAGGTGTCACCTAGCATCCAAATTTCATCATACTTTGAAAAGAAATCCTACCGGTGAGCAAAGAGGTGACCGAGGGTTTGCCTTGGCGTTGTCACTGGCGCTGCTGAGCTTTCTGGCCCTGATGATCCTGGCTTTGGTGGCCTTGATCGGTGTGGAGTCGAGGGTCGCCCAGGCGACCAAGGAGCAACAATTGGCCAAGGCCCATGCGAAGGTCGCCATGTGGATCGCCCTCGGCGAGCTGAAGGAACACCTCGGCCCGGACGAGCGGGTGACCGCCCGGGGAGACTTTCTGGACGAGGATTCCGACAACCCCCTGATCGAGGGAGGACAGCGCTACTGGACCGGAGTTTGGCCAAGCGACGACCCGACCGCCGATCCGGTGTGGCTCGTGTCCGGCGACTCGCCCGACCCGACCGAGGGATCCTTCTCGGATCACGCAAGCGTTCCCCTCGTCGGCGGAACCGGCGATTCCTCGGTCGACGACCGCGTGCTGGCTCCGGAGGTTCCGGTCTATTCGATCGGCTCGCTGGCTCCCCCCTCGGGATCGGCCCCGGGCTGGAAGCCGAAACCCAATCGGCGAACCGGCACCTACGCCTACTGGATCGGGGACGAGGGGGTGAAGGCCAAGATCAATCTGCGGCAAGGGACCGACGCCCGCGTGGCGACAAACTTCGGGGCATCCGCGATCGAGGACTTCGACCGCTTCGACTCCAACGTCGACGGCGAGTTCCGCGACCGCTTGCTGAGCTCCGGGCAATTGCTCGCCCTCGACTTCACCTCGGGGAACGCAAAAGAGGCTCTCGCCCGCAACTTCCACGACGTCACAATGCACTCCAAGGGAGTCCTCGCGAGCACCAAGGGAGGCGGCCTGCGAAGGGATCTCACCGCCGGCCTCCAGTACGACGCCATCGACAGCGAGGGCAACGCCGTCCTCAGCGGCGAGCCCATCTTCGAGGCCATGGGAGGAAACTCGGGTGACGACGACGGCGGCGACGGCAGTCAGGGCATGGGATTCATTCCCGGCATGGGCTTTCCCGAGCTACAGGGCTTCATGATGTACAACAACGCCAGGCAATCCGGGGGAACTTGGAGCCCAACCAGGGGAATGCCTCGCTCCCTTTTCCCGTTCAACAGCCGATGCGAAATGAGGGACGTCTACCCGCCCTACAGTTACTCCCTCCACATCGAGGACCTTGACAGCGGAACTCCGGATCGAGGCAACGGGACTTTCGGGGATCTAAGGCTCGACCTCATGCGGATGAGCGACGGCAGCATAATGATCAACTTGAACTACAACAAAGGGTGCGGATACAACCACACCATCGTGGACGCCAGCGGCGTTCCCCTTCCGGGTTTGCTCAACTGCAGCTACGGCAGGTGGCGGAGCGGGCAATTTTACTCGTCCACCATCGGCGGCGGCGCACCTGATCTAAACAACGATCCCGGGGCTCCCCTGTGGGACCAACTGCGTTCCTTTTACAACCTCAGATCAAGCGGCAGCTCCATCGCGGTGCAACATCAGGGCGAGGATCAGGTCGGGGTTTACCCGGTGATCACCTCGGCCCAGTTCTTTTACACCCCCTCCGTTCACGACCAAAGCAATCGCAAGGAGGTCTTCGCTCACGTAATGCCCGCAATCGTGATCTGGAATCCCTATGACGTCGACCTCGAGCCCAACGAATACACCGTGGCCATCTGGGACAAGAGCGGGCACCTCGACGACGAGTTCAAGATCTACTACAACAGCCGTAACGTCTGTGAAAAGAACTACTATCTCTGGCATCCGCAGATTGCGTGGACGAACAAACCGAAAAATGCCCCCTCGCATGTAAACAAAATTCTCGATTATTGGAAACGTGGCCATCGAGGGAGAGCGAACGTCGATATAAAAGGTCCAAATCCAGAACCCGGTTTTCCGAGAAGTCAATGGCCTGGAGTGAACACCGACGGGCATATAGGCCTTGATTTAATCTCTTGTAGACCAGGTAGGGTTTGGACCTTTCTAGATACCAAGCCGGGAGAAACCTATGAAGTTCGTTTTCCGTTTGGAATCAACAGAGGTGCTCGAATACGTCGCGGCATCGCGGCATGGGACGGCGTGGACATGGCCACCTTCGAGGGCAACAGAAACCTTTTTACCTCAAGAGGCATACCACAGGACTACGTAACATTCACTGCAGTAGCTTCATCGAATCGGACACGATTAGAGTTTCGTAGTGAAAACCATCCTGGTTGCGCTGGTGCGACAGTTGGAATCTGTACGGTTAAACCGCTCTCCGGATCCGTGTCCGCGTCGAAGACGGTGAAGGCTGGTTTTCGCTCGGAGCAGTCGAACAAGACGGGATTCGTGCTACGCAACGTGTCGGGCCTGAAGGCGGGCCAGGCGATGGTGTTCACGCCGAACGCGAACCATCTCTTCAAGCAGTACCGAATCGGACAGGGAGCGAACAACTTCCTGGAGGAGGGATGGCACGGGGGTTACTCCTTCTACCGGAGGACGGAGACCTACTTCGACCTGGACGAGCCGCCGACCCACGCGGAGACCTGGATAGAGGAAGGTTCGGACGTCCACATGGCGATGTTCGAGGGGAACGTGGACACGGACTCCTCCTTCGAGGATCCGCTCGTGCTGGTGTCCCAAGCCAGCTTCGAGCGTCGCTCCGATCCCGAGACCTACCCCATTCAGCGCTTCAGCAAGACCGCCCGCTTCGATCCGGACGACCTGCACGGTGTGGAGGGTCGCAAGTACGCCATGCGCTTCAGCGAGGAGACGATCGGAAACGTTCCGGGAGCCCCCTCGGGCAGCCATCGCATCCGTTGGCTGGCCAACTACAATCCGCGGGCCAGCCTGCTCACCCCCAGTCCCTACGAACACGAGGACGAAACCGGTTCGACCACGCCCAGCGGGCTCGCCACGGTGCCCAACTACCAGACTTACGTGGCCCGTGTTCAGGACGACGAGTGGAACGTCTCGGTCTCGGGTTCCGACGACCGGGCCTTCGTCGGCTACTCCCACGAGGGGGGACCGGTCAAGGGCGTCCTCTTCGAGATACCCAAGGACGAGCACCACTTCCGTTCCATCGGCCAGCTCATGCACGCCAACCTCTCCTCTCCGAGCCACAACCTGTACAAGGAGTACCTCGCCTTCGAGCCAGCTCACGTCAGCGACCGCTACGGCATGCGCGGTCTCGGCTACCAGCCCTCCTACCCCATCGGCAACTCCCTCGCCGACCCCCGCATCACGCTCGGCAAAAGCTACCACAACCTCAGCAGCAACAATCTTCTCGCCGACGCCTCCGAGTGCGACGCCGGCATGCACTACGACTACTCCTACCTGATCAACGACGCCCTCTGGGACGCCTACTTCTTCTCCACCGTGCCGCGAGACCTCGACCAGGACACCCTCGAGGATCCCGGGTTCGCCCTTCCCAATCCCCGACTCAAGATGCACTACAATCAGGGAATGGCTCCGGACGCGGAGAACCTGCTCGGCTACGACTCCGCCGCCGCCAACCTCCTGCTCGACGGCGCCTTCAACGTCAACTCCACCTCCGAGAAGGCATGGGCCGCCCTGCTCGCCAGCTTCTTCGGCACCGAAGTCCCGACCACCTCCGGCTCCTCGTCATCCTCCGGGGAATCGCCTTTCCTGCGCATGGACTATCCGCACGAGGGAGCGGCCGGGGCAGCGGCGAACTCCGCATCCGACGAAACCTACGCCGGATACCGCCAGCTCGAATCCGACGAGATCACTCGCCTCGCCCAAGAGATCGTCCGCCAAATACGTCTGCGAGCCCAACTCTCCGATTATCCCCGACCCTTCTCCTCGCTGGCAGAGTTCGTCAACCGAAACGTTCCCGAGGACGGCGACCAGTCCATCTCCGGCGACAATCTGGTCATCTCTCTCAAGGGCGCCCTCCAGGCTGCCATCGACGACGCCGGGCTCAACGACCGTTTCCTCGACGAGACGGTGGTCGAAGACGCTCACCAGAACCTCGATCTCGATCTTCTCGGGGAAGACAAGCCCGGCGGCTCTCTCTCCGCCGCAGGCGCCACCGCCTCCCACGCGCCCGGCTATCTCACCCAAGCCGACCTGCTCGCCAGACTGGGACCTTGCCTCGCCGTGCGTTCCGACACCTTCCGCATACGAGCATACGGCGAAGCTCTCCATCCCGTACGCGGAGACGTCCGAGCCAAGGCATGGTGCGAGGCCATCTTCCAACGGGTCCCCGAAGCCGACGTCGACGAGGGCGAGGGCATCGGAGACACCTCCGAGTGGAACGGCCTCCACAGGGACTTCCGTCTCGTGCACTTCCGATGGATACCAGCAGAGGACATCTAAGAACGAGGTAACTAAAACCTTTGGTCGGATAAGTAAAAACGGGAAGACCATTCATCTTGGTCGGTCGAGAGCCAATTGTTAAAAAGAAATATTGGCTTTAAATGAATTCTGGAAATGGTTATGGATAAAATGACAATAGGATTGCACAAGAATCCTCAAATACCCATTCCCCAACCATGAAAACTCTCTTGATACTCGGTCTAGCGACAATTCTGACCCTGTGCTCGCTTCAGCCAGTCCAAGCCCAAACCAGTCGACAGGAAGCTGACCAACAAAGACGGCAAATGCGCGAATATCTGCGCTACCAACGCCACTATCAAGGTGAATTGCAAAAGCGGAAAGAGTCTCTACTCGAAGAGAATGAAAACCTACAATTGCTTTATTCCGAATCCGTGATTTCGGAAGGGGTTTACTTAGAGGCTAACACGGCATACGAAAAACTCGAAGCGGGGAAAATGGCATTGTTGCCTGCCTCAAAGATTCTGAATGACGAGGCGGTTAATATTCAGAAAACCCTTCGCCAACCAGGGAAAGCTCCTCAATTCTACCAAACCCAACTCCGCAATTTACAGGCAGTCAAAATCAAGATCGCCACTTTGCGTGAATCACTGAGGGAAGACGAGGAAGTCAAGCTCGCCTACGATGAACTCGTGGCCTTGGAGAACAAATATCTTGCCGCTAGCAGAACTTATGAGACGCAAATGGATGAGGCGGTTAAAAAGGATTCCACGGCAGTGGACATTCAAAAGAAATTGGACGAGTTCGCAACCAAGATTCGTTTAGCTCGCAACCCACCAAAACGCTGAAATCCCACAACCTGTTGAGGTAATTCTAGCGATGGGCAATAAAAGCTTATTTCGGGCTATCTGTTTGCTCATTGCCTGTTTTTGCATTCCCTCATTCGGACAAGAGGTTAATTTATCCTTTTCCCTTTATACTCAGCCTTACCAGAAAACAATAAAGTCAGAGAAGCCTACAACAGGTAAAGGTGATACCGTACGTTTTCTTCCCGAACTGCGTTATCGAAACGGCGAAGAAATCCATAGTATCAAGCTGTTGCCTGGTAGGCAATGCAAACGGCTTCACTATACGAGCGAATCCCCTCTCACGCTATATCGTGTCCTTCCCGAAAACAATTCAACGGAAATCGCTGCAGTTATTCGAATCGACCCCAAATGGAAGGACGTTCTATTCGTGCTTTATCCCAAGGATCGTTCTGGCCGAACCTACAAAAGTTTTCCAATCGACCGTTCACTTGCCACCAAAACCGCTGGTGCCGGAGTGGTAGGCAACCTGTCTAGAGAAACCACCTTAGTTGAGATAAATGGCTCTAAGCGCAAACTGTCCCCAGGACAAGTTTCACCATTTCGAATGAAACGCGCAGGTGAAGAGTTCACCCGCTTTGTAGCATCGGTTGAAACGGAAAATGGATGGAACATCGTTCACTCAAGCAAGCGCTTTCTATCAAAAAGATCCGGGACTATCTTTCTCTTGACTCCTACCTCCGCAAACAGCTCAGGGAAATTGAAAGTTGTCACTCTATCGCCACCTCGTTAAAATAGCGAAGCTCGATACTGTTAGGCTCTTAGAAAAATAGGTTGAGATTTGCTAAAAATTACATCATAAATGATTGTAGCATTCAAAAACCAGTTGAATCCAAATTCCCTTGTTGCCATGGCATATGTCATTACCGAAAAATGCGTTGATTGTAAATTCACCGATTGCGTCGAAGTCTGTCCCGTTGACGCTTTCCATGAAGCACCTGATCGCCTATACATTAATCCCGAGACATGCATCGATTGCAATGCTTGTGTCGACGAATGCCCCGTCGAGGCCATTTATTCGGACATGGATGTTCCTGACGAACTTCAGGAATGGATCGATCTAAATGCGACAGCAGAAAATTTCCCGGAAATCATTGGAGCAAAAGACGCACTCAAGGGACCCAAATGCGCGGATCCCGACGCAGCCTAAACCCCTGCCGTTAGCTTCAAAGGGTTCGCCAAATTTGGTTAACAATTTGGCGAAGACAGGAAATATATCCCCTGCTTGATTGAAATTATTTAAAGCGTTGACGCTCTTTGCGGGACAAATCACGCAAAGTCTCGCAAATCAAAGGCAATTCCGGGTTCTTCTTTGGAGATTCGATGATCTCGAAAAAAGAACTCAAGGCATGGTTCATCAACTGGTTGGTGTTCCAATTGCCATACTGCTTGTAGTTCTCCACTTTGCTCCATGTATCCATGGAAATGCGAGTGGTAAATGATTTGGCTTCTACCTTTTTTTTCTTTGCTGGGCGGGCACTCATCACTGGATTCTCCTTATGTTAGTATTATGAAAATCGGTAATTTAAAAATAGAATATTGATGCAATGACATCTTTTGACTGCATGATCAACGCTTTGTTTCCCATTTTAAAGAACCTCCCCCATCAGGGACATTGCAATCAAATGAGATCATTAGAAGTACAGGTTGAAAGATTTTTAAAATTTTTCATACTGCTATTGATTTTTCCCTCGCAAAGAATCAATGAATTCCATTTAAGTACCTTTGATTCGGGAATACCCTCTCGGGGTATATAAGGCTTGAGCAGATAGAATAATCAATCAAACGATGGGTAAGGGCAGGAAAAGTGGGGTCAGCAAAAAAGCTGTAACGATTCGATTGGAACCCGATGATCATACCCGTTTGCTTGAAATGACGGAAAGCACAGGCATATCAATTAATTCCTTTGTTCGAAAAACCATTCAAGCTCTGCATGAATTGGCACGCGATGAATTGCCGAAACCAAAACTGCCACTATTCTTTGCAGTTATCAGAACCTCAGTTGTCCATGACTCAAAAGACATTCGCTTCAAGTGACTAGTTGTCTTTTATTGAACAAGGAGTAGAGCAGATTTCACAGATAAAATTACCCCTTACGCGTCTCGGTGCGGTGGCAAAGATCACGAACGGTTTCACAAATCAAGGGAATTTCGGGTTGCTTGGCTGATGACTCGACGATCTCGAAAAATGCATGCAAAGCATGGTTCATCAATTGATTAGTCTTCCAGTTGCCATATCCCCTGTACTTTTCAACCTTCTTCCAGGTGTCGAGAGGTATCCGGGTTGTAAAAGATTTTGATTCCTTTTTTTGTTTTTTGACTTTTATCATACCAAGGTCCAAGAACAGGGATTTTTTAATTCCTCTATGATTGGGACGAATTGCTTTGAATTTGTCTTATTCCAATCTTCGTAACGTAGAGAATTAAATAATTTGTATTAATTTTTGTGATTATTACCTTGCAATATTCAAATGCAAAGCGGGCGGATTAGATTTAATATATCAGAAATTGTCATTGCATGTAATTAAGTAAACTTTTGTCTTTTTGTTTTATCCTACTGTTTAAACTATAGCGAGTGATTCTTAATAATACGATTTATCTCTGCCAAAAGGCCTCTTTGCATAACATTTATACATCCCCATGTTCCGCTTGGTTACGCAATTGTTGCTTTTTTTGGTTATTCATAACCCTTCCATTCAGATATCTCCATGATACCAAGTTCATCCGATCTTGAATTGATCGCTTGTTCCATAAATGGAACCATCTTGGACGAAGAGAAGTACAGCAAGATCTCTGGTGCATTTGCCTTCATTCACTTTCTATCCAACGTCGCGGTTGAATTTGACGGCAAACAATACAAAGCCTACCCTGGTGATTGCCTGCTTCACAGAAGTGATACATCTCCAAAATATCATGGGGAGGATAAAAAATGTGATTCCGACTGGTGTGTATTCAGTGGTTCTGGAATGTTATTGAGTTTCAATACGTTGGGTTTGCCCGTTAACAAAGTCTTTCGTCCCACTAGCTCGCATTTCGTGGCGCCGTTGCTGACGAAGATTGCTTTCGAAGATGAACGAAAGGCCAACCAATGGGAAAAGGTAGTTTCCATAAGCTTACAGGAATTATTGATCAAACTATCCCGTTATTGCTTCATCGAGGGTATTCAAATCAATGGCTCCTTGGACCCTCAGGAAAAGTTGCAAGAAGTTCGAACCATCGTTCAGGAGCAATTGAAAAGACAATGGACAGTCACCGAAATGGCAAAATTGGGCAACTTGAGCCCAAGTCGCTTTGCGTTCCTCTACAAAAAAAGTTTTGATGTGAGCCCAATGGAAGATCTAATTAGGCAACGAATTCACCAAGCCACAATTTTGCTTTCCGACACAGGAAAAAGCATTGCTCAGATCGCCGAGGAAACGGGTTTCGAAGACCTCCAATACTTTTACAAAGCATTCAAGAAACGTATCGGCACCACACCCAAAGGTGTTCGAGACCGCAATAGCACGTCAAGCCCATGGAAAACCTATGATGAAGAGCGGGGCAAATTAGAGGCAATTTGGGCAACCTCCGACTTTCACGGGATCATCGGGTCAGATGAAAATGGTGTTCCACATATCCAAGCCATTTCAGGTAACTGGAGTAATCTCGGATGGAATAAACAAGAGCTAACAAGCCAACCCCTTATGAGTTTCATACATCCTGATGAGGAGCCCTTGATCGCCAAAGCCACCGAAACAATATCATCGGGAGGATTATTACGAAATCTAGGGTTACGAACTTTATGCAAGAATGGCTCGTATTTGGAGATTTCTTGGACGGGAGCAGCTAGCGGAGACGTTTTTTACTTTTCTGCCAATTTCCCGAAATAAAGATCAAATTAGGTGTAGCAACTTGTTCGGGCTTGCACCTTCTCCACGAGAGCGATTCCCAAGAGGAGTGAAATTCTGTAACGAAAATGATCCTGTATCCACATGGTGGAGCAGAATATCGGCATTCATTAAGAAGCCATTGACCGAAGCAGAAAACGAACGGCAAGAGTTTCTAATCTCCAAAGAGGGAACTGTTTTTGACGCACGCACTGCAACCATTCTCGTTACTATCGCGGTATTACTCACTTTGCAGCACTATCTATTGAGCGGTGACAGTTTCGTCTCCATTNCCCTTTGGACCCGCTCCAATTATCCTGAATTNGCAGANAATTTATTTAGCGATNCAAATCTGCATCTGAGCTACCTGTTGTTTTGGGCATTTGGTCAAACCATTCTCTATCTCGCGATTCCCGTAATTCAAATTGTCTGGTTCTTCAGGAAACCGTTGTCAGATTATGGCCTAAAATTGCGAGGAGTGACCCATCTGTGGAAGCTTTACCTAGCCATGCTCGCGGTTATGGTTCCAATAGTGCTCATAGTTTCCAGATCAGAAAGCTTCCAAGCTACCTACCCTTTTTACCGAGTCACTGAAAATGAGCCTTTGTGGCCTCGGTTCTGGATCTGGGAGGCCGCCTATTTTATTCAGTTCGTAGGTTTGGAGTTTTTCTTTCGCGGTTACCTTTTGCACGGCATAAAAAGGCGTTTTGGAGCCTATGCTATTTTGGTTATGATGGTTCCTTATTGCATGATCCATTTTGGCAAACCCATGCCGGAAACCTTTGCCGCCATTGTCGCAGGCATCGTACTCGGGTTCATGAGCTTGAAAACTCGATCCATATGGCTAGGAGCCGTTCTACATATCAGCGTTGCTCTGACCATGGATTTTTGTGCCCTGTGGAGGATTGGCTGGTTCGATTAGCGAATCGATTCAAATCGCGCGAAGCGGCTTGCCCGTGACCCCCTTCACATTCAGAATCACCAATTCCGTTAATAAAGATTCACGATACTGGTGAGTTTCCATGAACCAGGTCTTACTAAATAACAATACGATGAACAATCCGAGCTATTGGCTTTGGCAAACCTTGTGGCCCCTCCTTGGCTTCCTGGCATTATCCCTAAACTCATCAGCAAGGGAAGACGGACAGGAAACCACCAAGGAGGACTTGGGTGAAATGGAGGCGACCTTGCTCTCCGGGACACGAAAACTTACCTTTGCAGGCAAACGAAGCGGCGAAGGGTATTTTTCGACGGACGGAAAAAAGTTGATTTACCAATCGGAGCGTCTGCCCGACAACCCATTTTATCAAATTTTTCTGATGAATCTCGAAACCGGGGACAATGAAATTGTCTCTACCGGCAAAGGTAAGACAACCTGTTCCTGGATCCATCCAAAAGGGGGGAAGGCCCTTTTTGCATCCAGTCACGAGGATCCCGAAGCCGTAACAAAGCAGCAAGCGGAATTGGGATTTCGCGAATCCGGGAAGGAGAGGAAGTATTCTTGGGATTACGACCCATGGTACGATATTTATGAAAAAGATCTCGAAACAGGCAAAATCCGCAATCTAACCAAAACTCGTGGATACGATGCGGAAGGATGCTACTCTCCTGATGGTAAACTCGTTGTATTTGCATCCAATCGGCAAGCCTACGAACGACAGTTGTCAGAAAAGGAAAAAGGGATCTTCGAGCGTGATAAATCCTACTTTTCAGATATTTACTTGATGGGCGCAGATGGATCGAACTTGCGGCAGCTAACCAATGTACCGGGATATGACGGCGGTCCGTTCTTCAGTGCGGATGGAACCAGAATTTGTTGGCGCAGGTTCTCGGAGAATGGCCATCAAGCTGAAATATTCACCATGAAAGTGGATGGTTCGGATCAAAGGAAACTAACGAANTTGGGNAAAATGTCATGGGCTCCCTATTTCCATCCCTCGGGTAAATATCTAATTTTCTCAACTAACACCCAAGGTTTTCAGAATTTCGAACTCTACTTGGTGGACGCCGATGGAACAAGAGATCCCATTCGCGTTACCTACACTGATGGTTTCGACGGACTGCCTTGTTTCTCACCCGACGGAAACACCCTGTCTTGGACAAGTAATCGAGGCTCGGATAAGCAATCACAGATATACCTAGCTCAATGGGATCACACAGCAGCCCTTCGTTTGTTGCAGGAATCAGAAACCATTCCAAATCATAGTGAAAGTGTGGAAACTTTCTCTANAAACAAAATGAAGTTAGNGGCNAGTATCGAGGCAACAGATACCCAACANCACATCGAATACTTGGCGTCCGAAGAATTGGAGGGACGCTTCACGGGTACCGATGGAGCCCGCAAAGCCACCCGTTACGTAGCGGACCATTTCGAAGCATTTGGCTTGGAACCTGCAGGAGAGGGTGACTGGTTCCAGTCGTTCCCATTTACCAAAGGTGTCAAAATAGGTGAGAAAAATCGGCTTCGCAATTCAGGAGAAGATTCGTCCCTCTACGAGATAGACAAGGATTGGCGTCCTGTCACCTTCTCNCAGTCGGGCATCTGCAAGGCNAAGGAAGTGATTTTTGCGGGCTANGGACTACGAACTCCAAAAAGCGATGANTGGCCAGAATACGACTCCTACGTTCATCTCGACGTGAAAGACAAATGGGTGATGGTTCTTCGTTATTTGCCCAAGGGATGGGAGAAGAAGCGACGTGACAAATTTTGGAACCATGCAGCCCTGAGAAAAAAGGCTTCAATTGCTCGAGATCTAGGAGCAGCAGGCATCATATTCGTGACCGGACCCAAAGCGAAGGAACGCAATGAGTTGGTGAATTTTTTCTCTGATTCTTCCGCCGGCATCTCCTTGGCGGGGGTTTCCGTTTCCGATAAGGTCGCGGAAGAGCTTTTTAAGTCAGCAGGCAGAAACCTAAAGAAAACACATGAGGTCCTAGACAAAGGTGAGCCAATGATGGGATTTTCCTTAAAAGACGCTTCACTGGATGCTAACATTGATGTAATCAGAGAAAAAGGCAAAGGGCGCAACGTGCTCGGTTGGTTACGAGCTGGAGATAAACCGACCAAAGAATTTCTAGTGATCGGAGCTCATGTTGATCATGTCGGTAAAGGTCAAAGGGGTTCTCGCGCCAAAAAGAACAAAGGGGAAATTCATCCGGGGGCAGACGATAATGCATCAGGCATCGCAGTACTGCTGGAAATCGCCCAATACCTCGCAGATTTGAAAAAGCGCGGACTCCTCAAGATGAACTTTGATCTTTTGTTCGCTGCATGGTCTGGCGAAGAAATCGGTTTAGTCGGTTCGGCTCATTACGCCAAAGCTCTGCAAGAAAAAGTAAGACTAAAAGATGAAAATGCCNCCCTGCCCCTCGTTGCATATTTAAATTTGGACATGGTGGGTCGCTATACGAAAAAGCTCACTATTCATGGAATTGGATCTGGCGAGGGATGGCTCCCCATAATAGAGAAAGCCAACGTCCCAGTTGGCTTGAACCTTAACCTACAAAAGGACAGCCACCTGCCAACGGACAGCACTTCATTCTACACAAGGGGTGTACCCATACTAAGTGCCTTCACCGGTTTGCATTCCGATTACCATTCCCCTAGTGATACAGCAGATAAAATAAATTACAGGGCTACAGCTGATTGTGGAAAGCTTCTCGCCAGAACAGCGATTCAATTGCTGGAGCGAGATGACCCCATACCATACAAAGCTACACCTGCCCCAAAGAACAAAAGTCGAGGACGCTTGAAGGCTTATCTCGGAACGATACCAGATTATGCGGAAAGTGATGCCAAGGGCGTGTTATTATCTGGTGTGGCCAAGGGAGGGCCTGCTGACAAAGCCGGTCTCAAAGGAGGCGACCTCATAATAATGCTTGCGGGGAAAAAGATCGAAAACGTATATGATTACACTGATGCAATTGGTGGGCTCAAGATGGGCGAAAAGACCGCGATCGAAATACAACGGTCCGGCAAGCAAATAAAGTTGACCATAATTCCCGGCACCAGAGATTAAAGCCTCGGCACGACTTGAGGACCAGTGGAGAGGCGCCTTAATTCGCAGAGGTCATCATCCATCGATACCCAATACCGTGAACAGTTCCTATGAGAGAGGGGACTGCGGGATCCACTTCCACTTTCTTGCGTAATTGAGCGATGTGTTGATCCAAAGTACGAGTGGTACCCAAGTAATCCACTCCCCAAGCTTCGTTAAGCAAATAATCCCGAGACAGGGCTTCGTCCGGACGAGCGTGAAAAAGCCTCAACAACTTCAATTCGCGAGGGGTCAACGGATACGTTCTACCATGGGCCTTGGCTTCGTAGCGCAATGAATCGACTTCCACCGGTCCAAGCTGAAAGACCTCTGGTTCATCAACTGCTGAAATTGAATCCTCTGTGGTCCGGGTTCTCCTGAACAAAGCTGAGATGCGAGCCAATAGTTCACGAACGCCAAAGGGTTTTGTCACGTAATCGTCGGCNCCCAATTCCAATCCGAGTACCTTGTCGATCTCTTCGCTCTTGGCTGTCAGCATAATAATGGGGACACGAGAACCCCCAGCTCTTATCTCGCGGGCAACGTCATATCCGCTTTTCCCTGGCATCATAAGGTCAAGTAACACCATGTCGAAATCGTCTCGTTGAAAAACTCTCAAGGCAATAATCCCATCTGAAGCAGCTTCGACTTCAAATCCCTCTGACTCCAAAACGTCAACCAAGCCCACGCGAATATTTTCATCGTCCTCGACCACTAAAATTTTCTTTTTCATGAGTCTGATACCCCTGGAAAAACAATCCGGAATCGTATACCTCGAGGCTCATTTTTCTCGCAGGATATAACACCCCCCATGCCCTCCACAAGTTTGCGAGCAATCCCCAAACCCAAACCGCAACCAGGTTGACTAGCAGTCAGGGAATCATCCACCCGGTGAAAGGTATCGAACACTCGCTCAAGTTGCTCGGTTGGGATACCTGGTCCATGGTCAGCGACCTCGAAAGAAACCTCATCTTGACTGGATATTACTCTCACTTCGATGAACTTCCCTTCAGCAGCATACTTCACCACGTTATCCAAAAGGTTGAGGAGAACTTGTTCGAGGGCATCTCGATCAGCCTTCATCGGACATTTCTCATCAGGAGCGATCCATTCGACCGCAAAACCTTCACCCACCAATCTGGGATATTGAGCGTCCAGGATATCTTTTATCGTTCGAGACAAATCGAGCTCTTCCAAATTATAATTTTTCTCACCCCGCTCCATCCGGCTGAAATCAAGCACGTTGTTGACCAAACGCGTCAAACGCTGGCTTTCACCAATGATAGTAGACAAATAATTGCGTCGTTTAGACTCATCCTTGACCAATCCATCACCAAGCATTTCCCCATACATCCGGATGGTAGTAAGGGGTGTCTTCAGTTCGTGAGACACATTGGAAACAAAGGTCGTTTTGCGAACAGCCTCCAATGAATTTCGGCGTACCTGAATTAATAACACTGCCCCACCCAGCAAAGTGGATCCCACCAAAATAACAGCCATGACCGAACTGACTGCAACGTAACCCGACCATCCTTCTCCAACCAGGGCCAGGGAGTTACCTTCGGGTGATTTAAATTCCGGCAGAGTGATGGCGGGCGGTTTTCGGCGCGTAGCCAACAAGGTCCAACCTGGCAATTTCTCTCCTAATTGGATGATCGCGCGGGAAACCTCCTCCCCTTCTGAAACAACTTCACCAACGGAACAAACCTCTACCCCCTTCTCATCCATAAGAACAAAGCATTCATCTTCGTCCACTTGTTCCGGCAAAGCAGTTTTGAGCTTTTCCTCCAATTCCTTCGAATCAATTTGCAATCCACGGGTAAAGGTTGGCTTGTTGCTAAACCAACACCCCCATAACCTGCCCTGAGAGCCGTTTAAGTACTGCCACCCACCATTGGGCTCACTTGTTGGTAACTGTTCCAGTTTTCCTGCAAAAGATTGTTTTTGTAAATTTGAAAAAAGGTCGTTTTGCACTTGGTCACGCAGTTCCTGACGTGCCTTTTGGCTATTTCGATAATTATCATTCAAGTAGGCGGAACTGGCCCAAGCCTTGTTTTTAGGCATTGATTGGATTTTTTGTGCAATCACTCGGTTTTGCTGTTCCAATTCAACGCTCAATTGTCCGCTTGGATTTGGGTTGAAATCCTCTTGGTTGATTTGAGGGAGATCATCCANACTGTTATTGGAAGTTTGAGCGTTTTTAAAAACCTCGGACTGTTGGGAATTGGTACGAGCATCACCCGAGACTGCCTTGCTTTCCAAAGAAGCAGTTAGAGAAGGCGTTCCCAAGTCGCTCACTCCATCCTGTTGAAGGGGAGAAGGCTTGTTTGATGAGTTCTGAGCCAAAACCGATTCGTGTGGATCAATGGTATTCCAAACCCAATCCTGCTTGTGGTTGAAGAGAGGCAAATCTTCAAGATTGGATTGACCGGCGATTTTCTGTCCGGGCATCAGGCATAGATCGCCTTGCCATAGATACACTTCGCTAACGAAATCGTTTTGGTCTTTCCAGAGAGCGAGTTCTTGTGCGATCCCTTCATCGGGGAAACTTTGCAAGATCTCCATCAAACCATCTTTCAATTCGTTCATTAGCAGATCGATGTTATCCGCGATGGTATCTGCCCGTGACGCCATGGCGTAATCCGCCCTCTCTTCTGCATAATCGGCCATTTGTTGAGACCGTTTTGCCATTTCATGATAACCTNCNGCCACTTTGCGGGCCTCCTCGGCATGGGCCCGAATAGTTTCCCCCTCACGACGCAATGACAAGAATGCCACCGCTCCTATAGAGAGGGTGGTTACCACAAGCAGGGTCCAGTAAATGACGAATCGCTTGGTTTTCACGTTTATTCAGAATGACCACCAAAACCATTTAGGCAAGCGATCGAATTTTTCGTTCATTGGGGGAGCAGGAAACGGAAAANTCGGGATTGTATTTCAGTTTNCTCATGGAAAGTGGGTTTCAGTTTAAAATCCCTTCCATTAAATCATTTTTTGCCCCACGCGTCGTCACGCGCTCGTAAAACGATTGTCAAAGAAATGTCATGGAGCGAGCGAGATCATTCCAAGATGCGAGTTGCGACTTCGCCGTCCATGAAACGAATCCGAGCATCCTTACCTGCCGTCAAAGCTTCACGTCTTGAGATGGGATGACCTTCGCTGTCGCTGACCAAGGCAAATCCTCGCCGCAAGGTGGATTCAAGGCTTCCGCTTTGCAATCGTTTCTCCAAGCCATCCATCTTTGCACGCTCCAAGCGAAAACGGTTTNCGGGATCAGCCATAGCGAATCTATTTTCCAAGGCTGACAACTGCTTCCGAGCCAGAGAAGACGCATCTCGCAGGCAATTGGCAAGACGATTGCCTAAATCGTCTACCCTCAAACTCAAATTTTCTACCTTGGCCACCGGCGAAGCCGCCCGTAGCTTATCAAACATCCATCGCATTTCAGCTCGATAATCTTCCAACACTCGCTGAACCGCTGTCTCGAGTCCATCAGAACAGCGCTGCCAACGCTCGTTCGCCTTAAAGAAGCCATGGCTCAAGATCTCAGCTGCTGCAGTAGGTGTCTCCGCCCGTTGATCGGCCACGAAATCCGTAAGAACAAAATCTATTTGGTGACCAACCGCTGAAATCAAGGGAATTGGGAAATTCGCAATGTCGCGAACCAAAGTTTCGTCATTAAAGGCCCAAAGGTCCTCTACACTTCCACCACCGCGGCCAATGACCACAAGATCCAAACCTTCTAGTTCGGAAGCTATTCGCAATCCTTCCAATAATTCGGCGGGGGCCTCGTCTCCTTGCACTTTGGCAGGTACGACGAAGATCTCCCCTCGCCATCCTCGTCGCCTCAAGACGCTGATGAAATCTTTAACGGCAGCACCGGTCGGGGAAGTAACAAAAGCAATTCGCCGCGGCATTTCCGGGATAGCTCGCTTCCTTTCTTCATTGAACAATCCCTCATCAGACAACTTGTGCTTAAGACTCTCAAACTCCATCTGTAGTTGCCCGGTTCCGATCAACATTACATGCCTGACAATGATTTGGTAAGTCCCCTGGGGTTCATAAACAGAAATTTGACCGAAAACCACGACTTGAGCTCCGTCTTCCGGTAGGGTTTGTTGGCGGGCGGCATCGCTACGAAACAAAACTGCCCGAATCTGACCGATGTGATCCTTCAGAGAAAAATAATTGTGCCCGCTGGCTTGCCGTCGAAGATTCGATACCTCTCCACGCACCCAACAATTGCCCATCTCTCCTTCCAGCAAACGCTTGATTCGACCATTTATTTCAGCGACCGACCAAACTCGCTCGGAATCGAGGTCTGGTTCAAAATTACTTGTCGCGTCCATATTTGCGAAATGCCATGCGACCAACCATAAGCATCACCACAATGATCGAAAGGCCCAAGAAGAAAGCTCCCCACTGCTTGCCCAGCATTCCCGTTACGGTTAAGACATACCCACCTGTAGTGATAATCAAGATAGGTGTAGAAACAATGAAATATCGACTGAATGGCATGCGGATCAATCCTAGTGCGTAATTGGTAAAAATAAAAGGCACCCCGGGCACTAGCCGCAAAATCAAGGCCCACTCTAGTTCGCTTTCCCTATTCGGTTCGGGAACGCCGTATTTTGTACGGCGCAGAATTTTCTTGATGAGGCCACGGCCAGGACCCGCAGCCAACCAATAGGTCCAAGTTAGGTTTATGACAACCGATAAGCTGGTGTAAGCGACAGCCAACCATACACCATGGGTTTTTCCCCAAACCCCCGCCAAAGTAAGCAAAGGAGCCACAGGCAAGATGAAAGCCGGCAAAACGGCAATTGACGCAAACAACCACCAAGTATGCTCAGTCAAGAATTCTTCGAAAACCTCCCAATAGCCAATAAGATCCTCCTTTGTGCCAATGAAATTAACATAAAAGAAATAAGCGACCACCAAGGCAGCGAAAGCTCCAACGATCATGCCGCCGAGCAACAACAATCCCTTTTTTTTTCCTTCCATGAATCTATTGCAAGAAAGAGAATTGACTGACTTAACCCGGAGCGGTCCCTCTCTTAAAACAAAGGGGCGGATGTATTAGAATCCAAAACCTTGGGGGTCGTCTTGGGAGCCGAATCTTCCTGTTCCTCCATTTGGTTTTGGCGTGAAAGCTGAACGGAATTATAAACAGGCACCGCAAGAAAAATCAATGTCCCCAGGATCAAGAGAAAGAGAAAGGTTTCCAAACGAGAAAATCCCCGCTCACCGGAACAGTTAAATGGACGATTTTTCATGGAGAGTAATTAAGTCCAATGAAAAAAATACTACGCCCACGGTCAAACGCAAAGGCATCATCAATTAAAAGACCAACCATGAAGAAACAAAAAAAGAATGAACGGCAAAAGGATGAAGAACCACATAATCGTTTGGATAAGCAGGCGTGCCCGACGAACTTTCTCTAATTGATCAGGATTGAGTGTAACTTCCTCATCGTTGATTGATTCCTCCTCCTTGTGTATGCTCATTTTTTACTTCAAAAGGCCATGATGCGGCTTTTTGTTCAACAAATTTTGTCGCTATGCTTGCCGATTCGGTGTTTTTACTCAAAATAGTTATCCACCTTGTTTGAAAAAATTACCATAGTTGGACCGGGTTTGCTGGGAGCCTCGCTCGGCATGGCTATCCATGCGCGCAAACTGGCTCGCACAGCATCAATTTGGGCTCGACGGGAGGAAAGCCGAAAAGCCTGCCTGGCAACCCCTTGGTGCCAAGAAGTCAGTGGAGATCTAGAAGAGGCTTTACGAAAAGCTGAATTAGCCGTCCTTTGCACACCTGTCGTTCATCTCACGGAAATGCTTGGTGAAATTGGCAGTTTTCTGTCACCAGATTGTCTAGTTACTGACGTTGGCAGTACAAAAGCGAACATTTGTCAGGCTGCAAGTGAAGCAAAGTTAACCTCTTTCGTGGGTTCTCATCCTATCGCTGGTTCAGAAAAAACTGGCTTGGAAAACGCTCGCGCCAATCTCTTTGCAAATTCTCCATGCTTTGTTACCCAAATCGAAAACAATGATAGTGCCCATTCCGAAAAGGTGGCTGATTTTTGGCAAGCTCTAGAAATGAAAGTCATTCGTTCCACACCCGAGGAACATGATCAAATCCTCGCCCACGTCAGCCACTTGCCGCACCTCCTTGTGAGCACCTTGTGTCATGCCCTTGGCAATCGACCCAAAGAGTGGAGCAATGGTTGCGGCCAAGGTTTGCGAGACACAACCCGCATAGCAGCAGGCTCACCGGCCATCTGGACAGACATTGCTCAGCAAAATCGTGAAGAAATTCTCAAGGCATTAGATCATTTTGACGAAGAAAGCAGAAGTCTCCGTATTCTTCTCGAAGAAAATGATTCAGAGAAACTGTTTCGCTGGCTAGACAAAAGCAAAGTGTATAGGGAATCGCTCGATTGATAATCTGCTCTTTTCNATGATGCCGGATTCGTTGCCAATCNTTCCATTTACCCAGCCTGCGTCAGGAAACGCAAAGGTACCGGGTTCCAAAAGTATCACCAATCGAGCCTTGTTGCTCGCTGCCTTGACGGAGGGATCGGTTACCATTAAAGGCGCTCTTTTCAGTGAAGATATCGCTGTTATGAAAACGGCTTTGAATGCATTGGGTATCGAAACACAAGCCTCCGAACAAAACCAGACGATCAAAGTTCAGGGGCAAGGCGGCATGATTCCGGAAAGACGAGCTGAACTTGATGTTGGCAACGCCGGAACAGTCGCTCGCTTCCTCACCGCCGCCCTTGCCNTGCGCTGGGGAGGAGCCTACCAACTGGATGGAAGCGAAGCGATGAGAAAGAGACCCATGCGGGGTTTGCTGGAAGCATTGGAGAGCTTTTGTTGCTCATTTCGTTGGGGAGGCGAACCCTATCATTTTCCTTTCCAAATGAAAACCCAAGGCCTTCGAACGGGATTGTGGCAAGTGGATGCCGCAGCCAGTAGCCAAATATTGTCCGCTTTGCTGATGGTGGCTTCGTTGGCAGAAGGGCCTGTCCGCGTCCAGCAAATTGGATCCACTGTTTCCAAGCCATTTATCGAAATGACGACCAGTATGATCGCGGATTTTCGAAGGGATGGTCAGTTGCCTGAAGAGGCACCGGACGGTTACGAGTTCAAGGCCAGTTCATATAGAATTGCTTCCGGAGACTATGACGTCGAGCNGGACGCCACAGCAGCCAGTTATTTCCTCTCTCTTCCACTAAGTGTTGGTGGACAATTGAAGGTCGATGGATTTTCCAGGGAAACCTCTTTGCAAGGAGATTTAGCTTATCACCAAATCCTCGATAAAGTTGGTTTGGCGAGTAGCTTTGCAAGTGAGGGTTTGGAAACAAAGGCGAGCGGAGATCCAATACGCGGCGGAACCTTCGAATTCAACGCCATCTCCGATACCTTTCTCACCCTTGCCGCACTAGCCCCGCTGTTCTCCGAACCTATAACAATATCTGGAATTGCTCATACCAGGAAACAAGAAACGGATCGTGTCTCCGCCATGGCGACAGAGCTTCGCAAGCTTGGGCAAGAGATAAAGGAAGACGAAGATTCTATAACGATTCACCAAAACAAAGAGGCTTTGCTTCAGATCGCCAAGAAAGGTGTCGATATCGACACCTATGAAGATCATAGAGTCGCCATGAGCTTTGCTATCCTTGGATGCGCCAATCTACGTGGTGACGGTAAACCTTGGCTCACGATAAGAAATCCACGATGTTGCGCCAAGACCTTCCCTGGTTTCTTTGATGAACTGGAGCGTGTACGACTTGCTTCCTGCCAATGACCATTCCCAGTGGATTCTTAATCATTGCCATAGACGGCGGCGCTGCCTCNGGCAAATCGACGACTTCTCGGCAGTTGGCCGAGAGACTACACCTGATGCACGTGGATACAGGATCCTTTTATCGCTCTCTTTGCGCAGCAATGCTGGACAAAGGAATCAATCCAACGGACCCCAATCTCGAGAATCTTCTTTCAGAATTACATCTGGAAACCCAAATAGATGGTCGCGTCGGCAAACTCCGTCTGGATGGAGTGGTACCAGAACAAAACGAATTACGCTCCGAAAGGGTGAACGCCAATGTCTCCGCATTCGCCGCCCAACCGGCCGTTAGAAACAAACTTCTTGATTACCAACGCGGGCAACCGATGGTCGCAATGAATAATGGATTCTCGGGATTGGTCATGGAAGGTCGCGATATAGGATCAGTAATTTTCCCGGAGGCTCCGGTTCGAATTTTTCTCCATGCGGATCCGAAGGTCAGGGTTAATCGCAGAGCCGCTCAAGGCGAAACCGATGCTATTGAGGCAAGAGATGCCAGGGACTCATCGCGAGCCACCGCTCCCCTCACCTGCCCCGATGGTGCCATTGCAATAGATACGGGAACAAATAGCCTAGAGGAAGTTGTCGATCAAATAGCCACGCTCAGCCAATCCACCTAAGGATCTTGAAAAAGAAAAGTACTTCGCTGGAGAAGAATACCAGTGTAATCCAATCAAGCCGCAAGAGCGTGTTGTATCTAATCGCTTGCTGGGTCTCTTCCTTGTATTTTGGAATTTTTCATCGGATGCGCATCTATGGAAGTGAAAACATGCCACCTCGTGGAAGTTTCATTTTGGCAGTCAATCACGCCAGTTTCTATGATCCTGCAGCCGTTACCTGTAGACTGCCACGTCCCATTCATTTCTTTGCCCGAAAAACCCTCTTCAAGGGATTGTTCGGGAAGTTGATCGCAAAGTTAAACGCAATTCCTGTGGATCGGGATGGCGATGGCGATGTCTCAGCGATCAAGCGTGTACTCGGACTCTTGCGAAAGGGGGAAGCCCTTCTTCTTTTCCCAGAAGGCACAAGAAGTCCTGACGGAAATCTTCAAGAACCTCAAAGAGGGGTTGGCATGATTGCATGCAGAACTGGCGTACCCATATTGCCTGCTCGCATCTTTGGTTCCTATGAAAGCTTTGGCAGGCAACGCAAGTGGCCCAAAATTGGGCAACCTATTTCAATCGTTTTCGGTGAAGTCATTCTGCCAATGGAAATCGATCCAGGCGGAGAACATGATCTTAGATACGAAACCGCAGCAAAACGAATCATGAAGGCGATCGAAAGAATAAGATTGCCCGGTTCGCAGGAAGCTTTCGAGCATGCCGAAGATGCACGAAATATATATAAATAAATTTAATTAATCCATCGGCGTTCTTCAAACGTCGAGTATACGCTTGACGGCCAAGGCGCAATTTCCCGGATCAATTACAGTTAGAACGGGAGTCTTGCTAGGCATCTGCAAGGTCGAGTGAATATTGACCAACATATCGGCTTTGTCACTGAAAGGCGGACATCCCAAAGTTGGGAAACTTGAATTGGCGGCAACGAAACCCGAGAGCGCGTTGGAACGACCGGCAATGGTCACGTAAACAACGGATGGCTCGTTAGCATTGGCTTCGAGAATCTCAAGTACCTTGCGTGGTTGCTTGTGGGCAGAGGCAACATGTTGCTCCCAAGCTACGCCGTGCTCATCGAGCCCGTCGGTGATTTTCTTGGCGTGGTCCTCGTCGGAAGAGGATCCCATTATTAGTACGGCTTTCATAGATAGGCTGATAGGTTTCGGGCAATGCGATCGCCCACTGGTTCGTCATCGGATGGGAAAGGAAACTCTTCNCCGGTGATCATTTCGTAAAGTAGCAAGTAGCGACGGGAAAGCTCGCTCACCAAGTCGACAGGCGCCTCGGGAAGCTCCTCGTCCTTGTACGGATCGCAACGGTCGGCAAACCAAAGTCGAAGAAATTCTTTGTCCACGTTCTCGGGCTCCTTGCCCGCAGCATGGAGTTCCTCGTAACTATCGGCGATCCAGTAGCGACTCGAATCCGGGGTGTGAATCTCATCAACTAAAGTGAGATTGCCATCGGCATCTTTCCCCATCTCGTATTTTGTGTCGACGAGGATCAGTCCATGTTCCTTTGCCACCTGCTGGCCATAGGTAAACAATTGCATGGCAACAGCACTGGCTTGGCTCCAATCTTCCTCGGTCATCCACCCCTCCTTGAGAATGCCTTCTTCTGAGATGGGTCGATCATGAGCCTCCTTNGTGGTTGGAGTAAGCATGATTTCATCAAGCGATTGATTCTTGATCATTCCCTCGGGCAAGGTGTGCCCGCAATATTCGCGGTCTCCCTTGTTGTAAATAGTCCAAAGAGAAGTGCCTGAACTACCGGTCATGAATCCCCGCACCACGAACTCTATCGGGAAAACCTCACATTTCTTGGCCATGGTAACGTTGGGATCCGGGACCTCCAAAACATGGTTGGCCACGATGTCAGTCGTATTGTCAAACCACCAACGACTGGTCAGATTCAAAGCCTGCCCCTTGAAAGGTATGGCGGCGAGCACTCGATCAAACGCGCTTTGCCTATCGGTGGTGATCAANGCCAGACAGTCGCCTAAATCATAGCGATCCCTCACTTTNCCGCGATACTTCTCCCCTTTGCCCAAATCCGTCTCGGTCAAACAATTGTCGACGTTGGCAAGGATGCGTTCCTGATAATCTCCCTTGGTTTGTAGCGTAGTCATTTTAAAGTAATTCGAGCGTAGCGTAGGTATGCCGCCGATGAATTCAAGCGCAACTGAACATTAACCTAAATTTTGTCGGGAAAAGAACCTTTGATTTAGAAAATGAAAAGGGCGGCGGATCCCTCCGCCGCCCCACTCATCCTAGAAAAACTAGGGTTGAGACCAGTGATTCCGGTTTCGTTGCCGAGAAACCGAAAAAGTTAGAATTCGAACTTCAGACCGATGCTAGCTGCGCGAGGCGCGCCTACACGGTAGCCATCGGGCAGACGGCCCAAGGTGTAAACCTCGTCGGTCAAGTTAGTGATCTTGCCGAACAACTGAGCCGACTCAGTCAAGTTATGGAAAGCGGACAAATCCAAAATTCCGCTTTTACCAATCTTGGCTGTGTTGGCAGCATCGACGTAAGATTCGTCGCTGTAACGGAAGTTAAGGAAGATACTGGTTTTATCCAATTCCACTCCGGTACGAAGATTTAGCATCAGGTCGGGCACGTAAGGTATGTCATTACCCGCGGAAGAACCGNACCATACGTCACCCTTCTTAGCGCCGTTTGCGGAATCGAAGGTCGCATCGGTGTAGGTCAAGGTCAACTGGGTCGGCATTGTAACTCCGGTTTCGAAAAGATCGTTCAAGTCCGTGGCAATCGTAGCTTCCAGACCTTGTGAAGTGGCTTCACCATTCTGACCGGCAGTTGTTCCAGCTCCATCATTGGAGTAAACAATCAAGTCTTCGAATGCAGTGTGAAAGTAAGCCACTTCGTAACCGATTCCTTCACCGATCACCCCGCGGGCTCCGATTTCAATGCCCAAGCTAGTCTCTTCGACAAGAGGCACTGTAGCATGAACACCCCCAGGACCTGGCAGTGCATGGCCTTGATGAACTCCGCCGAAAAGCTGCAAGTCATCACTCGCCGCATAGGTTGCGCCGGCGCCGATCAACACGTCATCGAAGCTTTTCCAACCTTTGCCAACCTTCCAGTAATCCAACTCTGTATAACGAACGCCAGGAGTAACCTTGAGGTCACCCATGTCAATTTCGTCCACCAAGTAGACTTCGAGAGCTTCCGAGGAAACGTTCGAGGAGAACGCCTTTGCAGATATCGCGGTCCTAGTGAACGTTCCTGCACCATCCGAAGTATAGGTGTCTTCAGTATAAGCATTCTTTTCATAGTCGTCTTCGGTGATACGGAATCCGATGTCTATGTCGTGATTTTCATACTGATAATCCAAGTTCGCTTGGATACCTGTTACATAATAGCTGCGATCATTGTTCTTGACCTTNAATTCACCTGCGCCGGTTCCTTTNAGAATGCCAAGAGTATCGGCATCAGTAGTAACGCCACTTTTGGTATCTGCAACACCTGCGGCAGTGTTGTCCCATTTAACAGAGACCCAGTCGCCCACAGTGGCAGAATGCACCTTGGAAATCTTATACCAGTTACGGTTGAAGTTGTTATAAAAACCCGTGACGGAAAGAGTCGCGTCAGGAGTAAGTTCACGCAAGAAGCGCAAATAGTAACGAGTTTGATCCGAGTCCATGTTATCAAACCTTGTGGCTGCATAGCGCTGGTAAGGATTAGCTTCATAATCCGCTTTGGACAACCCGATGTAGCTGACATCACCATCAAGATCGGTGCGACCGGCCTTGAATTCCAAGTAGCTGCCATTATCGGCCCCAAAGGTATAACCAAGCTTGAGCGTGAGGTCACTTTTGGCAATTTCGCCATCTTTAGCCCCGTGCGTGGCAGTACCATTAATTGTTTTCCAGCCATCGGTACGGTGATCAAAGACTTCGACCAAGTAACCAAAGGTACCATCGCCCAAAGTTTCAGACCCACCGGAATAAATGTGACCGATGCGCTCGTTATTCTCACCGTAGCTAAGGCGAACGTGACTGGCACGCTCAGTGGGAATGGCAGTGGAAATGTAGTTCAACACACCACCTGTGGTCTGCGGTCCGTGCCTCAAGGAACTAGAGCCCTTCAAGACCTCGAACGCTTGCATTCTACCAGCGGTGGGCGAGTAGTAAGCAGAAGGATCGGAGTAGGGCGAAGGGGCCGATGGAATTCCGTCTTCTAAAAGTGTTACTTTAGAGGACCGACCTTCGTAGACACCTCGGATGCTCACATTTGGGAAAAGTCCGTAACCTTCTTCTCCTCGAGCGTATACTCCGGGAACTTGGTTAAGGATTTCGTTGATGTCGGTATGGAAGAAAGGAGACAAATCACTTGCATCCAAATAAGTGCCAGTACCGACAAGCTTTTGAGCGTTTTGCTTGGAACCGATCACCTCGAATGGTTCGAGCACCTCGAGCCCGGAGGCGTTGTTGTCTTGCGCAAAAGCGAGTGACGACGCGCAGGTCGCAACTGCCATGGCAAAGCATAATCTAGTTTTGGTTTTCATATTGTTTGTTGAGTTGATAGTCAGACAATTAGTTTGTTTGTTTTTCGGGATATTTAATTGAGAATGATTCCCAATTTCTTTTGAGAATGTATCTCAATTACATAACGTGTTACATCCGTCAACCCTTTTTTGAAAAAGAGTCTTATTTTCATTATGAAGGCAGGAAGGTAACTGTTATCCCTTTTCGTTTGACCGAGCAACTAACTGAAATACCCTGCCAACGCTTACTCCGACTACAAAGCTCCCGTAGTTCAATGGATAGAACATCGGTCTCCGGAACCGAAGATCTGGGTTCGACTCCCAGCGGGAGTACCACTTTAGGACAGAAAAAAGGCCGGAGGGTGAGCCCGGCCTTTTTCGTTGATCTAAAACCTGAAGAAAAGTTTTATTTTTTATCTTCCTTGGCAGGTGCCTCCCAACCCAAATTAATTGTCGGACCGACGGCACGCAATTGCGAGAGAACTGTCCTCAGGGCACTTTGCTTATCTTCTATACCGAAATCCATTGCATCCTTGGCGGAATCCAATTGTTCCTTGGCCTTGGCAAATGCGTCAGACGGTTTGAAATCCTTTAGTTTGGCTTTGTGAGCACTGGGATCCTTGTCGAACTTGCCTTTGCAATTATTGCAACAGAACACGATTGTCTTACCTTGGTAGACTGATTTCTTAGAGGCATCGAGGGGTCTGCCTGTGAGCGGGCACTTTTCATAAGCGGGATCCTCTGAAACAGAAGTAGTATTGGCTTTCTTAAGGGTCTCATTGAGCTTGNTGATTTCCTTTTCCTTGCCAGAGCGAAATTTGTCGATCTCGCCCTTGAGTCGATCTCGATCGGCTTCGAGTTTGCTGACAACTTTGGCATCAACGAACGCATTTCGTAAATCGCTTGCACCATCTTTTGTCACTCCGGTTTGCCAAAGGAAAATTTTCTTCAGCTTCTTGAGCTTCTTCAGATGAGCGATACCCGCATCCGAAACCTTGGTGTCATAGAGGTTCAGGTACTCGAGATTAGTCAATTTCGCCACGTGTGCGAGTCCGGCATCGGTCACTCCCGTATTCTCCAGATGGAGGCGAGTTAATTTCCCACACTTGGCGACCTCGGCGAGTCCGGCATCGGAAATTTTGGTTCTGGCCAAGTTGAGCCAAAGGGTTTGGGCGGAAACTCCATTGAGCTTCTTNGCCTGTTCATCACCAAATTTGTCTCCTAGATAAGAAGCGTTAAGGTAAATTGCATTTGTATTCTGGGCAATGGGCATANCAAGCAGACCCATTTTTTGCAGCTCACCAAGTATCTTCGGATTAACAGCAGGGACTTCGGGTAATTTTGGCTGAAGGGAAACTGTGGCCGATTCGGTTTTCTTTGGTGGATTCTTGAGGACCTTCTCGGCTGCCGTCCGAGCATCACCCTTGAGATCGGAAACCTTGGCATCAAAGGATGCTCCAGCCAAAATCCAAGCAGCAAACACCTTTAGTTCGTCTGGAGTTACTGGATTGTGGGGTTCGTCCTCATCGTATGGAGGCATGACGTCGTCGTCGTCGTTCGGAAGGGCAATTCGATAGTACAATTCGCTATCGTCCAATTTGCCTTTGACTATAATCTTGGATCCGGCGCCCTTGCCACCCTTGAGCAAGGCTTCCTTGGTGTGAACGCGTAATTTGCCCTTATCTTTTTCGGCACCATGACAACTGTAGCACTTGGCTGCAAGGACCGGTGCAATAATATCATCATAGACCTTGGCTTTGGCCGGGTCGGTGGCAGCGAATGAATGCGAGGCTATCCACAAGTAAGCGAGGGTGCTTGCAGTGAGGAAAAAACACTTGGTTTGTTTCATGGCTTGTAAGTCGGGTTTTCAGGCAACGCGGGGCAGGGGGTGAATTTTCACTAAAATAATCTCTGTGTAAAGCCCGCTTTGCGGAAAAAAACGAGTTTCCTCACCTGCGGGCGAGCGCGTATTCAAGGCATGGTAAGGTCGTTTTCCACAATAAGATCTCCCTGACGATGCCAAAGGGCGGCATATTCGCCATGCAAGGCGAGCAATTCGGCATGTGTCCCAGTTTCCGCAATACGCCCTTGCTTGAGGAAGACAATCTGATCAGCGTTTCGTACGGTGGTCAAACGGTGGGCGATAACAAGAGAGGTGCGGGATGCAAACAGATTGGTTAGACCCTGTTGGATTTCTCTCTCCGTGCCGACGTCAACACTGGAAGTCGCTTCGTCGAGAATCACCACGGGCGGATTTCTCAACAAGGCTCGGGCAATGGTTAACCGTTGCTTTTCACCCATGCTCAACCGCACCCCGCGTTCTCCGATCATGGTATCGAGTTTATCAGGGAGACTTTGGACGAAATCCCAAGCGCAAGCGGTTCGCAGACAGGTTTCCATTTCCTCCGAGGTGGCATCTTCTCGGGCCAACAAAAGATTGTCTCCAACAGTGGCATCGAAGAGAAAAGGGTCTTGGGAGACAACCCCCATATTTCCACGCAATCCAGACAACTCTATTTCGCGAATATCAATTCCATTCAGCAAAACCGCCCCGGAATCGACTTCATAGTATCGTTGCAACAAATTGGCCAAAGTAGTCTTCCCGGATCCAGTGGGCCCGACCAATGCAGTCACTTTACCTGGAGGAAGCACCAAATTCAGTCCATCAATTGTTTCATCTCTTTCGGGATAGGAAAAAATCACCTCGCGAAACTCGACCTTGATGGAACCATCCGGGAATTCGACCGGCTTTTCGCAATCTTCGATATCAACCGGATGATCCAGTATCTCGAACACCCGGTCGCCCGACGCCTTTCCAGCGGCCATGAGATTATTGATCTGCACAAGTTGCCGAACAGGTTCATAGAACATGTTCGCGTATAATAAAAAGGCAAAGAATTCCCCAACCGTGAATCCAGCTGAACCATCCGGTTGAATCTTGAGCAAATAGGCTCCCATGCCCACCACCGCTACAATGCCCAAGGAAGATATGAAGCCAGCGGATGGACTCTGAATAGACCATCGAAACATCGTGCGAAGGTTACGTTTGCGCAGCTCCTCGCTGATTTCTAGAAACCGACGGCGCTCACGCTCTTCGAGTGCGAAGGAATGAATGAGGCGATTGCCTTGGATATCCTCCACCAACAAGGCGTTCAGTTCTCCGGAGGTTTCACGAACGTCACGCCAGTTCCGGCGAGATACCTTGGCATAACGAAAGCTCATGACGACCAAGAATGGAAGTGGAACAAAAACCATGGCCGCCAAAGTTGGTTCGAGAGAAAACATTATTCCGGTGACACCTAAGATAGTAAACAATGCGACCACACCCTGTTCGGTGCCATCCAAAATGGCTCTTTCCACGTTTTGAACGTCTTCAACCACGCGAGAAGATATGTCGCCGCTCTTTCGCCGGTCATAAAAAGAGACTGGCAATTCAAGTAATCTGTCGTGCAAGTCACGTCGCAGATCGAGGATAACTTTTTGTTCGAGCACGTTGTTGACCCGAATGCGCAGGCAATTAAAGACTTCTCTTGCGAAGAAAAGTCCCGTGATGAGTAATATTCCATCAATAAGGACATCTGTCGCGCCATCACCTTCAACATTTTTCCCATCAAACATTTGATCGAGAACGAATTGAACGACTTGGGGCACGGAGACCGCGAGAATCGTCATAGCTATTGCCATGAGTAAAGTAAGGAAAAACAATCCCTTGTAGCGGAACAGGTAACCGCTGACTCTCCAAAGTACACTCATCGCTTTGGCGTTGCTACAGATGGCCTTGATTCACTAATCATTACTTTTTCCCTTCAAGCGCTTTTCGATGATGGATGCAAACGCCGACCTTTCCCAACAAGAAGTTGGCCCCACCGGGGCAATCCTGCGGGACTTGCCTTCCCCTTATCAAGCTCACACCAACGGTTTGCTGCATCTCCCTCGTTTCATAGCTAAAATTCGCAAACACCTGGCAGGTGAACTCCCCCAAAGCTACCAACGGAATTTCACCAAAGGATTCGATGGTTTTCTTTGCCTTCACCTGGGCGTAGACCCGCAAGAAGTCGTGACTGCGGTCAAAGAGAGCGATAGTGAAGAGCAGTTGGTGCAACTCCTTAAGGAAATCTTTCCACAAGAGCTGCATGCGTATGTTTGGAATCGCAAACTCGTACAAATGGGAATGAGTCAAATGGGGCGGCAAAAGCTAGCAGAAGTGAAGCAGGACATGGGCATCTCAGATCGCGAAGACTTGATCTCCTTCGCTGATCTAATCGAATACGACGAAGGTCGAATTCAATAACACCCCTACCTATTTGTGGCGGACAGTGATCAAGGTGAGGTCATCGGCACTCAATGCCTCACCAGCGAAATTTCGCAATTCCTTTAATAATTCATTATTGAACTGCTTGGGAGACTTCCCTGNGGATTTTTTGGCAAAAGCAGCCAATCGATCGGTCGAGAATTGCTCTTGCTTGGAATCGGCGGCCTCAGTGATTCCATCAGTGAACAAGACTAGGGAATCGCCGGGGTTAAAAGGAGTTACGGAATCTGAAATAACTTCCTCAAACAACTCGTCCGGAACCATCCCCAGAGCCAGGCCTTCGGATTCCAAATACTCTGCCTTGGGTTTTGATTCGCCTTCACCGGCATTAATAATCAAGGGCAATTCATGGCCGGCGCGAGCAAAGGTAAAAGTGTTTTTCGTGAGATCGATTATACCATAAATCGCCGTGATGAACATATCTTCCCTCATGCGCTCGTTAAGTTCGCGGTTAAGAAGAATGAGGGCCTCCGCAGGTGGTTCACCACCCTTGGCCAAATGACGCAANGTGGTTTGCCCAATGGCCATTAAAAGAGAAGCAGGAACCCCTTTGCCTGAAACATCGGCTATTGCCAGACCGTAAGAAGTCGGTCCCAAACGGAAGAAATCATAAAAGTCGCCACCGACTTGATGGGAGGAAAAGTAACGCGCATCGACCTCCAGTTCTTTAGAATTGGGAAAGGCTGCAGGAAGAAACAAGGATTGCACGTTGCTTGCCAAAGCCAAATCCAAATCCATCTTATTCTTCTCTATGCCTAGGCGCATGATATCCGAATTATAGATCGCCAAGGCAGCTTGTTCGGCCAGGGAATTCACCAAGGAAAAGTCAGTGTCGCTAAAAGGCAGACCACTCGCCGGATTTGCTACAGCAAGCACTCCGAGTAACAAATCACCAAACTTAATAGGGGAATAAATAGCAGAAGAAACTCGTAAAGAAGGATCATCATGTTGGACGATTCGGGGATCTCGCGTGGCGTCACCCACCATAATCGGCTTTCCTGTGCCTGCTACCTCGCCAACCAAGCCTTCGCCCATCTCCAATGTCTCGGAACTTAGAATGTTTTCGAGAAACTTCGCCCTCGTGAGAGGCTTGTTTTCATCCTCGTCAACAAGTCTTCTTTGAGGAGGGAATAAACCCTCCACGGCCACGCCTTGAAGTTTTCCTTTCTCGTTAAGTTCATAGACACAGGCACTAACTGCCCCAGTACTCAAAGTGGCAGCCCGCACCACATGCTGAAATAATTCCTGCCTTCCTCGACCCTCTCCGATAGCATCCGCCAAATTGTGCATGAAATCCACAACGATTTCCTTTTCTTGCGCCAATAGTTGGCGTTCCTCGTCCATCCTCGCATTCTCACGTCGAGTACGCAGATATGGCAGAAGCAAAGAGAGGGCCCCTATTACCGACCCGGTAAGGATAAGGATGACGTCAAACATGCATCAACATCACCTGGGTTCCTCTTGGTTGTTTTCAAGAAACCCCACGACGTCCTGAAACATACGAGCATTGTTTTCATTTAATTCCGCTAATCGCTTGTGGGCATCACGTATCAATTCCTCATCTGCCAAAACGGTATCGCCATTTGATTCAATGGATTTGGCAGAAGCAAAATCAAGGGCAGATCCAATATTGTCGACAGACATCAACCGATGTATTCCCAAATTTCGGACAACATCCAAATTACGTTCCCCAAGTTGAAGCAAAGCCATGGACCCCGGAGGATCAGTCTTGCGTAACTGTAAGGCCACTCCCACCAAGATTCCAAGAAAGGTACTATCCATGCTAGAGCAACCCTCGAAATCAATTGCAAATGAACGCTTTCCAGCAGCGACTTGGGAATGTAAAAACTCTTTTAGTGGGGCACAGTTCAAATAGGAGGCCCGCCCATTCACTTTTGTGAAAACATTATCGCCTTCCGCATGAAATTTGTAAACCGGTTCTTGTTTCTGTTCCATAACCGGCTTTGAAATATATTAGGAATCCTTCAAGATTTGGCGGAGCACGAAAGGCAAAATTCCACCATGACGATAATATTCCACTTCAATTGGGGTATCGATTNTAACCAATAAAGATACCTCTTCGCTTTCGCCATTGACCCTGGAGACAATTAAGGTGAGCTTCTGTCCAGGCTCAAGATCGTCATTCAAGTCGGGAAAAGAGAAGGTTTCCGATCCATCCAACCCGAGGGAATCAATATCAGTACCTTTCTCGAACTCAAGAGGAAGAACACCCATGCCAATCAAGTTACTGCGATGAATTCTTTCGTAGCTTTTAGTGACGACAGCCTTAACGCCCAGCAAGGATGTTCCCTTTGCGGCCCAGTCTCGGGAACTGCCCATGCCATAATCAATGCCGCCAAAAACAATCAATGGCTCTTTACGCTCGGCGTACGATTGACATGCATCGTGAATGGCCATGATGTCACCCTCAGGCATCAGCTTGGTGTATCCACCTTCCTTGCCATCAGCCAAACGATTCTTGATTCTAACGTTGGCAAAAGTGCCACGCGTCATGATACGATCGTTTCCTCGACGCGAACCAAAAGAGTTGAAGTCGCTGGAATTGACTCCCTGATCCATGAGGAAACGTCCTGCAGGACCATCCTTGGGAATGGCACCCGCAGGAGAGATGTGATCGGTAGTAACCGAATCACCTAACAATGCGAGGGGTCTCATATCAGTCAAAGGCTCAATCGGATTAGGAGCCATCTTGAAATTATCGAAGAATGGTGGATTTTGCACATAAGTGCTGGCTTCATTCCATGCATAAAGCTCGCCCTCTGGAGCAACAACCTCAGTCCATTCAGCATTGGCCTCCTGCACAGTCGCATATTTTTCGATGAATATCTCCGGTCGAACACCTCGTTCAATGCATTCGTCAATATCTTCTTTAGCAGGCCAGAGATCACGTAAGTAAACTGGGTTACCCTCGGAGTCCAAACCGATGGAATCATTGGTCAAATCAATATCCACGGTGCCAGCCAAAGCATAAGCCACTACTAGAGGCGGAGACATCAAGAAATTTGCCTTGATGGAAGAATGGACGCGGGCTTCGAAGTTTCTGTTTCCTGACAACACGCTTGCGGCGACCAAATTGCCCGCGGTCAGGGCATTTTCAACTTCGTCACTGAGAGGGCCACTGTTTCCTATGCAAGTTGTGCAACCATAGCCAACTAAATGAAAGCCCAGTTGGTCCAGATACTCCTGCAAACCAGTCTCCAAGAGATAATCCGTTACCACACGAGAACCCGGAGCCAAGCTAGTCTTAATTACTGGATCAACGGTTAAGCCAAGCTCAACAGCCTTTTTGGCTAATAAGCCAGCAGCCAACATCACACTAGGGTTACTTGTGTTGGTGCAACTTGTTATGGCGGCAATCAAAACTGAACCATGTCCAATTTCTGATAAAGAATCATTGCACTGGACCTTTTCACGATTCGAGAGATTTTCAGACAACAAGCCAAACCCTCCCCCTGAAATGTCTCCGGTCAATAGTGATTGGAAACGATCTTTCAAAAACGGGACTTCAATCAGATCTTGGGGACGCTTGGGACCTGCAACAGATGGTTGAGTGGCCCCTAAATCCAAGTCAATTGACTTTGTGTAATCAATGGTCCCTGCAGCCGGCATACCAAACAAGCGCTGCGCCAATAAATAATCGCGAATCAGAGAAACACGCTCTTCGGATCGGCCTGTGGTTCGCAGGTACTGTAAGGTTGATTCATCCACCGGGAAAAACCCAATGGTGGCACCGTACTCTGGCGCCATATTGGCAATGGTGGCGCGATCGGCCAATGATAGGTCTGCCGCTCCTTGGCCATGAAACTCCACAAATTTGCCAACCACTCCTTCTGTTCTAAGCAATTCAGTCACACGAANGGCGAGGTCCGTGGCAGTCACCCCTTCTTTCATTTCGCCATGCAAATTAACTCCAATAACCTCTGGTGTCTGAAAATAAACGGGTTGGCCGAGCATACCGGCTTCCGCCTCAATGCCACCTACTCCCCAACCAACGACTCCCAACCCATTGATCATTGTGGTATGGGAATCTGTGCCAACCAAAGTGTCCGGATACAAGAGACTTCCGTCACCATGCTGCTTTTCAAAAACAACCCTCGCCAAATGCTCGAGATTGACTTGGTGCACAATGCCAACGGCAGGTGGAACCACAGAAAAAGTCTGAAAGGCCTGTTGGCCCCATTTCAAGAATTCGTAACGTTCTCGGTTCCGTTCAAATTCAAAACGAAGATTAGCGGCAAACGCTTCATTCGAACCTGCGTGATCAACCTGAACGGAATGATCCACTACCAAATCAACGGGCACCAACGGCTCAATGGCTTTGGGGTCATGACCTAACTCAGCCACCGCAGAACGCATGGCGGCCAAGTCAACCAAAAGAGGAACGCCAGTGAAATCCTGCAGAATAATACGGGAAACGATGAATGGGATTTCTGTGTCGGAAGGAGAACCAGGATTCCAATTCGCCAAGGTTCTCACATCCTCTTCTGTTATCGTTTTACCATCGCAATTCCGAACCAAAGACTCCAAGACGACTCGGATGCTTATTGGCAAACGAGACAAGTCACCAAAGTTCAGGGCCTGCAATTGAGGTAATGAATGGAAGTGGTATCTTCCACCATCAGATGCATGCAGGACATCGAGTGTCCCAAGATCAGTGTGCATCAGATCAGGAAATGAGGGGGCGTTTTAACCTGTATGAGCGAGCGAGCGATTTAGGCCAAAGCGGCTTTAATCGCATCAAAATCCGGTAAATCATGTGGATCATCTGAGGACCAGGAATAAGTAATGCTACCCTCCTTATCAACGACGAAGGCAGAACGTTTAGCTACACCGCGAAAACCAATTAATTCCTCATAAAGGACATCATAATCCTTTGCGACGTTCTTGTTGAAATCGCTTACCAAGGGAAAATTTACGTTTTCTTGGTTCGCCATTACCTCGAGAGAAAAGGGACTATCCACACTTATCCCATAAATCTTGGCGCCCAAGTCATCGTAGGCTGATAAATCATCCCTCACCCCACACATTTCATTCATGCAAACCGGCGTGAAAGCCAAGGGAAAGAAGAGCAAGACAGTCTGATGCTGTCCAAAATTGGCGCTTAATGTAATGTCTTCCAACCCTTCAGAAGTTTTGGTCTTGAGGGTGAAATCGGGTGCTTTTGAACCAACTGATAGTGCCATAATGAGTAATAAGTTTGATAATGGGGTTAATCTATAGAAAAGGTGATATAATATAGGTAACATGGGTATTATCAAAGGCAAGCGATTTCAATTGGAACTTAACTTTTGGTGTTTTCCCTTTACCGAATTCCGAAATATGAAAAGCTTTAACAAAGATGAAGGAGTTACTTTTAAACGTTGAAACGGCCATTGGTGCTGATGAGCTTGAAGACCGGGTAAAAAAAGGCAAAAGGCTCAAGGTGAAGTTTGGAGTGGATCCAACCAGACCGGATTTAACCTTTGGTCACTTGGTGGTTTTAAACAAGCTGCGGCAATTTCAAGAATTAGGGCATGAAGCTATTCTGCTAATTGGTGATTACACCGCTCAAATCGGTGACCCAAGTGGTCGGTCGGATCTGAGGCCAGTCTTAACAAAAGAACAGGTGGATGAAAATGCCGCCACTTATCTGGACCAAGCATTCAAAATACTTGATCGTGACAAAACAACAGTAAGGCGAAATAGTGAATGGTTCGATGAGATGACTTTTGTAGACTGTCTTAAGTTAGCGAGAAAGATGACAGTTGCTCGAATGCTCGAAAGAGATGACTTTTCTAAAAGGTATTCCGAAAACACTCCAATTTCAATTATTGAATTTCTTTATCCCCTAATCCAAGGGTATGATTCCGTTGTCCTTGAGTCTGATGTAGAATTAGGGGGAAGTGATCAATTGTTTAATATGCTGGTAGGGAGGACATTGCAGAAAGATAAAGAACAAAATCAGCAAACTGTATTAACATTACCCCTTCTGGTTGGACTAGATGGTAAGCGCAAAATGTCCAAAAGCTATGATAATTATATAGCTTTCAATGATAGTGCTAAAGATATGTTCGGTAAATTAATGTCTATTCAGGATGAGGTAATGAAGGTTTATTATCAATTGCTTTTGGGGAAGGAGGATAAAGAATTAGGATCATTGCACAAAACACATCCAATGGAGATGAAAAAGAATCTGGCAGTGGAGTTAACAACTGTTTTTTATGATAATGAAACAGCAGTGCATGAATTAAAGCAATTTGAGAAAGTTTTCTCGAAAAATAAAGTGCCTGATGAAATTGAATTATTTAAATGGGATGATATTTGTTTCGATGATGGAATATCATTAATTGATGGGATTTTTGCTTCTAAATATTTGAAATCGAAAGGTGAAGCACGAAGATTAATTAAGCAAGGTGCTATACGAATTAACCAAGAACAGAATTTAGATCCTTTCTATAAAATATATAAATCCTCTCTGCCTGTTATAGTTCAGATAGGTAAAAGAAAGTTCTTCAAGATAATTGATTAAGTGATTTAATTATTTAATTATTTTTGTAATTGCTTAATTGCACCCATCAATTGGGTGTCAATACCTGATGGAATTTCTCCTGGTTTAGGCCAGATGAGGATATCGGGTATGGCTCCATTTCCTTCCATATTCTTCTGATTGTGGTGGATATACCAACCGCGAAAGGGAACAGACATGTTTCCGAGATCTAATATCTTTTCATTAGAGTAAATAGATATAACACTGCCTGAAGTAGGAGTTCCAATTAATGCACCACGTTTCATAGTTTTGATTGCATGACAGAATATTTCACCATTGCTTGATGTATTTTGATTGCAGAGAACTACGATAGGTTTATCCCAGAATGGATATTCTAAATAACCTTGTGGATAACTATTCATTCCACCCCGAGGGATTGTATTTGCATGTATTGGGCGGATTAGAGTGTACAACATTCTATCAGCAGTGAAACCACCTGTGTTATTTCTTACATCAATAATCATTGAATCTTTATCAAACCCTCGTGAAAAGATTTCGGCACCAAATTTTTCTAAGTTATCCCATCTCATTTTATCAACATGTAAATATCCAATCTTATCACTACTAACTTTTGAAACAATTATTCGATTATTCTTAATCCATGCATCTTTGAGAAGGTAACGTGCTTGAGAGTAAGTTGTTGGCTCTATTATGTTAGTTTTGATTTTTCCTATTCTTGTTGTCTTTATTCTGACTGGTTCAGTTAATCGATTATTTAAATGTTTTGTATAAAGATCGTTACGAGTAATTTTATTACCATTAATTGATATTAGTATATCACCTGATTTAATATCGATGTCAGGATGATCACATGGGCCATTTGGAATTACGGTTTTAATTCGAAGCCCTATACCTTTTCTCGGTTCATAAAAAGTTAATCCAAGATGCACAGTTTCCCTGCGCCATCCATTGTCTGTTGACCAACTAGGCCAATGTTTATCTTCAGCGTCAAAGAAAAGGTGTGAAGAATTCAATTCTCCAAACATCATGGAAATAAGTCTAATATATCCAGATCGATCAATAGATGAAGTGATATGTTTTTCGTACTTGTTTAATATCTTTTTCCAATCTTTATTATTTAATTTACCATCGTAGTAATAATCTCTTAAATTTCTCCAGATAATTCTATAACCAAGTTTTAAATATTCTTCCCTATTAGTATTCTGATACGCTTTGAATGTGTATTTTTTAATCGAAGTACCTGTCATTTTACTCGGCAAGTTTTCAACCATCCAATGCAGTTCGTTATCATGCCAATTATGAAATTTACCTACACTTTTTGTAACAAAGCGTGGTGTCAAATCATCTGGAATTACCACATAGTAAGTTCCTCTCTGACCTTGTATATCACTTGAAAATCCCAATTTACGTGATGCTGAGTGCCAAAAGGGGTCAGTTTCCTTGGAATTCGGCAGTTTTATTCTTTTTATTCGATCCGATAAATTTCTAAATTCCACATCGAAAGCAGGTGGTAACCATTTANCTTCCTCTTTAATCGANGATTTTNTNATTTTCTTCTCAGAAGGAGTGCTTGATCCACGGGCTTTTCTTAACAAATTTTCAGCATCTGACAACTTGGCTGAACGCTCGCTCAAGCGTTCATATTCAGGCGATAGATATACATAGAAAAGATCCATTTCATCATCACGTCCTCTACGTCCTACGAAAGAAATCATTTTCCCATTTGGCGACCACCTGGGCCCCCCATCCCAGCCCGGATGTCGCGATAAATTGTAGGGTTCACTGGCCCCATCCGTAGAAATAATCCAGATATCCCAATTATCATTACTATCCTTTGCTTGCGCTACCATCCATTTGCCGTCTGGTGACCACTCGTACCAAGGTCTGACATCAGAATTAAATAAGGTCATTGGCTTGTGCGTCCTTATATCAGTGATGACCAATTCTCCTCTTCCCCTTACATAGGCAAGTTTATCACCATCAGGACTTAACTTCATTAGTGTTTTAGCTGTGGAATCATCGGAAAATGGCTCAATAATAAATTTTTTGCTATTGAACCAGTAATCATCGGGATTATCTTTCCTCGCCTTCCAAATACCCACATGATCACCAAAATCCCTCAAAAAAAACAGGGTTTCATCTTCTTTGTCGAAAACCACCTCAGTTTCATGTGAACTGGTTGATCCGCAAACCAATCTGGGTTCTCGCAAAATTGTATCCATCACCCACAAATCTCCTCCCGCGGAAAACGACATTTCCAGGAAATCATCTGTCCATGCCAAACCTTGGGAAGCCTCATTATTCCAAGCGGAATCATACCAACGCCTTCGTGAAACCTTGCGCTCTGTGTCAGTTGCAGACCAAATCTCAATTTTCTTAGGTGCTTGCTTCGTCAGGGGATGGTACCGATAAAATTCAAATTGATATCTAAAAACGATGGTTTCCCCGTTTCTAGAGATCCGCGGTAGAATAACGGAATCATCTTCGAAAAATGTCAGTTGTTTCTCTTCACCTGAATTTAAGTTCTTCTCCCAAAGGTTGAACGAACCGCTTTGGGCTCCTACGTAATAAAATCCGGAGCTATCCGGTTTCCACATAGGAGAGCGAGTCCCGGAATCTTCTCGCAAGACCGATATATAATTTCCCGTCAAAACCTCATAGAGCCATATTTGAGAAGCTTTTGCTCCATGATAACCCTTGCGGTACAGAAGGTTCTTTCCCTCACGAACGAACAATATTTTCTTGCCGTCAGGAGACACGGTTCCATTTCGAGCATAAGCATTGAAAACTAATTGGTCATGAGCTTTTCCGTTAACATCCACTTTGAACAATCGCTCGGAGTCCAATCCTCCATGATCACGAATTCCTTGCGTGAGAAGATTTTTGCCATCGGGATACCACTCCAGTGGAAGATAACCTTCACTGTGATCAGTAATCTGAATGGGATCCCCACCCGCGGCGGGGATACGAAAAATATTCCAATACCCATCCCGTTTACTTGAAAAAGCTATTTCCCTGCCATTAGGGGACCAAGAAGGCCAATGATCTGATGCTGGATGTCNGGTGAGTTGGCGTGCTTCCCCACCATCAATCGACACTACCCACAAGTCTCTACGCCAAACAAAAGTGATTTGTTTTCCATTTGGTGAAACGGATGGCACGGCAGCTAGTTCAACGCGCTCCCTCTCTCCGTTAAGCGAAGCAACAATAGTGAGAGCGCTAATAAAATAAATAAATTTAAATATATTCATTAAATTCAAGTGATAGTTATGCAAGGTCTTCGGCAAGAGTATATAGGGTCCGGGATCTATTTATCACCCACAATTATCTCGTAAAAGAGTTGGCGAGCTTCGGTTGATAAAATCGATGCCTCTCATATGATAAAGAAGATAGTTTTTCATCCGTTTGAACATCCTTGAGGTATTGGTTAAAAATTGCAGAGTTTTCCCAGATCAATGAGTTGATGTAGATGAATTATAAAAAAAGTTGTGTTAGTAATGGTAGAAGCAGTTGAGTTGCTCAAAATGCAAAGAAAGTTTTGGTCAAATTGTTTACACAAGTTTTACAGCTATCTTCCTTTCCATTAATGTGAAGAAGTTTGTTTCCACGATGAAGATTCCTCGCAGGGTCTCTACAACAAGTTGCATAATCAATGACAGCTTTCTAGCAAATGAACTTATCTTAACAAAAGAAAATTGAATTCGTTCGAGCCATGTTTTTTTGCATATCCTCAAGAAATCAGAATGGGAGAGAACAAAATTATCTAAATGTTCAAGCACACTCTCGACGCTATGCATGGACTTACTAAGCATATAGAGGGGGAAAAAAGGATATAATGACACAGGCTTGTCATTGAAAGCCAAGTATCCAATGTAACAAGGCTAAATCCGCCATGTAATCATGATTCTTTGGCGTCCCGTAGGGGATTCGAACCCCTGTTGCCGGGATGAAAACCCGGTGTCCTGGACCTGACTAGACGAACGGGACAACCAAAAAAGAAGTCTAAAAGACTAGCGACATGCAGTTAACGGGCAAGGTTTTTCCGCAAAGAATCAACTTTAGCCAAGCTTGACACGGATCGTTTTTTTTATTCCCTTAACGGGTTTATCCCAAATCGTGGAATCACATGAGTCGGACCTACAAGCCATCCAAGATCAAACGCGCCCGAAAGTTTGGTTTCAGAAAACGAAACTCAACTAGCGGTGGCCGCAAGATATTACTTGCTCGTCGAAGGAAAGGTCGTAAGCGCCTTAGCGCATCCGTGCGTCGTCGCTAAGTCCCTTCGATACCTACTTTTAGTCAATGCGATTCAGCGCCCGCCATAGGCTGCGAGCGAACGAAGATTTCGCGCTCATTCGAAAATTGGGCAAGCGTCATGGGTTTGCTGGATTTCTCATTCAGGCTTTAATCAATGAAAAGGCTGTCACGGGAAGAAGGATTGGGTTTCGAGTCAGTCGAAAAGTGGGCAATGCCGTTACTCGCAATCATGCCAAAAGATGCTTTCGGGAGCTTTTTCGAATTCACCAAGATAAACTTCCCGAACAATGTGATATNGTACTGGTTGTTCATCCCACNATGCCAACAATGAATCGAAAGGGGATTGAGGCAGATTTCCTTAAATTCTGCANTCGGGCGGACGNTTAGGCCAATATCCAAGATTTCATCATGGACAAAAAGAATTTTCTGATCGGCATTAGCTTGTTGATTTTGGCAATGCTGATGTTTCAGCAAAACGCAGATCGTCAACTCGATGCAGAAAAAATAAAACAAAGGGATGCAAATACCTCGAAGCAATCAGAATTAAATGAGAACTCGCCGCAAGATTTACCTCTTGCGGGACAGGTTCTTTCGGGCAGTGAAGCAAATTCTTCTTCGGACAAGAATATCGAACCAGACCTTTCGCAACCTGCACCCAAGCCAAGAGAGGAAAGCACGTTCAAGGCTTTGGATTTTGGAGGCGGCGATCCTATTGAGATAATATTCACCAATCAGGGTGGAGCGATTAGGGAAATTCGACTCAAAAAGACAAACCGTGTTCTTAAGGAATACAAATTCAAGTATCCTTCGGAACCCGCTTTAGCCGTGAGCTTTGAGGATAGAGATTTTCGTCCGATAAAATTAGCGGGATACGAAGATAGCGCCTTCGAACGAGTGGAAGATGGTAATTCGTCACGCCTAACTTGGACAAACCGAGCGGGAGAAATAGAGATTCGCAGAGAATACTGGCGTGTGCCCGGAGAAGATCCCTATTTGATCCATCACCGCACTACCGTAACCAATCATGGCAACGATTTCTTGGATTTGGAAAACGTCCGTATGCAAATCGGTTCAGCTCGACCAATAGACAGATTATACAACCTCTTCGACGACTCCCAAACTTACCTCAACATAGGTTACTATAATTCAGGTGGAGAACTTGACGTCGGATGCAAGTGCGCCAACTGCAGCGGGCGAATAGATGGCGTGGAAGACGAATTTTGGCAGATTAATGAAATCGGTGGGGCCGGTAATACATACAGGCAACAACTATCGAAAGCAAAATGGGCATGTATCAGCAATCGATTCTTCGTAAACATCGTTAGACCGTTAAAGGAACCTCAGGGAGCCGAAGTGGTCGGCAGGATAATAAATTTAAAGAATCCTGACGGGCTTGAAACACAAGGTGTCACGGGGAGTTTCTCGTTCCCCTTTGGTTCTGTTAGACCTGGAGGAAGTCGTCTCGTTGAGATAGAATATTATGCAGGGCCAAAGGATTACGGTCGGCTTCAAGCAATTGGAGAAAAACAGAAAACCGTTATGCAATTCGGGATTTTTTCATGGGTGTCGGAACCTTTGAACTCTTTCTTGAATCTTTTGCACGGTTGGTTCGGGAATTTTGGTTTGGCCATCATAGTAATGACAATTTGCGTGAAATTGGCTCTCTGGCCACTAACGGCAAAATCAGTGCGTTCTCAGAAAATGATGCAGGAACTCCAAGAGCCTTTGCAGGCATTGCGGGAAAAACACAAAGGCAACCCGCAAAAGCTCAATCAAGAGATGATGAAGTTCTATAAAGAGCATGGAGTTAATCCATTGGCCGGATGTTGGCCCATGCTCATTCAAATCCCTATTTTCCTGGGTTTGTTTTGGATGCTTAGATCGGCAGCCGAATTGAGGGGAGCTGAATTTTTGTGGATTGAGGATTTATCGGAGCAAGACAACGTGGCCTTTCTCGGTTCCTTTTCATTAAACGTACTCCCGATTATAATGACGGTTACACAATACTTTCAAATGAAACTGACGCCTATGAATTTAGGCGCCGGCGCCACCGAACAACAACGCATCCAAGCGAAAATGATGCGCATGATGCCATATTTCTTCCTTATCTTCCTGTACTTTTTCTCATCCGCTCTAGTGTTGTACTGGACGATTCAAAACTGTCTGACTATCGTCCAAACATTGGTGACAAAAAGAAGTGGTGCCTCCCCTGCCCCAACAATCGAGACAACGGAAAANAATCAGATAAAACAGANATNCGATCCCTCTCAACACTTGTCGCNCGAGGAAAAGCAACATCGAAAAGCCTTGGGATTAAGGCTACGCGGAAAGCTAAACAAAAAGGAGATAAAGAATGCTTTCAAGCAACGCGTTGCCAAATTCCATCCGGACAAAATCCGGAATCTTGGTTCCAAACGACAGCTCGAAGCAGAGGAAAAACGCAAAAAGCTCGAACAAGCTTATGAATTTTTATTGAAAAGAGAGTAGCTCTGAGAGAAAAATTCATACGATCCAATAGAATACGCAATGTCCGGACATAGCAAATGGGCAACGACCAAACGCCACAAGGCGGCGGTCGATGCAAAACGAGGAAAGATCTTTAGTGTAATTGGTAAAGAGATCACCTTGGCGGCCAGAAATGGTGGTGGAGATCCGGACTTCAATCCGAGTCTGCGGACAATAATACTCAAGGCCAAGTCAGCCAATATGCCGGCTGATAACATCGAGCGCGCGATCAAAAAGGGAACGGGAGAGTTAGAAGGCTTCGCGATCGAAGAATTACTCTATGAAGGTTACGGGCCAGGTGGAGTTGGCATCATAGTGGAAGTAACCACAGACAATAAAAACCGTAGCGCGTCGGAAGTTCGCAGCACGTTGACGAAGAATGGCGGAAACCTAGCTGGTGCCGGCGCTTTGACCTACAATTTCAAACGTAAGGGGCAATTCTTGATCGACTCGGAAAAAATTGAAGAGGACGGATTGATGGAGATTGCATTGGAAAATGATGCCGAAGACGTGGTTGTGGAAAAGGACCATTTTGAAGTGCTTTGTGAAGTATCCAATTTTGACAAACTTTCCCAAGCCTTTGCCGAGGCTGGAATCGAGCCCGACTCAGCGGAGTTGGCCTATGTGCCAAATAGTTTGGTCAAGGTAGAAGACGAAGCTCAGGCCAAACAGGTGATGAGACTAATTGAATTGCTCGATGACCTAGAAGACGTGAAAAGCGTTCATAGCAATTATGACGTGGATGAGAGTTTGCTCGAAAGCTAATTTCGTCTAACCTCTCTCAACATCTTCCCTTAACCGCGCCGCGGGCGGAATCAAAACATCCAGGCAGGATCAAAGAATCATGACCGCAGACAGTAACGAGACTCAAGCAAAGTCTTCCGAAGAAGGTGTAACTGTCGTTACTCCCAAAGATTTTCACTCCAAGGTTCCCTTCCTGTTCGAAAGGGGTGGAAGCATCGAAGAGCTTACCATCCGATACCAAACCTATGGACAGCTGAATGAGGAAAGGAACAATGCCATTCTCGTCTGTCACGCCCTCACCGGGGATCATCATTGCGCCGGAGTCCATGACAAGAGCGATCGAAAGGTGGGTTGGTGGAACGAAATGATAGGCCCTGGCAAACCTATCGACATCAATCGGTTCTTTGTAATTTGTTCAAATTGTCTGGGTGCTTGCCAAGGAACAACGGGACCCACTTCGATTAATCCCGAGAACCAGNTTCCTTACGGGATTTCTTTTCCAGACTTAACGGTTGGGGACATGGTCAAAGCCCAGAAGCTTCTGACCGATCACTTGGGACTCAACAAACTGTATGCTGTTATCGGTGGCAGTATGGGAGGAATGCAAGTCCTGCAATGGGCTGTGGAGTTCCCTGACATGGTGGCTCGAATAATTCCCATTGCCGCTACCGCGCGGCACGGCGCTCAAACAATAGCCTTCAACGAGGTTGGTCGTAACGCAATCATCCAAGATGCCAAATGGAATGGAGGGAATTACCCTCTCGGGGATGGGCCGGACGTCGGCCTTTCCATCGCTCGCATGATGGCTCACATCACCTACTTGTCCGAAGAAAGCATGGAACGTAAATTTGGGCGAAACCGACGTTATTCGCCTGAAAAGGCGCCTGAGAGCGGTCAACGCTTTGACGTCGAGTTCGAGGTAGAAAGCTATCTTCGACACCAAGGCAAAAGTTTCGTGAACCGTTTTGACGCGAATACTTACCTTTATCTAACTAAAGCTCTAGACCGTTTCGATCTTTACGGCGAAAACAACGACCTCTCCGAGGCCTTTTCAAAAGTAGAGGCCAAAACCTTGGCGATTGGATTTACTTCCGATTGGTTATATACGCCGGATCAAAACAGAGAATTGGTTGATACTCTTCTCCGCCTAGGCAAGGAGGCCTCTTATGCGGAAATTGACTATGACTTTGGTCATGACTCCTTTCTGCTGAAGGCCGATGCCTTTCATAACCTGATACGCTCATTTCTTGGAACTGAAGTTACCCAACCAACACAAAGGAACCAGAACACCAAAAAAGAAATCGATCGAAAGGAAGTTAAACGAGAAAGCGACTTCCAGGTAATCAGCCAATGGATTGGCCAAGAAGATCGAGTTCTCGACCTTGGTTGCGGACGAGGTGTCCTCCTCGATCACCTGCGAAAGACCAAAAACGTCAACGGCGTGGGAGTGGACATCGATCCCGAAAAGATTACCTCTTGTGTTTCTCGCGGGGTGTCTGCGTATCATGGGGACATCCGTAAAGCATTAAGAATTCTTGAGTCCGATTCCTTCGATTGGGTGATATTCTCTCGAACGGTGGAAGAACTCGAGGATTCAGGCGAAACTCTGCGCGAAGCACTACGAGTAGCCAAAAGAGTGGCGGTCAGTTTCGTAAACCACGGATTTTGGCGAAATCGGCTAAATTATTTTTTCAAGGGTAGTCGCATCCGAAACGAAGTTTATCCAGAGGCATGGCATGAAAGAAGCCCCTCGAACCCATTCAGTCTGACTGATTTTGAATCGTTTTGCTCGGAAGCAAATATCACCGTTCGTCGATTCGTGCACTTGGGTGGAGATTGGCGNCAACCTTGTCGCTTCCTGCCAAATCTGCGAGCGGGGTGCGCTATCTACGAACTAGGGCGAGAGAACTAGTTTAGCGCCTCCACTTTATCGCTGAGATATAACCCCAAGCTGCTCCAGTCCCAAGGCCAAGGGCATGCGCGGCATTAGCGATATTCGGGAAAATCGGTGTGAAACAAAGAACGAACCAACCCACCATTATTATTACAGTGGAAGAAGGTACACCTATACCATCGCCGGGATCGTACTTTCCTTTCATCCAGGCATAACCAAACAAGGCGTAGACCACACCGGACATACCACCGAAATTCGGGCCATAGCCCAACATGTTCCCCAAGGATTCGGGCGTGGAAAATTGACCGAGGTTTGAAACGATCCCAGTGAGCAAAATAAAGAAGGTTAAAAAGACGGCGCCCTTCCTATTCTCAATCATGCCTCCGAGGTCGAAAAGCCACATCATGTTGAAAAGAAAATGTATGGGCCCGATGTGAATTAAGGCGGGGGTAAATAATCGCCAAATTTGACCTGAATAAATTTCAGGCAATCCGACTTTCCATGTAATCGTATTACCCAAAACCTGAAACTCAGTAATCGAGAGTTTTTGCCTCCAGTTATTTGAAGGATTCTCTCCTAGACCCGTAAGCAAAAAAATCACCGCGGTGATCGTGACCATTGCCATAGTCACACCTCCGGGGCGACCGCGCGGGCGCCAACGTCTGCCCAAATCGACNTCTTTAAATCTTCCGCGACTTGTTTGCTTTTTCTCCAGTTCTANATTCTTTTGAGCAGTTCTAGATGCCTTTAAGTATTCCGAGCGATGAGGATTTTTACGGAAGCGCTCTAATTCGCGTGTTGCCCGATCAAGACTTTCTTCGTCCTGCACCCAAATCGTCCAAATGCCCTCATCCTCCTCAGCTTGACTGTCTATGCCTTCCGAATTCAGATAAGCCGAAAAAGTGTTAGCTTTTTCCTCATCCTTAAATTCACCGATCTCTCGCATTGGTAAAAATTAATTAACNACCGAAAAAGTTCATCAGAGTTGATACGCCCGCTCTAAAATTTACCCGAAAACCATCTAGATTAATCAATACCAAGATAATCAAAAATCCATAGCGGGCAAATCCTGCATAAGTTTCTTCTCTCATCCTGACCGCATGCTTCATAAAACGAGACCCGTCCAGAGGTGGCACTGGAATCAAGTTAAACAAAAACAAAAGACAATTGATAAAAATGAATGCCTCGAGCAAGCCACACAAGGAACTGGATTCCGGCAAAGTTCGAAGTATAATCCCTCCAATGCAGGCTAAACAAATATTGGAAAGGGGACCCGCCCCGGTGACGAGGAGATCGTCACGAAGCCTTGTCTTGGGATTTGGTAATGATACTTGGACTGGTTTCCCCCAACCAAAAATTGCGAATCCAGGATTCATGAAAATCATGGCTAATGGCAAAAAAAACGTACCTATGATATCCATGTGGGCAATAGGATTAAGTGTAACGCGTCCTTGGGAACGGGGAAGAGGATCTCCCACTTTATCTGCAACAAACGCATGAGCCCATTCATGGATGCTCAAGCTCGTAACCAAAATCAAATAATAGACCAACCCTTTNTGCAAATTTGCGCCGAGGGCAAGAATATCCCCATCAAGCATTCTAGAAAACCTCGTCGAAGTTAGAGATTACGACCTGAACCATCAGGTCGAGTGAGTTCGGCAATACCTCGCAAAGACATCTTGACCTTGCCCTTCTCATCGTAAGTGGCGCGAATAGCTTCAACCCGTAAATCACGTAGCAATTTTTTTTCTTCCAACCGCTGCGCTATTTCATGCAAATTCATTAAATCCTCATCAAAAAACAAGTCATCGGGGACGGGCTTTTTCAAGGAGGCGTTTTTGTCTTTCTTAGTCTTGTTCTCATCAGTTGGGGAAGGGGGTTCGGGGAATTTGGAAGCAGGGTCTTCGAGCAAATCCAACAATTTTTGTTTTGTTGCTCCCATCACCGGAGAGCGAACACTGTTAATCAAGACCTTGGCCTCCTTCAAGCGACCTAATTTGGCTAAAACGCGGGCTTGGCACAGAGATAAATACTCTGCTTTTTCAACCGAACGATGGCCTTTGACGGACAAGGCATTCCACACCTTCAAAGCCTCTTCCCAATCAGGATCGGAAACATCAAAAAAGCTTTGGGCATAACGCAAACGATAATCAAAGTTGTCGGATNCCAGTTTGGCAGCCTCACGAAAAGCGATCATCATGTTACGATCATTAGTCGCCTGGGTAGTAATCCCAAGGCGAATAAGCTCTTCTCTGAACAAAAACAAAAAAGATCCTAATTGATTATGATAAATTGCTTCTTTGGGGCTTAATTCAACTGCTCGAAGCAAATAGGGCAAAGCCTCTGCGATTCGTCCTTCCTCAGTCAAATAATTGGCGATTTGCTGTTTGATCACAGCAACGTTCGGATCGAGTTTTTCAGCTTTGAGAAAAACTCCTGTGGCTGGGCCTGGCTGATCAACGCNTCGNAAAAATTTTCCATATAAAATCAAAGCGGTCANATCCTTTGGATTATCCGCTAAATAAGATTCGTAGTCGGAAACCAAATCTTGAATTTTCCTAGTAAGCTCCTTTTCATTCATCGCCTGCTTATTATTNGCGGCGAGAAACAAATTTTTTTCTTTTGCAACAATTGCAGACAGTCTGGATTGAGCAAAACTAACACCGTTTGGGTCACCATAGCTGTTGCTAACCCCCACCACCAACAAGCAAAGGCAACTTAGAAAAAAAGATACCAAGAGGGCGCGAGTAGAAAATATCTTCATAGTAGAAATGAGCTTTATCCTCACCCATAATGCTTTTCAAGCTTGGAAGAACAACTTTGTTGTCATAGCAATAACCGGTAGTCTCATGAAGTTTTCGGTCATTCTCAGAACAATTTCCTGTGTAATCGCGATCTCCACAGGACTGGCGGGCAAAGATGTCGCCATTTGGACACCCCAAATCACAAGAGATTCCATAATTGGAAAGGCCAATTCCGGAGAAACCTACTGGCAAGCCGTGTTGGGCATATACATGCGAGCTGGTGAAGCTGGAATAAAAGTTAATTTCGGGGAGGCTCGAAAATGGTCACAAAAGGCAGCAAAAGCCGGAGATCCGCTCGGTTTATATAACTTGGGTAATCTCGCCTTGCTGGCTGGGGACTTTGAAAAATCCAACGAATTCTACCAAGACGCCCAGCTACGTCTCTCTAGGCGTGCTTCCGAAGGCGACCCCATTGCTCAATATGCAATGGGTGAAATTTGTTTTTACGTCAGGCCCAAAAACCCTCCTCGCGCCATCGCTTATTTTCAGGAATCCGCTGCATCAGGATATCCTCAGGCACAAGCTACTCTTGGAGCACTTCATTTGAAGGGGCTACCTCCCCTACTTCCCCAAGATTTCCAAAAAGGAATAGGCCTCTTGGTAGAGGGTGCTCGACGACAATCCATGACGTCTAGATACAATCTTGGGATGGCCTATTACAATAGCGAGGGTGTCCCCAAGGACAATGATCGCGCCATTCGGTGGCTACGGCTGGCAGCCGAGCAAAACTTCGCCGAGGCCCAGTATTCGCTAGCAACGCTTTTGTTCGAGGAAAATTCCAATGCCAACAAACATGAAGCCATTCGGCTACTTCAGCGAGCAGCAGCACAAGATCACACCGGTGCCACTGAAGATCTTAGCAAATATCTTAGTGGTGTCCCGCAACAGACCAAACCCATACATCCGGCACCTAACCAAAAGGCAAGGGAGGAAACCCAACGTCTGGCAAAGGAATGTCGTGTCGAGGGACAAAAGCACTATAACGGACAAGGCACCAAACAAAATCATGAAAAAGCTTATGCTTGTTTTAAAAAAGCTGCAGAGCTCGGTGATCCAGAATCACAACGCTATCTAGCATTGATGCTCTTCCATGGCAAAGGCTGCGGCAAAGATCGAAATGCCGCTGGCAAATGGTTTCGTCAAGCTGCCTCACTTGGAGACACGGAAGCCAAACGAATACTAACCACTTTTGCTCANTTCTTCAAAGAATGACACCTACATATCGAGCTGCAGGCCGAGNTCCAAGTTGTGGGCGCCCAATCGATCGAAGTGTTGGCTGCCAGCAGTGGTGAAATATTTGTAGACGAATCGAGCTGAAGCTCTTTTCGCAAAATCCCAAGCAAAACCAGTCAATAATTGGTAGGAAAACAAGGTGTCCTTGTAAATGGAATTAACATCGGCTCCACCCACTTGCTTGATGTTTAACATAGCACCTGAAACTCCAGTGCCAATTCCAACGAAGAAGTCTACGCTCTCAGTTAATTCAATATCGTAGACAGCCGTAATAAGCCCTCCTACAGCTGAAGAGTAACCAGTTATACTTTCAAGGCCAAATGGAGGTAGTCCCGTTAAATTGATTGTTTCATGAGTGTACCTTCGACCGGAGATCTCACCCTCAAGGCGAAATTTGCCAAAATCCCTGCCATAAACTATTCCTGATACAAAACCATGATCGGATTCTATAGGGAATTCACTGCCATTTTTCTTATAAGAACCTGGATCAGGATTAACGAAACCTCCGAAAATCTGAATGTAATACCCTTTGGATTCTCTTGGTTTCGCAAGAGAAGTTTGAGGCTTTGAGGGTGCAGGTGAAACAGGGGGAGGAATTGAGGGCGCAGGATTAGTTTCAGTAACTGGTGCAACAGGGGCGACCGGAGGGACTGAAGATGTAGGGATTACTATTTCAGGAAAACTTGGCATTGGTTCGATCGGCTTGCGGTCAGCACGGATCTTTTGCAGATTAGCCCTGGCTTCCTCAATGAAGGCGTTGTACTTTTGAGATTGGTTCTGGTTCTCCTCAAAACGCTTCTCCAGAGCCGCGGTCTTGGCATCCAGGTCGGCTATTCGTTGCTGGAAAGTAGCTTCTTGGGCACTTGCAGGCAAACAGGACAAAGCCATCAAGAAGAGGGCGGGGTAAATGAAATAGTTTGTTGCTCTATTCACAATAAGAACAAAGAAGGGGAACAATACATCTGCTTAGCCAAGGCGAAAGCAAGAGTAAAAAGGTTAATCATGGAATCAGATCCCATTGAAGTCCCTATAGACGGAACTCTGGATTTACATCATTTTCGACCTAAGGAAATAGCGGATTTAGTCAGAGAGTATGTGAAAGCTTGCCAAGAAAAGGAAATAATTTCCGTTCGTTTAATTCATGGTAAAGGAATCGGAACTCTCCNAGAAATTGTCCATTCGACTCTCCGCAAAATGCCTGAAGTCAAAAGCTTTCGAGTAGCAGACGAAACGAGCGGAGGTTGGGGAGCCACCTTGGTCACCCTGAAGGATTAAACTAAAAAGGGCCTGTTTGTCCCTTATATTTTGTGGCGCTACCATAATAGTGTCTATTTGTCCCTTTTTTTAATTTCACCCCTCCACCTAAATATTCTTTATTCATTATTTGTAAGTAATTTATGATTATTTCTAAAGTGGCGCTAAAAATGCATTTGTATACATAAAAGAACCCTCAACAAAGGAACGACTGAAATGAATCTAGTTAAATTCAACCGACCTAATCGTAATATATGGCCACTCGAATCCGTTTTCTTATCACCATTGAGAGATCTGTCTTCGGTTGAGCCCTTTTTCGACAGATTGCTGCGAAGCCCCAATACAGTATCTGAAAGAACTTTCGAGTTCGAAGAACGAGAAGATGCCTATACGCTAAAGATGGAATTTCCCGGTTATGCAAAGAAAGAAGTTAGTGTGGAAATCGAAAAAGATATTCTCACTGTAGCGGCTTCAAGGAAATGCGAGAAAAAGGTAATTCCTGAAACCAAGCGAAGCGTTCGTTTACCGAAAGACGTGGAAATCGGGAAAGCAAAGGCAAAACTTGAAAATGGGATCCTGTCGATCCATCTACCAAAGAAAGTCGCCCCCAAACCCTTGAAGCTCAAGTTAAGCTGAGGGCTTCGGGGAGAGCAAAAAGAAGGGGCGGGTAAGATACCCGCCCCTTCTGGTATAAAAACCAATCTTCCGAGATCGCCTACTTGCGTCCAATTACGGATAAGATGATGATCAATGTAACCAAGCCGGCAAGACTCGCTCCATCACCCACGAAGACATTAACCAATTCGCTGATGTTTGCGATAACGTCGAAGTTTGCAACCGCTTCCGTGCCGAAAACCACACGAACGATTACGAACAATCCGATGGTGGCTACCAATATACCGGTAAGTCCGCCAATTATGTCTTTTAGTTGTTTAGCATATGCTTCCATGATATTTCCCTCCCTTTAGGGTTGTTTCTAGTACTAGTAGGTTTGTTTTGTCTGTTTGTATATGTTGCGGTAGAGCTTAAGCCATCACACTCGACCACGAACAAGTGCCAGGATCACAAGTATCGCGACAAGGCCAACGAAACCATTTTCGCCGCCGATGTCTGTTACGATCCCGGATAAGTTGTCTATGACGCCACCGCCAAAAACAGCGTTCTTGCCGAAAACAATTTCGACCACGATGCTTAAAGCGATTAGCGCCAATCCGATTTGAGTTATCAGTTTAATCCATTCATTCAGTTTAGACAGTGTTTCCTTCATAGGCTTTTCCTCCTTGGGCTTGGTTTAGGGCAGACAAGACCACCGACAAACATTACCGCTTGCATAACAATGGTCATCATCATCACTGTTTCACGAGCCCTCCGGAAAGAAGATTTCAATCCAATCTCGTGAATAACTATTTAAAACAAGGTATTTTCGCTACATTGTCAATAGATTTCCTCATATGACTTTTAGCTAAACTAATCATTACCCAATGATTAACTATCCGATGGGTATTTTCATTATAACAGGAAGTATATATAGTTGTATCTTCGTAGATGGAAAATTTACCCATATATAAATGCCGTGATTTGATTCTAAATGGAATTAAATCAGGGTCCAGAGTTGTACTTTCAGCACCAACTGGTTCAGGGAAATCCACCCAAGTACCTCAATTTTTGGCTGATCGGGAAAATAATTCCCAGAAGATAGTCTACGTCACTCAACCGCGTCGTATGGCTGCTCGAGCATTGGCCCGACGGGTGGCTAGCGAACGCTCAACCAGGGTAGGAGATGGCGTTGGCTATGAAATGCGTTTCGACCGATGTTTAAACGAAAACACTAGGATCATATACCTAACCGAAGGTGTGATGCTACGCAAACTGCTTGGGGACACTCAATTGAGAGAAGCCGAAGCAGTCATGTTAGACGAGTTTCACGAACGAACAGTGGAAGCAGACCTTTGCCTTGCATTGATCAAGCGGTTACAAGACGGGCCAAGGCCAGATCTAAAATTGATTGTCTCTTCCGCAACCTTGAATCCGCAACCCTTGCTCGAATACTTGTCAGGATGCTCATTGATCGAATCAGACGGGCGAACCTTTCCCGTCAAAATAGAGTATGCGGCGGATCGGGGCATAAAAAACCAACCGATTTGGGATCGCATATGCAAACACATGCGGCGTTTGATTAACGAGGAGCCTGATGGCGATTTTTTGATTTTTTTGCCAGGTGCATTTGAAATTCGTCGTACAATAGAATCTTTGCAAAGCCTACCTGCTGCGAAAGGTTTACGAATCCTTCCTCTACATGGTGATCTATCCGCGGCCGCTCAAGATGCAGTATTGATACCTGACGACACTCGCAAGATCGTGGTTTCCACAAACATAGCGGAAACTTCACTGACCATTGAAGGCGTGCGTTTGGTCGTTGATTCAGGTTTGGCCAAAAAGGCTGGGTTTGATTCTCGGCGGGGCATCAACACCTTGTTGACTGAAAAAATCAGCCGAGCTTCAGCGGCACAACGATCGGGACGAGCCGGAAGAACTTCATCAGGTCGATGCATCCGCATGTGGAGCGAAGTAGATCAAGAAAGAAGGGCCAAAGAAGAAACCCCTGAAATAAAGCGCATCGATCTTTCCGAAACTATCCTAATGTTATTAGCCGCCAACCACGACCCTCGAGATTTTCCTTGGTTCGACACTCCTGCCGAGGAGGATCTTGATCGCGCAGAAAGCTTGCTTGAGGACCTTGGAGCCTTTCGTCGAGCAACTCGTGAAATCACCACCAGTGGAAGATTTCTAGCCACTTTGCCCGCCCATCCCAGACATGCGCGAGTACTTGCTGAATCTCAAACAAACGGTTGTCCGCAAACCGCCGCTCTTGCCATTGCCTTGACGCAAACCCGCCCCATTCTCCTTCATCCCAAAGGAAAAGACGATGACGCCTTGGTGGGCCCTGATGAACTATGTTCGGACTTCATCCCCTTGATAAGGGCATGGGAACTAGCAGTTGAACGAGGCTTCGACCTAAAATTTTGCAAACAATGGAGCATTCACTCCGGCAGAGCCAGGGAAGTTGGTAAAATTCGCAGTCAAATCTTAAGAGGTTTGGCCATCAATCGGCCAACAATTGAAAAATGGACCCCCGAAAAGCTGGCTCGTTCAATATTGGCAGGATATCCGGAACAAGTCGCCCGAAAAACAAGAAGTGGATCGTCATTGTATGCACTGGCCGGTGGCGGCCACGGAGAATTGCGTCATGGGAGCGAAACAAAGGGCATCGATTTAGTGGTCGCCGCTGAATTGGAGGAAATTGCCACCAAAGGAAAAGCCCGCCTGATTCTTGGCCTATCAACGGAAATTCGTGAAGAATGGTTGGCGGAAATCTTTCCAGACAGATTTGCAGATCAAGAGATGACTACATACGATCCTGCAAGTCGTTCGGTAGTCGCTAAGCGAATTCGGCGCTTTGGAGAACTGATACTGGATGAAAAAACCACGGGAACACCCTCCCCCGCTGAAGCGGCTCAATTGTTGGCTGATGAAATTGTCAATGGTCGCCTGAAGCTAAAACAATGGAATGCCTCTGTGGAGAGCTGGATAGAACGTGTGAACTTCCTTTCTCAACACTGCCCGGAATGCGAAATTTCCAAATTGGACGAAAACGGAAGAAAGGCCATTTGTGAACAAATTTGCCTGGGATTCACCAGTTATCGGCAGATTAAGAACAAAGAGGTTTTTCCGTCCGTCAAGGATTGGCTTTCGGGCGAACAAAAAGAAGCAATGGTCATGCTTGCCCCGGAAGAGCATACTTTGCCAAACCGCAGGAAGCCTGTGAGGATTCGATACAAAGATGGAGAAGCGATAATAGCCGCCACCATACAAGACTTATATGACTTGGAAGAAGCACCTGAGATTGCGGGAGGTAAATACATCGTCCAAATTGAAGCATTGGCTCCCAATCGACGCACCGTTCAGGTGACAAGAGACATGCAGAGTTTCTGGCGCGATTCCTACCCCGAAATCCGTAAGCAATTGGCAGGGCGTTATCCCAAGCACGAATGGAGATGAAGCTCGGGCAAACATGGCGAAGACTATGGGTTCTGCTATTACTCTTAAAGAGGCGAAAATGCTTTGCCACAATGACTAAGGCAGAGCGAGGTCAAGCCGGAGAGAGAAACGCGGAACTGCACTTGAGAACAAAAGGATTCCGTGTCTTGAACAGGAATTGGCGGAAAGGTCGGGATGAAATAGACTTGGTTTGCCTGCATGAAGGCACTCTTGTTTTCGTGGAAGTAAGAACTCGTGAGGAAAGTGCCCTCATCTCCGGCTACCACAGTGTCGGATACAAAAAAAAACGAGCCTTGTTAAGAGTTTGCAAAGCATATCTGACAAGTCATCGGAGGCAATCCGCTCATTATCGATTCGATTTGGTGGAAGTGAGATGGAAAAAGAAAGTAAAGGCGACTTGCCTGCATTACGAAAACGTTGCCTTGTTCACCGATCACTCTCATTAGGATCGCTTGCATTGTGAAAGAATCAACTGACAGACATCCCTTTCTCGAAGGCTTGAGTTCCCATCGCGGAGCTTCCCCAACAGTGATTGTAATATTCGGAGCCTCCGGAGATCTAACCGCTAGAAAACTAATGCCTGCCCTCTACAACTTGGGCGTGGATAACCTGTTGCCAGCCGATTTCTTTTTCATCGGATACGGTCGAAGTGAACTCGCTGACGATGCCTTTCGCTATTCCATGCTGGAAGCTGTGGAAAAGTTTTCCCGGAGACCGCTTGATCAAAACCTGTGGGAAAACTTGTCCAAGGGGATTGGTTTCCACGCCGGAGGATATGATGACACTGAATCTTTTGTTCGACTTCGGGGAACTATTGAAGAAATCGAGAAATCCATTGGTCGAGATCTGCAAGTTGTATTTTATATCTCCACCCCACCAAGTGCATTTTCTTCTATCCTCACTAATTTGGGAACCTCAGGATTAGCCCAGCGCCGCACAGGGACCAAACTGGCATCAAAGGTAGTCATTGAGAAACCTTTTGGTCATGACTTGGTATCCGCACGAGAACTAAACGATGTCATTTGCCAAAATTTTGCTGAAAACCAAGTATTCCGAATTGATCACTATTTAGGAAAAGAGACTGTTCAAAGCCTTCTTGTTCAACGTTTTGCCAACTCCATCTTCGAACCCATCTGGAACCGACGATACATAGAGTGCATTCAAATCACGGTTTCCGAGAGCATCGGAGTGGGTTCGCGAGCAGGCTACTATGACCAGAGCGGTGCGTTGCGAGACATGATTCAGAACCATGTCATGCAATTACTGGCTTTAACTGCCATGGAACCACCGGTCTCGTTGGATCCCGAAGCTATTCGAGACGAGAAGGTAAAGGTCCTCAAAGCCATTCAACCTCTTTGCATGGAGGCAGAAACATCGGACGTGATACGCGGCCGTTACGTCGAAGGATTGGTGGATGGGGAAAAGGCCATTGGTTATCTAGAAGAAGATGGGGTTCCGGAAAAATCCACAACGGAAACCTTTGTCGGACTACGCTTGTCCATAAACAATTGGAGATGGAAAGGTGTGCCCTTCTATCTGCGATCCGGCAAACGAATGGCTCGCCGAGCAAGCGAAATAGCAGTCCAATTCAAATGCCCACCGGGCATTCTGTTTAGCGAAAAAGACAAATTCGACGTCGGTCCTAACGTCATGGTACTGCGAATTCAACCAGACGAGGGGTTGGCTCTTGTGCTTAACTCAAAGGTGCCTGGCTTGGAAACAAGGACTCAGCCCGTAAAAATGAACTTCGGTTATTCCACGACCTTCGGATCAAATACGCCGGAAGCATACGAAAGATTGATTCTGGATGCCATGGTAGGAGATGGAACCTTATTTATTAGAGGCGACGAAACAGAAGCCTCTTGGAAACTTTTTACACCTATTCTGGATGAATGGACCAAGAGCGACCAAGTTCCCGAAGACTACCTGTCTGGCTCTTGGGGGCCCGAAGCCGCTGATGCCCTTTTGAAACAAAACGGACACGAATGGCGAATAGCCGGCTCCGGATGAATCCACTCTTCGCCAAGCTCCCAGGAATCTCGATGCCCGTGCCGGAGGTGGCTCGACAAATCTCCGCCATGTGGCGTGAAGAAGATCAAGAGCATGGCCTCTCCAATGCTCATGCTCTTCAAATGAACCTCATCATCCACTTTGGGGTCGATACAAGCCCGAAGGAAGGTCAACAAGTCTTCGAGGTGGCTATTCAGTTCTCCCAGAAATACCCTTGTCGAATAATTGTTCTTTGTCCTGAAAATCCCACCGGAGAGGAAATTGCCCTTGATGCAAAACTTTATTCCCAATGCTTCTTGAGCAAAGACTTGCGCGATCAATGTTGTTGTGAAGCTCTGATTCTCGGATACGGCACAAACGAGGCCCCATTCCTGGAAGACCAAATTTCAGTTTGGCTAGCCAGCGATTTACCCATCTATCATTGGTTGCATGGTGCTTCCGTGCAAATACTCAACATGCACTGTGAGGGTTTTCTGGCAAAAGCCAAAAGGGTTGTTTGGGATTCAGCCATAGATAGCCATGGATACGAGGCTCTGACTTGTTTGAATGGAGTAGTGTTATCTGATTTGGCTAATGCCAGAACTGCTAGACTAAGGCAATCATTGGGACAATTTCTAGCGGCTAGCTCGCCTCGACAATTAATCGCAGGCTTAGGTAAGGTAACTGTTTCCACGCAACCAAAAGCTCGCGCAGAAGCTCAACGCCTCCTTGCTTGGCAAAAAGAAAAATTAAGCAAATGCATCCATCAGATTGAAGCAATTGATGACGAGATAATCTTTCAATTGATCGATTTGCCTGATGGAGAGGTTAATGCTATCGAATCAAAATGGACCTACGGGGATGGGCGAACCTTGTCTTGGAGTTTACCAAAGGAGAGTGCCGTTGCCTGGATCAAAGCGAGTAGTAACGAACAGATTCGAAAATATCCTTTGAGGGCGGACCCATATATTCCGGAAAAGGCTTTGTCGGAAGCTTGTTTTTTTTAAATTTATTTATTATTTAAATTAATCCGCTCTCGCCTTTTCTTTGGCACTTTCCCTCTCTTCCTCCAAACGAGAAGTCTCATCGATGATTTGCCTCTGCAAGTTGACGACCTCCTCGGCATTACCTCCCTCGGCGGCTTCGCTTAGAGCTTTCTCGAGAAAGATTTTTCGTTCGGCTTTTTTGGCGTCAAACTTGGCATCAATTTCAGCGAGTTCGGCTTTTTTTTCATCCGTTAACGCCTTTCCCGACTCCGGATCTTCGGCATCGAGTTTCTCCATGGCTAATTCCCAAGCACTTTTCATAACGTCGACATATTAATTTGTTTAGTGGGTAGAAACCGTTTCAAAAAAATACAGATATAACAATGGAGCGAGGGGTACCATACAAATCCAAGAAGCCGCAAATCTTATTCGGCGACCAAATATCAAAAAGAGGGCGAGCGTAGCCACAACCGCAAGGGTAACTGTTCGAGGAGAGGTTACTTCTACGTGTTGAGCAAAGCCTGGAATGCCAAGACACAGGTCCACCAACCAATCCATAAGCGAAATCAATCCCCATAAGAGATGATTAATCCAAGACGAAAGGAAAGTCATCGAAGCTAATCCAAAAATAATAGACACAAATCCGCAGATGATGGCTGTTCCAGCCAGCAAAACCATGAACATGTTCAGGAAGATTGCCCCAGGGGTAAAGATCCCAAAATATCCCATTGTCAACGGGGCGCTTGCCAAGGTAGCGGCAAAACTAACGGAGAGTGCTCCCGAAAACCACTTCCAAGAGTAAATTACGCAACGATTTAAATAAGTATGTTCGCGAGCAGGTCGGTAGCTCCAAGGTTCCCATGCGGATTGCAAGCGTGATGCCAACGGCACGCCGTAGAGGATTATTGCCGCCACCACGCAATAGGATAATTGAAAGCCTAAGTTCCACATATCTCTAGGGTTCAGCAGCAAAGCGAAAAAAGCAGAAGCGACCATTGCCGAAAAAGCAGAACCTGGTCGCCCCAACAAGCGAGCAAACCACCAGAAGGCAACCATTGTGAAGGCTCGCATGGCCGATGGCATGCCACCGGTAACTTTTACATAAAGGAACAAAAGGGTTAATCCACACAATGCCTCAAGGAACTTCGGTCCCGGCAACCAACGCAAAATCAAGGCCAAAAAAGTTGCCACTACGCCGACATGCAAACCACTGATGGCAAAAAGATGCATTACCCCTGCTTGCAGGAACCGCTCCTTGTTTTCAGGGTGTAAAGAAGCTTTCTTGCCAAGGATCATAGCCACGCCAATGTCAGCTGACGACGAAACCTCTTCGTTGCCCTGAAGTAAAATGCCCTCTAGCTTGTTGTTGGCTACAAAGCAGAAGCGCTCAAAAGACCCTGATGTATCAGTGCTCTCTAAAATGGTTCCATTACGAAATTCATAGCCTATTCCAACATTATGAAGATAGTGTTCAAATCCGTTGGTCTTGGTTGCTGAAATTGGCTTAAGCAAACCGATTGCCCGAACAAGCCATCCTTTGGATGCCACCGGATCGCCAGGTTTTGTCTTGAGCGAGAAATAAACCCGCTTGTCAATCAAATCAGAACGCACGGAAGGGGCACCCTTAATATCAGCGATGCCAGATAATCTTCCCAATGAATCACTGGAAAAAGATCGCCTAACCTCAAGAACAAGTTCCAGTTCACGAATGGGCATCGAAAGCCATGTGGGGCACACCTTGCGTACACCTTCCGTGTAACTGTAAAAAGAACAACCGGAACAAAGCGCTCCTATGGTAAAAAATATACCCCAAACACGCAATCGGATGAAAAACAGCGAAACAGTCAAGGCACACAAACCAAGACATCCGAAGATCATTGGTTCCACCTGATGAAATCGATCTGCCAACCAGTATCCCATCATCCAAGGAAGAAGGATCCACAGGAGGGGGGCTCGGAAACTGGATTGCATAAGATGAAGCGTGGCTATTCGCGCGAAAGGTCGGGGAAGTTTCCATGTTTTGCAGCAAAGTCAACATTCACAGCAGGCTTGCAAGAAACCTCCATTGGTAATTGGATGACGGGTTGTTATGAGTCACGCCTTGGATGAACCTTTGTTCCAAGAATTACCCAACGTAGAAGGTGGTAGTTCAGTTGACCCTCCTTTGGCGGAAAAAATGCGCCCTCGCTCGTTGAAGGAAATTTTGGGGCAGGAGCATTTGTTGGGCAAACAATGCCTTTTGCCGAAGTTGGTCAGAAAAAACAGTGTCGGCAATTTGATCTTCGCAGGTCCTCCTGGTTCAGGTAAAACCACACTTGCGCATGTAATAGCCAAAGAGAGCGGTTGCCGATTGTTGAAAATCAATGCTGTGACATCCAACGTTAAGGAGCTTCGAGAAGCTCTTCGCTTGGCGCGATACCACACTAGCTCCAAATGCTTTTTGTTCATTGATGAAATCCATCGATTCAACAAAGCTCAACAAGACCTTTTGTTACCAGATGTGGAATCAGGTGACGCCCGCTTGATGGGAGCAACCACACACAATCCTCGCTACTACGTAATTGATCCACTGCTGAGCAGGTCTCATCTTTTCACTCTCGAGCCGATCGCGCAAGGTGCAATGGAATCGGCCCTGCAAAAAGCACTCAAGGACAAGGAACGAGGGCTTGGTAATCTAAAATACAAGGCATCGAAGAAGGCCTTGCAAGCAATCGCCGGAATGGCCGGAGGGGATATGAGGCGAGCCTACAACTGCTTGGAGACCATGACTTCAGGGATCGCAATGGGCGGAACTATCACAGACGAAACGGTAGCTAGCTTTTCCCAAGAAAGAGGCATTCGCTATGATCGTGACGAGGATGAACATTACGACACGGTCTCTGCCTTTATCAAAAGCATGAGAGGGAATGATCCTGATGCAGCAATGTATTGGTTGGCCAAAATGTTGACGGGGGGCGAAGACCCTAGATTTATCGCCCGCCGATTAGTTATCTTTGCATCGGAAGACGTGGGGTTGGCTGACTCCAGAGCCTTGCTGGTGGCTAACGCTGCCTTCGATGCATCGGAACGGGTTGGCCTACCTGAATGCGAATTGAATTTGGCTCATGCAACTTTGTTTTTAAGTACCTGCCCGAAAAGCAACACCGCTACACTGGCGTTGGCAAAAGCTAAAAAAATCGTTCAGGACGACCCTCTGCAAAAAGTGCCTTCGCCCATTCGGGATCGTCATGGACGAAACAAGAAGCACCAGGATAAAAATGAAGAAACCTATCTTTATAGCCACAATTATCCGGAGAATATTTCAGGGCAAAATTATCTGGGCATTCCATTAGATATATACGTCCCAAAGAAATCGGGTGGCGAAGGAACCATTGCCGAAAGATTAGCTCGCTGGAAAGCCATCAAGGCAAAAATTCAAGCAGAAAGCGATGCCTCGGGGAGCCCTTGAACGGGGAAGTAGTTACATAATTAATGTATAACTTTGTTTGTACTGAAGCAAAAATAGGGTTTTATTGATAAGAAAGATTAAAGTCTGAAATGTTGTACGATCGACCATACATGCGAGAGACAAATTTTCGCAGAGACTTCAGTTTCCTGAAGGCAATACTGGTTACGTTGGTAGCGGCTTTCGTTATCCAAAGTTTGGTCGAACTTTCCTTGGGACCGGATCGTGTGATAGTAAAGTTTGATGATCAAGAATATCCCACCTTGGCCATGCCCGAACTTCTTAGAGGAAACTTTTGCCTCACCGAAGATGCCTTGGTTCAAGGAAAATTATGGACCTTGGTCACTTATGCATTCGTTCACGACGGCATCCTCCACTTGCTGTTTAACATGTTGGGCATTTTTTTCATAGGTCGTGCCCTCGAACCAACTATGGGGGCTCGTAATTTGGGCGTTCTTTATCTGGTTAGTGCAGTGGCCGGTGGTGTATTTTGGTTGATCGTTAACAATGGAGCCTTGGCTGGCAGTAGCCCCTATCTCCCTCACTTGATGGGGGCATCGGCGGCCACCTACGGCCTTTTGGCTTACTTTTGCGCCCAACGCCCCAATGACACCATAACCTTGCTTTTATTTTTTGTTTTGCCCTGCCAACTAAAACCCAAATGGGTGCTCTGGGGCTTGCTCGGAATTTCCATCTATGGCTTAATTTACATGGAGATTTTCGGTCAACGCACCATTGCCTCGGATGGAATTGCCCACTCGGCTCATCTAGGGGGTCTATTTGCCGGTTTGGCTTTGTACAAATTTTCGGCAAACAAAAAATTCGCCGGCTCGGGCATGCCTACTATTCGTGTTCGACGACCGGCTTGGATGAAAGTTGCTTCAGGGAAAAAACATGTGGAATCAGCCAATTACACAGTGAATTTTTCGGACCGTGAATCAATCCAAGCTGAGGTTGACCGAATTCTAGACAAAATCAATGAAAAGGGATTTGGAGGGCTTACCGAAGAAGAGAAAAAAACCTTGGATCGCGCAAAAAACATGCTGAACAAATGATTGGCATTCCACGAAAACAAGGTTGCCTTGCCTTAATTAGCTATTGAAACTCGGTGCCATCTCTTTGCCTCAATGACCAGCATGCCATGATCAAACGTTTACTCTCCCTCCCCTCTACACTGATTTTGTTGCTTTGTGCAACTAGCGGTCACGAAGGCCGCTCGGAAACCTCCAAGGAAGAAGCGCTCCCTCCATTGGAGGCCACCAAATTGATGGAAGGGGAAGCTAAATGGTTAGGCCAAGTCCTCCAGCGGGCGCACTACAGCAAGGTGTCGCTAAACAAATTGGATCGGGAAGATTTCCTGAAGACATTCATGAGCCGATTGGACAACCAACGCATGTACTTCCTTGAAAGTGACCGTAAGAGATTTTTTGATAAATTTTTACCCACTATTGTCAGTTATGCAAAGGAAGGTAACTTATTCCCTGCCTTTGAGATATACTCCACCTATCGCACCATAGCCCTAGCTCGCATGGATTGGGTGCTGGAAACCCTGAAGGGGGACTTCAGTTTCGACGAAAAAGATTTCTATGTCCCGGATCGTGAGGATGTTGATTGGCCAATATCCCAAAAGAAAGCGGACAACATATGGAGGCTCCGATTGAAGTATGAAGTTCTCGGGGAAATCCTTTCATTAATCAACTCCTCTGATGAAGAAAAGGGTGTTGAAATGCCATCGGATGAAAAATTAATGGAGCACTTGGAGGAAGCGCGGGATCGATTGCAACGGCGTTACGAACGTTGGAGAAAAAGCATCGTGGAATTCGAGGCGGCCGACGTTCAAGAGCTTTACCTTACGACATTGACCCAAATGTTTGATCCCCACTCCACCTTTTTGAATATAGACGCAGTCGAAGAATTTAACGTATCCATGAAAAATTCTTTCGTCGGAATTGGAGCGGTTTTAAAAGACGAAGACGGTTACTGCACCATCAAGGAATTACTTCCAGGCGGACCTGCCGAAGGAAGCAAGGAACTTGAACCCGAGGACGTCATTTTAAAGGTGGCTCAAGGAGATGAGGACTTCGTTGACGTAGTAGACACAAAGCTACGAACAATCGTCAAACTAATCAAAGGCCCGAAAGATACCATTGTTCGGCTTTTGATCAAACCTGGAAAAAATCCTTCCGAACGAAAAATCGTCGCACTGAAGCGTGATGAAATCAAACTAACAGGTAATTTGGCATCAGCATCCGTGCACGAAGTACCAAATGGAGATTCCACAACAACCATTGGTGTCATTCAACTTCCCTCGTTCTATGGCGACACTCGACGCACAAAGCCAGCGAAAGCCAGCGATGACGTTGCAGAATTGATAGGGAAGTTAAAGAAAATTGGGGTGGAAGGATTGGTATTGGATTTACGTCGCAACGGGGGTGGATTTCTAAGTGAGGCCATCAACTTGACTGGACTTTTCATCTCACGGGGACCTGTAGTACAAGTTCGGGGGACAGATGGTAGAATCATTAAACGCTTCGATTTCGAGCCAAGTATCGCTTGGAATGGGCCGCTCGCCTTATTGGTTTCCAGATACAGCGCCTCAGCGTCGGAAATCGTCGCAGGAGCTCTGCAGCATCACGATCGAGCGATAATCGTTGGCGATGCCTCAACTCACGGCAAAGGAACTGTGCAATCGATGATAGAGATGAATGCCGCTCCATACCTTTATGCTCTCAAGGGAAAAAAGCGTAGCGCAGCCAAAATAACGATACAGAAATATTATTTGCCAAGTGGTAAATCCACCCAAAATATCGGGGTCACGGCTGATGTTAAAATGAACTCGATAAATGAATTCCTACCTATCGGAGAATCCGATTTGCCGAACGCTCTGGAGTCTGACGAAATCCCCGCCGTTGTTTCACGCCGGGGCAAGGACGATTTTGCTATAGACAAAGGCGCTATTTCTCATGTCGACAAACTTAGTCGCAAACGACAAGAAAAGCTAAAGGAGTTCGATTACCTTCAAACCAACATCGATTGGTATAAGAATAAACGTGAGCAAAAGCAATTCTCGCTCAACTTAAAGGATCGCTTGAAACAAAAGAAGGAAGACGATGCCTTCAGTGATCGAATGAAAGAATCGATGAAAATATTGGCCAAAGATTATTATTCATCGGAAAAAGTTAAGTTGGATGTTGTCCAAGAACTGGAAACTCGATCAAAAGCCAATAGAGAAACGGAAGAAAGCAAAGAAAACGAGGACGGCGCCAAGGACGATTCTGCTCCTGAGGAGATTGATATACGGCTTCGTGAAAGTCTGCGCATAATGTCAGACTGGATTCGCTTTAGATCCGAAGTAACCGGAACAGTTACGGAACCCTCTCCGCCAGCCAAAGAATCCTGATCCAGAGGGTTTGTTAATCGGCTCGGCGAGCCGAGAAAAACCTTGGCCGGCTTCGAATGTCAGTCATCGCAATTGGGCTGACATAACCTATGGAAGAAGCCTGTTCAACTAACATTGAATGATGGGTCTCCCCAGTTTCGAGAAACAGGGCACCCCCCTTACGAAGTTTAGATAAAGCGATATTTAAAATTCGCTTCAGGTCAGCAGCACTGTCTTGCTGATGCGATACCAGTGCTTGCTTTGGTTCGAAATCCCGCACCTCAGGATCGCATTCCCTCCATTCCTTTTCGTTCAGGTAAGGAGGATTCGAAACAATTAAATCAAAAGAGCCTTCCACGGAATCAAACCAATCACTGAGCAAAAACTTCACACGGTCTTCCAGTTTATTTCGGATCGCGTTTTCCATAGCCAAAGCAAGAGCGGCAGAGGACTTATCAACGGCAAGAACCTCAGCAGCGGGAAAAGCAAGCGCCAATCCGAGGGCAAGTGCCCCACTACCTGTCCCCAAGTCCATAATTCTATTTGGAGAATAATTAGTCAGTGAAACGATCCTTGTCAGTAGATCCTCTGTTTCGGGGCGGGGAATCAAGACACGTTGATCCACTTTGAGATCAAGATCTGCAAACAAGCTATTTCCCAACACATATTGCAAAGGTTCACGGGAGGCGCGACGTCTGATCAAACAGGCGAGGTGCTCGATTTCCGATTCACTCAGCTTTCGGTCAGAAAGGAGAGGAAGATTTAAACGCCCTGTTTGCAGAACATAAGCTAAAATCCACTCCGCATCTAACGAAGGATTCTCAACCGAAGATTTGATTAGTTCAACTTTCGCATTGGCTAAAAGATGACATACTAGCCTCGAATTGCTTTCAGCGAAAAAAGAATCAGTCACTTGAAGTCTCCAGCAACTCGGCAACTTTGATTTGATGATCGGCTGTTTCGAGAGCATCGAGCACTTCCTTGAGCTTTCCATCCATGACGTCAGGAAGACTATGAAAAGTCATCCCAATGCGATGATCAGTCACTCTGCCCTGAGGGAAGTTATAAGTACGGATGCGCTCGCTTCTGTCACCTGTACCTATTTGATCACGACGCTTTTCCGCATATTTTTCCCGTTCCTCTTCCTGCTTTTGCTTGAGCAAGCGTGAGCGCAACACCGTCATGGCTTTTGCCTTGTTTTTCAACTGAGACCGCTCATCGGCGCAATTTACAGTTATACCAGTTGGTCGATGTGTGATCTGAACTGCTGAATCCGTTGTGTTGACACCCTGCCCTCCTGGACCGCTAGCCCGGCAAACAGTGATCTCCAAGTCATTCGGATCAATCTGGACATCCACTTCCTGTGCTTCGGGAAGGACAGCAACTGTCGAGGTCGAGGTATGGATGCGACCATTGGTTTCAGTTACGGGGACACGTTGAACGCGGTGTACGCCACTTTCATACTTGAGTCGTTTGTAAACATCCTCCCCGGTTACGCTAAAGATGACCTCCTTGTAGCCACCGGTTTCTGACGGACTCGCACCCAATTGTTCAATTTTCCAATGACATTCCTCGGCAAATCGCGAATACATCCTCATGAGATCAGCGGCAAAAAGCGAAGCCTCTTCACCACCGGCCCCTGCCCTAATCTCCATCACTGTGTTTCGGCTATCGGATTCCTCAGGAGGAATCATAGCTAAAAGCAAACGATCCCGAAGTTCTGAAAGATTATTTTCGAGTGAGGACTTCTCCTCTTGGGCAATAATGCGAATCTCCTCATCCTCATCATCGAGCATCTCAAGATTGTCAGCGAGATGTTGTTCAGCTTGCACGCATTCTTCATGCATGGCGAGAAGTTCCATTAGGAACTGATGTTCACGAGAAAGTGTAGCGGCCCGCCGTTGGTCTTGAAAGAAATCAGGCTTGGAGAGTTCATCGCTCAACTCCAAGTGGCGTTTACGAAATGGTTCAATATTCGGAATACCCTCCATGATTCCCACCAGGTCATCTTAAAATATCGTTGCCCCGAAGCATCTTAAGCGCAATCATGAAAAACCCACGAAGCTAAAGAATTCTTTTATTCTGGAGACTTCTCAAATATTATCTACCCGTGAATTCTGAAGATAGCCATATCCATGGGCAAAACGTTGTGGCTTGCGTATGGGATTTCGACAAGACCCTTATTCCAGGGTACATGCAAACGCCACTCTTTCAGTACTTTGGCGTCGATGAAGGCCTGTTTTGGAAAGAAGTTGATAAATTGCCCGAGGTTTATGCCAAGAGGGGATGCCGAGTTTCGCCGGATACAATCTATCTCAATCATTTCCTGAGCTATGTTAAGAATGGCCCGATGCGGGGACTGACAAACGAAAAACTAGGTGAGCTGGGATCTGAATTGGAATTTTATCCAGGTTTGCCAGATTTTTTCCAAGACTTACAGGCAGAAGTTCGTGCGAAAGAATTCTCCCAATACGATTTCAAGCTCGAGCACTATGTAATAAGCACTGGCCTGACTCATATGATTCGAGGCAGCAAGATAGCTCCATACGTGGAGGATATCTTCGCCTGTGAATTCATTGAAACACCACTTCCCCCAAATTACGATCGCCAATCTGAATTTTCCTTGCCCCTAGATCTGGAGGTCTCGCAAATAGGCATGGTTGTAGACAACACCATCAAGACTAGGTTTATTTTCGAAATCAACAAGGGCTGTAATAAAAATCCGGCCATCGAAGTGAATTCCTGGATGCGTCACGAGGATCGTCGCGTGCCCATTGACCAAATGATTTATGTCGCGGATGGTCCGAGCGATGTTCCCGTCTTTTCGGTTGTAAAGATGCATGGCGGCAAGACTTACGCCGTTCATAAAGCCGGCAACCAAGGTGAATTCGAACAAACTTGTACCTTGGTGGAGTCTGGGCGTGTTCACAACAACGGAACGGCCGATTACCGCAAAGGGAGCGAGACTTCGAACTGGTTGAAGATGAGAGTGCGAGACATTTGTCGAGATATGGTTAGAAAGCGCGAAGTTGCCCTTCGCTCTCGAACGAAGCAACCCCCTCGACATCACCCCAAGCCGGAAGGGAATTCTCCAGGCGACGAAGCCATTCAGCAAGAAACCTTGTTCGACGACCCGATCTAATCTGCGGCCAATCATGGAATTAGTCGCCGGGGAACGTCGAGTTAAGCTAAGCGTTCGTGAATTTGCTGAATTTCACATTGGACCACGGACAGTATCGCGAGGCCCTGCAGGATTGTGGAGGGCACGGTTAGGTCAAGAATGGCACGAGTCCCTCCGTAAAACAACAGCCAAGCACCTTCCAAGCGCTCAGTTTGAACAAGTGGTCAAAGGATTTCTCAAAAAAGACGGGTGGTCTTTCGAAATGGAGGGAAGAATTGACCAAATAATCGAGGAAAAGGAAAGATTTCGAGTTACGGAAGTAAAAACTACCACCATGCCCTTACCGGCTGACGAAGAAGAACTTCGTGGGCATTTCCCTCAATACTTTGTCCAGTTGGCCTGCTATCTAACTTTACTGAAAGTCACTCACCCCAAGAATCACAAGCCATTTTATGGAGAAATTCTGTTTGTCGATATAGCTGGAGGCTTTCCTCAAACTCTTCCACTGGGACATGAAGCTCAAACCTTATTTGAGGAACAAGCCGATCGAATCATCCCTTTTCTCGAGGAGCGGCGGCGCGGAAGCGAACGGCTTCGTTCGCTAACCTTAACAAAACCATTTGAAACCCTTCGTCCCGGTCAAAAAGAAGCCATTCGCGAATTAAAAAACTTTGGCGCCAACTGCTCAACTTTACTTTTTCAAGCTCCGACCGGTTTCGGCAAAACAGGCATTCTTCTTGATTTCGCTTTCCGGAACTTGAAGCGAGGCCTCTATGATAGAGTCCTCTATCTGACAGGTAAATCTACCGGTCAAGGCGAAGTAATCAGCCATATCCAAAAGATAGTTCCCGAAGGCAAACTTCGATATATGCAAATACGTAACCAAGCTGAACATTCACTTAGTGGAGAAGGGAGAGAGATTGGCCAGAACTCTGAAGAAATCAAACGGCGTTGGATAGCTGAGGGCATCAGGCCAGAAAGATTATTTGAAAGAGGATGTGTTACCTTGGAGCAAGTTAGATCGCTCGGAGCAAAAACAGGTATCCCACCTTACGAAATCACACGCTCCTGCCTGCCCTACGCCGACATGTGGATTGGAGATTATAACTATGTCTTTCAGCCTAGCTCGGCCAAGTTAATTGAGGAACAACAAGGATTCGTTCCAGAGAGAACTATCTTGATTGTGGACGAGGCTCATAACTTGCCCTCACGGGTAGCGGCCTCCCTTTCACCTTGTTTTGACGACGGCGCGACAGCTCGGCTCCGCCTTGAACTAAGAGAACTTGGTTCCTTCAGGGAATTGGACAAATTGCTTGGCGAATGGAGTCGACTTTTGTCGCCGCTTCGTTCGGGCGATATACTTGCCCTCGATACTGTCTATGAGGCAACCGATCTTTTGGAGCAATTTAGCGAAATCCTGACAGTTCAGTCTTTGCCTTATGACAAACTGACTTCCGAAAACTTCAGTTTGCTGTGGGTATACTCTAGAGCTTACAACTTGCTAGAAGACGGTGCCCCTAGGCAAATGTGGGCTCCTGACGACGGTCAACTAGAAATCGCTTGTCTGGACGCTTCCAAACATATCAACGAATGCCTTTCAGCCTTTGGCGTAAAGGTATTGACCTCAGCAACCTTGGCACCGATAGAAGACTTCGCTCAAGAATGTGGGCTTTGCTCCGATTCCTACGAGGTGACAAATGGAGAAGCTCCTTGGAAGAAAGGTGCCTACAAAGTAGCTGTGGATGCGCGAGTCGACACCCGTTTTTCAAGTCGATCGCAATTTTACAAGCTAACGGCAGAAACCATTGGGATGGCCGCAACGAAAGCCAGTAAACCAGTGGTCGCATTCTTTCCATCTTATCGATATGCGGAAAACATATACGATCTACTAAACGAAGAATCAGACCAATTGGTGGAACTTCAGCCCCGAATCGCAAAGCTAGAAGAAAGAATAGCCTTTCTTGAGCAGGCTCTAAAGAAGGCTGATGTTTTGTTGCTAATACTTGGAAGCAGTTTTGCCGAGAGTATCGATCGCCTGGGTGGGGAAATTGAAAGCGCACTGGTAATAGGGCCCGCACTGCCTGCAGTTACCGCTTTGCGGGAAGCTCGTCTAGGATCAATGCATCAAGAAGGAAGGGCATGCGCATTTCGACGCGTCTATCAAATTCCCGGAATGCGCAAAGTAAATCAAGCCATTGGCCGATTAGTCCGTCAACCAGGGCAACAAGCAAAGCTATTGCTGCAAGGTCGGCGGTTCTCTTTAACTGAATACCAAAGCCTCTTGGATCCAGAGTACAGGAACCTCGTCGTTTTCAATGACGACGATTCTGTGGCAGATTGGTTGGCAGAACCGTTGAGCGATAGCCAAAAGAAGACGGATCAACTTCATTCGTCGAATTCAATTGCGTTTGATTCGGCGAGTCAGTAAATCGCTGTTTCCGAATAGGTGACTATATCAAACAACAAAGAGTTCTCTAGTTCGGATATCGAGTTGGCCCTTGATCGGATATCCGATGAAATCGCTACCAACCATAGGGATACGGCAGAACTTTTCCTTGTCGGAATAGCCGAAGGCGGCGTGCCCATGGCAAGAAGACTGGCTTCAAAAATTTCTAAAAAGCTCGATAGGAAAATCCTGCATGGAGTAGTAGATGTTTCGTTTCATCGGGATGATATCGGATCAAAACCTATTCCAAAAATTTCTTCTCCGACGGAAATTCCTGAAATCGTCGACGGAGGAACTTGTGTCTTGGTGGACGACGTCATTCATACCGGTCGCTCCACCCGGGCAGCCCTCAACGAACTATTTGATCAAGGACGCTTGAGGCGTATCGAACTAGCGGTATTGGTCGATCGAGGTAACCGAAAGCTGCCAATTCAACCAGATTACGTAGGATTCGCAGAGGATATCTCAAACAACCAAGAGGTAACCGTTGAAATGGATTCGAATGACTCAACCCGTGACAACATTCAAATAACAGCCAAATGAAACGGTTGGCCAATTGGAATCACAAGCACCTGATCGGCTTGGAACATCTCGAAAGGGAAGAACTCGAGGTAATCCATGAAACCGCCCGATCCTTTCGCCAAACCTTGGGAAGACCAGTCAAAAAACTGCCCTCCTTGCGAGGTAAAACAATTGTCAACCTGTTCATGGAACCTAGCACTCGCACGCGGCTAGCTTTTGAATTGGCGGCCAAAAGGTTGAGCGCGGATATTATATCAATCATTGGACAAGCAAGCAGCTTGACCAAAGGAGAAACCCTGAAAGACACTGCGCTTAACGTGCAGGCACTAAACGCGGACATGATTGTCTTGCGTCACTCCTCGGCGGGATCCCCACTTTATTTAAGTCAAGTTGTGGATGTTCCTGTAATCAGTGCGGGAGACGGAGCCCACGAACACCCGACTCAAGGCTTGTTGGATAGTTTTACCCTGCGCGATCACTTGGGAGAACTGGAAGGAAAGAAAATAACTATTCTCGGAGATATTTTGTTTAGTCGAGTTGCCCGCTCCAATGTTTTTGCACTAACGAAGCTTGGCGCCCAAGTTACCTTGGCTGGTCCATCCACTCTCGTTCCTCATGATTTCACCAACTTGGGCGTGGAAGTTTCCCATGATCTTAAGGCCGCCCTTGCCGATGCCGATGCAGTTATGCTTCTTCGGATACAACACGAACGACAGAGCTCAACCCATTTCCCGTCATTAGGGGAATACACTAGCATGTTTGGCCTCAACGAGCACAGAGTTTCATGGCTTAAACCCAACGCAATCATCATGCACCCCGGCCCCGTTAATCGCGGAGTGGAAATAGATTCAACTTTGGCTGATTCCAAACGTTCGGTGATTCTTGACCAAGTGACCAATGGCCTCGCCATTCGAATGGCCGTTCTCTATTTATGCAGCACCGCCTCAGATTTTCGAAAAAAGGAGTTAGCTCAGTGAGCGATTCCTTGTGGATACGGGGCGGGCGGGTAATCGATCCGGCCAACGAAATAGACCAAGAAGCCGACGTTTTCACAAAGGATGGCATCATAGTGGAGAATCTATCTGAAGATGATCGTTCCCATGCTCAAGTAATTGAGGCTGACGGGAAAATCGTGTGCCCGGGCTTCGTGGATCTGCATGCTCACTTTCGAGAACCGGGACAGAGCCACAAGGAAACCATCGGCACAGGAGCACGGGCTGCTGCTGCAGGTGGTTTCACTACTGTTGTAATCATGCCGGATGTCAGCCCTCCTGCAGACAATGCAGGAGTAATCCAATATATTTTAGACGCAGTGGAAAAGGACGCTCAGATCAATGTTCTGCCGACTGGATGCATGACCCAAGAAAGGTTGGGCGAAAAGCTTGCTCCCATAGGGTCCTTGAAGCAAGCGGGGGTGGTTGCAATTAGTGATAGCCCGAATTCTCCACAAAACAATGAAATCATGCGAAGAACTCTCGAATATGCAGGTATGTTTGATTTGCCCATTCTTGATCAATGTAGCGATCATTCTCTGACAGAAGGGGGTTCAATGCACGAGGGTCCCACTTCTTTGAGACTAGGATTGCATGGATCTCCCAGAGTGGCTGAAGATTTGCTTGTCTCAAGGGCAACTCTTTTGTCCAGCCTAACTGGTTCACACGTTCATTTGCAATCAATCAGCTCTGGGAGCGCCGTTGATATTATCCGCAAAGCCAAAGGCAGGGGAGTTAAGGTCAGCGCAGAGGTGACACCTCATCACCTGACTCTTATCGACGAAGCTATGGCGACTTATGACCCACGCTACAAAACGAATCCTCCCTTGAGGGAAGAATCTGATCGACAAGCACTTATTGAGGGACTTCTGGATGGAACAATCGATTGCGTGGCAACTGACCACGAACCACACGTGGACTACGAAAAAGACATTGAATTCGACCAAGCGCCTTTCGGGGTAATTGGCTTGGAAACCGCATTACCCATTTGTATTGAAACCTTGGTGCGCCAAGATGCCGCAGAATTGACGGATTTAATCCGCTTTTTATCAACGAATCCCGCTGGCATTATTGGTATTGATAAAGGCACTTTATCATTGGGTGTCGCCGGCGACGTTACCATCTTCGATCCAGATGAAACTTGGCAGGTGGAATCTGATTCATTGGAGAGCTTATCGAGTAATTCACCATGGCTCGGTGAGGAACTGACAGGCAGGGTGACTCACACAATAGTGGATGGACGAATAGTCCACGGATCACCGAACTAAAGTTTGGTTGAGCAAATTACCCTAAGAGGAAATTCGAGGTGGCGGGGAATGTCAGTTGGGTGGATTACGCTCAGATAGGCCTGCTTATAATTGGGGTATGCCTTTGGTTTTTCCCTAAAAAAAGTAGGGGTGGTGCAACTTTGCGTCTTCCTCTATGGAACTCCAGTTGGTGGGAAGGAGGGTTATATCTGACATTGGGCGTTTTGGTAGTGGTTACAGGATTGCCCGGAGGTTTCCTGTTGCCCTGCATTGTATTTTTATTGCTGCGAGAAATCGGGAACTCCAGGCACAGCCTCTCTTTGACAAACAAATGTCTATCTTGGACCGAGATTACGCAAACTTCTGTTAGAAGTTTTATCCTCCATTGGCCTATTCTCTTTTTGGTTTATTGGCTATGGACGAAATTTTTACCCGATGCCAAGCCACAAGGAAATGTACAGGCTTTGAGAGAAGGAGGTTTGGCGATGCAATTGAATATGGCCATCTTAGCCGTAATCATAGCTCCCTTGACGGAAGAATTTTTCTTTCGCGGAATTCTTTATCGAACGCTCAAAAGTTTAATAGACTCTGGCCCAGCAATCTTGCTAACAAGCCTAGCATTTGCCTTGGCGCACCAGAACCTGTTAGCTTTCGGCCCGCTGTTCGCGCTGAGCATTTTTCTTATCATTTCTTATGAAAAAAGTGGGCATTTGGCGGTGCCCATTCTCTACCACGCGTTCTTCAATCTTCTGATGGTGACCTTCATTGTTTTTGGGAATGCAGGGACATGAATGTACTGCTTGAAGAGCTTGCAACCGGCATTTACGCAAACTCTGTCGAGGAAACCACTTCCTTGGCCGAACAACTAGCTCCACTTTTGCCTGAAGACATAGCACTTTGCCTACAAGGCCCGGTTGGTAGCGGAAAAACAAGTTTTACCTCGGCCCTAGCTAAAGCATTGGGAGTACAACAGTTAGTAACTAGCCCTTCCTATAATTTGCTATCCATTCACAAGACCCAAAAAAGAACCATTCTTCATCTCGACGCCTATCGACTGGACAAGCAAACTGATGGCAATGCCCTGTCCTTGGATGATTTAATGGAATCCCCTTGGCTCCTAGTTGTGGAATGGCCGGAAAACATCCCAAATTTGTTACCACCGCAACAGTGGTGGATACGTTTCAAGATTTCCGGAATAAACAAACGGATAATCGGGTTGGAAATCCCTGAGAATTCCAATGAGATTTAGTTGTCCGAATTTTCAGGGGGCTTTTCCTCCATATCATCTTGTTGAGTAATTGATGAAGTTTCGGCTGCCTCAGGAAGAATTTCGTCGCTCGTAACGGATTTCTTAGAATGGGTTGGCTTTTGTTTCTTCTTGGTTTTGACGGAAGGAGTGAGCGAAGAAGGTGCTACAGGAGGAAGCAATAGGGTGCCATCAGCAAATTCAGTGACATAACCTTCAGTGACCAACCAACGGAAATCTCTGGCCAATTGACGAACGCTTTCCTCTTGTTCTTTGGTTCTTTTCTCTGAATTAAGCCCTAGAAAACGTTCAACCAACTCGTTTTTGCGAGATTTGGGGTTTTCGTCAAGGAAATCTAAAAGAGTTTGAATCGAGGATGCGAAAACGGTATCCGGTGTTCTTATTTTACGCTTTATCGCACAAACAAAGGTGATGCCTTTCGAGCCATGTTTGTAGACCGCAAATTTCATTTTCCGAAAGTTCCGTCGGAGCATGGTGGCCGTTGAAAGTGGGTATCGCATTTGTTCCTCCAAAGCCATTTTCACATCTCGCTTCAAAGTGCCGGAAGGCAAATTATTGAGGCAATTTCCAGAAAAACGCGCCCTGCGAACCTTCTTGATGAGTTTTGAGAAGCGTTGACCCATAAGAAAGCGTTGAAGAGCTTCACGAGTCTCGAAAAATTCCGGTTCTTCCACCGATCGATCCTTTAAGCGATAAACACGAACCTTTTTCATGCCATCGAGCCAAGCTTCAACTATTTCCGTACCATGCTCGGTTTCAATGGAACGTTGAAATTTCTCATATGAAACATTCGACAAATGAGTAGCGTGATGTTCTCGAATAAGTTCTGCATATCTGTGGTAGTTGGGTGGAGCCAGCAATTCACCTGTTAAACCACATTTATTAACGACGGTGAAAGAGCCTTTCGGCGCTTCGGTTTCTCGTTCTTCCACTTCAAAGAAACTATCGCCATGAGAATCCATCAAATGAGCGCATGCCTCCTCACGAGTCGCACATGCCAATCCATCAGGTTTTGTAACAAAGTAAGCGATTTCGTGACCAGGCTTCTCAGCTGGTGTTGCCATGACGACAAACCGCTCTGGTTTTCCGAGAATTAGTTTGGCAAGATCAAAGAGGGAATAGGCTCGGCAAGTTGTCTTCATTTCACGAATTAAATTCGCAAAAGGAATTGCCTCGGGGGAAAAACTAACGAGGTGATCGGGATCTGGTTTCTTGGTCGGCTTGTTTATTTTGGATCGAGGGCGTGCATTCCCCGAAAACTTGTTTCGCCGGAAAGGTTTTTTGGTTTCAGAGCGATTCGGCCCAAACGAACCTTTGGGAGACTTTTTTTGAGGAATACCTTTTCCCCAATCAGGACCAAAGTCGAGGCCTTCCAAAACACTCAAATCGACGGGTTCCTCCGAGGAAACTTCATCCGTGGCTTTGCTCAGTTCATCATCCATTGGTAGTAGTTACCCTTGTTTTCAAGAACGAGTAATGCAATATTCAAAACAATCAAATTATAGTCAATGGAACCTCTTTTTACTGGCAATCCATTGTGTGTTCAACATAACGAAAACTAGTTTTATTATACCCAGTCCCATAACGGATCTGCTCAGGTGGCGGAATTGGTAGACTCCCATACCTTTTAAGGCAGTTTTTATACTTGGCCTTGGTGAAGGATTGTTTCCAACAACATTCAAGAAAGACACTTTAGATCTACGCCAAATCCCTGAAAAAATAAACCCTCCAATTGAAGGTAGAAATTTTAGAGAGCGACGAATAGGAGATGTGTCAGAGACAGAAAGAGATAGATACATGTTTTTAGAAACACTAATCTCTACAAGAAAACATTTAGTTTTAACCTACGTTTCTCATAGCGAAATGAATGATGATAAATTAAATCCATCGTCAATTATTCAGACGCTATTAGATGAACTTAACAGAGGTTATCTAAAGAATAAATTCAAGGAAACAATTCATCCTTTAAAATCATATTCATTAAGTTATTTCCCTGAATTAACAAGTTTTTCAGATAAAAGTTCTAAATCGACTATTAAACTCCCTAACTACAATTTTTCTTCTTTTAGTCAGGCAAGAAGTTACCAATTACGTAAATTGTTTGATAAAGATTTTCCAGGGTGTGGGAGAATTTCTCCAGCACTATTTTCACCAAAAATAAAAAAGATTTTTGAAACTAATTTGGTCCCTTCCAAAAGTATGTTAAATGAATCTGAAAATATTTTAAAAGTATCAATTACGAATCTAAGAAAATTCCTTGAATCACCTCTTCAAAGTTCGATAAGTAGATTAATTTATTTTAATCAAGAAAAAGAAGATACTTTTAACAAAATTGAAGAACCATTCACTCTAGAGAGATTAAACGAGTGGGAACTTTTAAGAAAAATTTGGGATCATGCTTTGAGATTACAAAAAAATGAAATCTCACTTAAAGAAGGGCCAGAATGGGAATCTTTATATAATAAATTTACAAAACGTATGGAGCTTGAAGGCAAAATGCCTTCAAGTTTCTTCAAGAACGCAATGCAAGAAAAACATCTAAAAATTCTTAATAATTGGACTAAACAACTTACAAATATTCTAAATACTGATTGGTCTACACTACAAAAAAGAATGTATAAATTCCATTTTGGACCAATAAAAGAAGGAGTTTTTAATTCTGATATTCCATATAATCATATTCTAAGGCCAACAATATCAGTAGGAAACTCTAGTTTCAATTTAGGGGATTTAAGTGTAGATATTAAAGGTAGCAGTGAATGGTGGTATTCAGACAAGCAAAATAATTGGAATGCTATTTATTTAAACGAAAAAGAAAATAAAGAAAAAACCTGGCTTAGACATTTTTTAGACATTCTTGTTTTACAGCTTTCAGGAGTTTTTTCAAAAAAAACAAAAGTTTCCGCTCTATGTATTTCTCCTGATGAGAAATTTAAATTAAGAAACATAAACATACCGTCTAGAGAAGAAGTTAAAAAGTATATTCTTAATTTAGTCCACGATATGCAACATGAAAATGCTACCCAAATTTTGCCTATTGAATCAATACTAACTTTGTCAAAAGAAAATTTGGATGAATCTAATTTCAACATCAGATATTATAATTGGATTGATTCAAAATTGAGCTTGAATAAAGAGAATTTGGACATAAGTTCAAAATTTGGTCCAGTAAACTTTTTAGAAGATTTTTCCTGCCCTAAAAATCCTTATAAAATAATGAAAAGACGATTTGATCTATTTTTTAAAACAATTTTGAGTTAGCATAATCAATTAATTATGGAAGAACATTTCAAAAACATTCAGACTTTAATCAAAAATGGAGAAACTTTCGTTTCTGCCATTTTGGTCGATTCTAAAGGAAGCACTCCTCATAAAAGAGGAGGAAAAATTTTAGTTACTAATTCAGGATTATACTGCGGAACAGTTGGAGGTGGATTGATTGAGGCGAAAACTGTAAAATTTGCCCAAGATTTAATTAAAGAAAAGAATCCTTCAGAAAAAACAAAATTTATTCAATGGAACCTTAACAAAGATGTTGGTATGAGTTGTGGAGGATCTGTAAAAATTTTTTTTGAACTTTGTAATAAAAATTCATGGGAAATCATTATTTTTGGAGCTGGGCATGTTGCTCAGGCATTAATTCCTCTTCTATTAAATTTAGATGTTCAAATTTCATGTATCGATTCAAGAAAAGAGTGGTTAGAAAAATTGCCAAACTCTTCAAAATTAAAAAAAGTTTGTAAAAAAAATCATAAAGACTTTATAAAAAATATTTCTGATAACGCATTTGTACTTGTAATGACAAAAGGTCACCGAAGTGATTTTTTTCTTGTAAAAGAATTTCTTGAAAAAAAAGAACAATCTTTCTTAGGAGTTATAGGCAGTCGTTCTAAATCAACGACATTAAAAAAAGAACTTTTATACGAGGGTATAAAAGAAA
>PAZC01000015.1 GCA_002716045.1 Opitutia bacterium
TAAAACATCTTCTCTAGAAAGACCAGGAATTGCCGCACCTTTTGAATGGGATTGAAAATATTCAAATTGAATACTTAAAAATGAATATAAAAAGTTAGTGTTTACGTTCTTTGCTCTTATTGCCATTAGCTGACGACTAATCGCAACTTCATCAAAGATTTGTAAATTAATTGAACCAACACCAGACCCTTTGACAGTAATCAATATATCATTTTTAATCGCAATCTTTTTAGGATGCTCTGTCCATTTTGATATAGTAGGATAGTCCAGGCCAAAGTCTGATGGTCCTGTAAGATAACCAATACCCTCTCCATCTGAATTGTAATCCTTTGCCATTATATGTTGACCTGAAATTAAATCACACACTTCCCCCAATTTCTTCTCTTCCCAGCCATCCCCTTTTTGGCTAAAGATTTGGTTCAGTTGGCTTTGGAAGAGCTCTTTGGCATTATTTAGGTTTTTCTCCACATTGGCACGGGCCTTGTCAATGGCTTCAAAGCACTCATCCAATTTGGCAACAATGCGTTTTTGTTCGTCAGTATTGACTAATGGGAATGGTTCTGATTTATAATCTTTGTAATAAATATGCGGTATAGTGCTTCCAGTTCTATATTTTTCAAAATCAATATTATTCAAGAAGTAATTAATGAATTGAATATCAAAACCTTTTTTCGGAAGGATATACTGCATCGTAGCAATGATAGATGACTTTTCAGGGTGCCTTGAAACTCTACCAATTCCAGCACCATCCTTAATAATTCCTAAATATTCAGATTCTTGATGATAAAATGAAACGTTCTGGACAAATCCTTTTGCACCAAAGACAGGGTAATCACCATCATCACCTTTTATTTTCTTCAATGATAAGTTAGATGAACCTTTATTTACTGCATCTTCTAAAATTCCATATTCCCAACCTTGCTTCATATTAAATCTTTGATGCTTCCCAATATATCTTTGGTTTCACTATCCAATGTTTCCATTTCAGTAAGAATCTCTTTAGGGTTACGCAACGGTGCTTCTTCAGGTGTATTGGGATTTTTCACACTTAAATCATAGGTGTCGGTATTTACATCCGCCATATTCATTATCCACGATTTTTCGCTCTCTGGCTTGGTCTTTTGTAGTTCAATAAATTCTGCCATATCTTTGTCATTCAGTGGGTTGGTTTTTCCCATATTTCTTCCTGGGTCCATTTGATAATACCAGAGTTTTTTCGTGGGTTCTCCTTTATTGAAAAATAGAACTACCGTCTTTACCCCTGCCCCCAAGAAGGTTCCACCTGGCATATCTAAAATCGTGTGCAGGTTGCAGGTTTCCAGAAGATGCTTTCGTAAAGAAACAGACGCATTGTCGGTATTGCTCAAGAAGGTGTTTTTAATCACCACACCAGCTCTACCGCCTGCTTTTAAAATCTTAATAAAATGCTGTAGAAACAGAAATGCGGTTTCACCCGTTTTAATATCAAAGTTTTGCTGAACTTCTTTCCGTTCCTTTCCACCAAAGGGTGGATTGGCAACAATTACATGGTGTCGGTCTTTTTCCTGAAAATCTCGAATATTTTCTGTCAGTGTATTGGTGCGAACTATATTTGGGGTTTCAATACCATGCATAATCATATTCATCACCCCAATGATATAGGCCAGATTCTTTTTTTCTTTCCCATATAATGTATCTTCTTGCAGCTTCTTTAAATCTTTGGTTCTTAAATCATCTCTATCTTTGCTCATATGAGAATATGTCTCGCATAAGAATCCTGCAGAACCTACAGCACCATCATAGACCGTTTCTCCTATCTGTGGATTCACTACCTCAACAATAGCACGAATTAGAGGTCTAGGAGTATAATATTGCCCTCCATTACGTCCTGCATTCCCCATATTCTTAATTTTTGCTTCATACAGATGACTCATCTCATGCTTATCTTTATTGGAACGAAATTCAAAGGCATCTGCATATTCAATAATTTCTCGGAGATTATATCCACTTTGGATTTTATTTTTTAGTTCGCTGAATATTTCCCCAATCTTATACTCAATAGTTTTTGGATTATCTGCCTTCTCTTTGAACTTGGATAGATATGGAAACAGCTTATGGTCAACAAAGTCCACCAAATCATTCCCTGTCATGGCTTTGTTATAGTCCACTTTTCCTTCCGCTGTCTTAGGCATTGCCCAGTTTTCCCAACGGTATTCTTCATCAAGAATAAATGTGTATGATTGCCCCTTAAGCTCCGCCTTGTCTTTCTTCTCTAATTCTAATTCATCTAGATAACGAAGAAACAGAACCCAGGACGTTTGCTCGATATAATCTAATTCACTATCGGAACCAGCATCCTTGTATAAAATATCATCAATATTTTTAAACGTTTGTTCAAACATCTTTAAAACATATCCTCTATACCTTCATAACATTTACAATACATTACTACATCGCCACAAGAATTACAATATTTGGTACCCTTATCCCACCTTCTTTTACATTCTTTGCATCGATACATTTTTTCATCATAGGGACTCATACCCGCATCTACAATATTAGTTGATTTGCAATCTGGACAATGTTTAGTGGAAAGTTTATCCATTAGAATTCATNCTCACATTTATTNCAATACCATTTAGGAGCATTTTCTACGANACCGCAACCTCCTAGTTTGATTTTACCCTCATAAAAATCTTGCTGCATTTCTGGACCAGGCATACCATACTTAATTGGAATAACATTTTCCTCAGAAGAGCACTTAGGACATTCTCTTAGCGATGCTTGNTTCATAATCCATTATTAATAGTATTTATCATTATCATTTTGAATAAGATTCTTTTTACAAAAATCTCTACACTTAACCATTTGGGAAATCTCCCAGCCTCCATCATGCTCCCACGCTGGTTCATCTTTATATTCTGGACTTAATGGATTAGAGAGACAGTATTCTTTAGTAATCGCTCCTTTTTTATTTTTACAGATGGAACAAACTTTTACCATCATAGAAATATTATAATAATCTATTTGGAGAAACGGTTGTTAATATATTCCGTTACTTCGCTATGTGATGCTAGTTCTTTAGAAGCATTTCCAGGTCGAACAAAGAATTTTTGAGATTTTTGACCATGTTTATCAGTAACATTAGTATATAATGGGTTATCTCCATTTGAAATTTCTATCTTACATACTTCATTATTATCTTTTTGATGAAAGGTAACCGTTATAGATGATGTAGAGTATCCTGTCCCATATTCAGCATCTAAAAGGTTAAATAAATGTAATTGAAACTTATCTTTATCTCCATTTAATGAATCATAATCATTTTGCAAACCAAGAAATTCTCCATCATCATCCACACCAATGACTAATATTCCACCATCAGTGTTATTAAATGCTGCAATAGTTTTTAACACTACCTCTTCTAAGCTTTTATTTACTCTTTGTTCCCTATAATCCCAACGCAATGATGACTTAAACTCTAAATGTTTACTTTCACCTTCCATGATTAATTCATCTATTGAAATATTTAATTGGGGAGATTCCATTTCCGTAATACCATCAAGAAATTCATTCAGATTTTCTGATAGTAATTTTCGCCGTTCATCTAAAAAGAGTTCAAAATTCTCCATTTTCCAATATTCTGGGTTATATGGTATCGATTGAAGCTCCAATGCTTTTTTATCAACCTTTTTTAAATATTCATCTGGCTCCATATCTGATTTAGTTCTATTTGCAATTTGAGTTAATATTGCCCTATTGGTGATTTCCTGTGCTAATTGATATTTATGTCGATTAGCCATATTGTACCCATTTTCTTTTAATAAGGAATAAGGGAAAATATGATCCCATTCAAGTGTATATTTTTTTCCCATATTTTTTCTTAAAGAAATCCCTGTTGTTAAACAAACTGCATTTCTACTTTTAAAATACCATCTCATAAGCGAATACAATGGGTGATTAATGCCAATTCCAACAAATTCATCCGATTGAATTTCTAGGGAACGTTCTGATTTGATAATTCCTAATAATTCATCAAATGGATTTTCTGATTCAACAACTATACCAATATCCTTATCTAACTTTTGAGGCATGGTGCTAATGTATCTATTTCTAATTTGTGAGTAATAAAACCATTTCACCGCTTTTTTAATTTTTTCTTCACTCATTTTACCATTTTTATTATAGGCATATACAATTATTGGAATTAAAGCATAAACTGAATTGATTTCTTTTGTATGATCAACATATGCTCTGGATTGCATAATATTCATTACATAGTCTAAAATTTGAGTGTCCAACTTTTTCCAGGCAGCTTTAATAACTTCAATATTATCTTTTGAATGCAATTTGCGCATATCGGAACCAATATTGTGAATAACACCAAGCAGGGCATAAACGAAGAAATCCAAATTAAAAACAAAGCCCTTATCAGATAAGTCAAAAAGTTTCTTTAATATCAATTTTCTAGCATCTGGCCAATATCCTGATATTTGTGCTAACGCAAGTTCAGCTTCAGTTAAATTAACTCCACTTGCATTTACTATATAGAATATGTCAATAGCTTCTCTAATGGATGCTTTTATAGGAATGGACTGTTCAAGAAAATCTCTATCCTTAATATTTTCAATTTTTATAAAATTATCATGAATAACTTCAATGCGTTCATCATCAATTGTTTCTGTATCTGGGTTTTTTGATTTTAGTTCGGTCAATAGATGATGAGCTCTAACTTTTTTCTGAAAAACATCAGTTAGATTTACCCATAATGGGTTATTTACCATTTGATACTTTTTATAATACTGCAACTCAAGTGTCTCTATATTCACATAGAGATTACGAGTATCCTGAATGATCTCTTTTTCGGTATAATAAGGAGGTATTTCACCACGAATTATCATATAAAGTGATGTAATTCTTTGTTGACCATCTAAAATTAACTTTACAGCTCCCTGACGTTTATCATATTGTTTTTTCCCTTTTAACTCAGGTGGGCTATTTGTATCCCAAGTAAGGATTGTTCCTGTAGGATATTCTTTTATTAAACTATTGAATAATGCTTTAACGTGATCACGTTTCCATACGTATTGCCTTTGAAAAGCAGGCACGTATAACTGATTGTCATCAATTTTATCGAGTATTTGCGATATTTTCATATACAACTAAATATTTAAATTTGATAGCACCCTCCCATAGATAGCTATAATTAAATACTACTAATTTTACGTAATCTGAAGTTTAAATGTCTATAAAGAAAAAATGAAAGTTGATAATAATATTATTGCTCTAATCCTAACCTACGCACATCTACTGTAAAACTATTCTATCCGTTACCTTTTGAAGGTATTTACGAGTTTCTGCATAGGGCAAATTTGATTTAGCTTTTCATTAATCATAATGCTTTATCCTTTTACTTATTTTAATAATATCATTTTACGAACTTTTGAAAATTTCCCTGAATGCAAATGATAGAAATACATGCCAGCTCCAACCAATCTTCCTTGATCGTTGGTTCCGTTCCATTTGATTGATTTATAACCTGGCTGTTGATAATCATTAACCAAAGTTCTCACTTTTCTACCTAATATATCATAAATCACAAGAAAAACATCTGCTTCCATTGGAAGATCGTATTCGATATTGGTAACTGGATTAAATGGATTTGGATAATTATTATGTAAAGCAAAGGATGTTGGAATACCCTCAATAACCATAGATTTTGAAAATTGCCCTACAACATCTCCATGTATATTTAAAGCTCGAAAGCTTAGATTAACGTCTGCTTCTTTTCCTATAACTGTTATGGGTATAACTAGCTTCTCTCGTCCGCCTATAGACTCCGTAAGTTCATATATATCATTATTTACACCATATCTACTCAAGCTTATATTTGATCCTTTTTCCGGCTCAGAAATGATGGTAGTAGACTGATCATATTGAATCTGAAAATCATAGGCAACTGATCCGTTCGGTATGTGTATATAAATGGAGTCATGTGTGGACTCAATATGAATCTTTTCTCCAAGCTGTGGTAATACTCGTAACTGTCCGCCACCATGAATCAGGTACCAATTTCCCATCACAATAAATGCCATGACATCCTCAATGTCATAGGATTGATCTGGAATGGATAATAAATGAGGTGCCGTTCCTGTAACAGGACCTAGCTCATATTGAAAGTCATTTGTTTCCCATCCCTGTACAAATTGTGACAGATCAACCGCATCAATCGTCCCGCTCGTGTCATAATCTGCTAGCATGGTTATATTATAGGTAAAGGTGTAACTATCTCCTCCCTCACCATTTTCGTCACCATCAAGAAGATAACCATAATAATTATTAATGATATTTCCATCTAAAGTGATTGTAACCGTATCCATACTGGCAAATCCATTGGATAACGATACTGTGAGCGTCTTTATTGAATCTATATAGGAGTATTCTACTTCTATATTATCTGAATATATACCATTAATGGATATACCTTCATCGGTAAAACCTTCTGAATTCATAAATTGGGTAAAGGAAATTGAAATTTCTTTATCTTTCCAAGAAATAAGACCTGGGGATGGGCTAATAGAGGATACTTTTGGATATACAATCAGGATATTCAAGTTGTTTACATATGCTGTATCAGATAATCCAATTCCATCCCTCACAACAATTCTTATGCTAGCTGATGTTGTTGGAATATTGGGGACCGTCCATTCATACGAGCCAGTATTTGCACTATTGCTATCAATCATAGTCCAGTTACTACCAGTACTTGCAGAATAATGTATATCAACTGCAGTTACAGCGGCATTGTCTGTTGCATTCCATGTTATGGGTATGACACCATCAATATCATAGTTTTCTCCATCCTGAGGGGATAAAATACTAACTGATGGTGGTGTATAATCTGTAACAGTAAATAAATCACTTACGCTTTCATCGCTATTTCCAGAAACATCAGTAACAACGACTTGTACAGAAGCGCTATCGGTTATTCCCATTGGAATATTAAAACGAAAACTTGTTGAATCACCCATAATAGAGCCCACAGGAGAAAATGTTATTCCATTGGATGAATAAAATACATGAACAGAGTCTAGACCAATATTATCAGTTGCTTCCCATTCAACGGTAACCTCGTGATATTCTGGAATAGATAATGTTGACGTAGGCTGCGTAAGATTAATATTAGGAGCAATTCCATCTAATATACTAAAAACAGCTGATGTATCTATATTGGATAAACCTACTACATCATATGTCTGCACTTGAAATCGCGCCTCTTCAGTCATTACGTTTGGAACGGTCCACAGCAATGAATCCACTTCCCCTGAAACTGAATCAATTAATGTAAAGGGATCTTGCACATGGGCAGCAAATGAAATAAGGTGAGAATGTAAAATAGTATTATCACTTGCAGTCCAACGTATAAACATATCTTCTCCTATATGTACATTACCTGGCTGGGTTACGCTTATAGTTGGAGGTGTATTATCTGTAATAGTAAAATAATTACTTATATCCTGACCAACGTTATCGTAGATATCTTTTGCTTCCACTTTTACTTGAGCATATTCCGTTACTCCAAATGGTATTGGGAAAGAATACGATGTATCCACTGCAGCAACACTACCCATTAGACTAAATACTCCATCATTACTATTCGAGTAATATATTCCAATAGAATCCAATTCGATATTATCCGAAGCAGTCCAGGATGTTGTTAGTTGCATATTCTCCGGAATGGAATCTCCTTGATTTGGAAGCACAATATCAATTACAGGTACTATTGTATCAATAATTGCAAAATAACTTGAAGTATCTTTTGCCGAAAGATTTACAACATCATACGTCTCAATTTTAACCCTAGCACTATCGGCTACCACATTGGGAATAAACCAATTGTAGTTTGATCCGCTACCATCAACAGAATCAATTAATATAAATTCATGGTTAGCACTTAAAGCATAATACAATTTATGTTTTTCCAAGGTTGTATTATCACTGGCATTCCATTGAAGATTAACAGTTTCACCTATCTTTACATCCCAAGTACTATCAATCTCCACTGTAGGAGGCGTATTATCTGTAACAGTAAAATAATCACTTAAATCATGACCAATATTACTGTATATATCTTTTGCCTCTACTTTTACTTGCGCATATTCCGTTACTCCAAAGGGAATCTGGAAAGCAAAGGTAGTATCTTCTGCTCCAATAGAACCAACTATAATAAATGAAGAATCAGTATTATTAGAATAATATATATTTATAGAATCCAATATAGTATTATCTGAAGCATTCCATATAACTGTTAATGTGTCATATTCTAGTAATTCTAAACCAAATAAAGATGTTTGCAATTCTACTTCAGGATTTATCACATCGCTTATATTGAAAGAATTATCTGATATATCTTCTGTTATATTTTCTCCATAATCAGAAACTATTACCTTTATTAATGCTAGATTAGTACGTGCAGTATCTGATACATTCCATGTTGTACCACCTCCATTTGCTGGTACACTATCAATTTGAGTAAATGTAATTCCATTATTCATTGATAAATAAACTTTTGCCCAAGTCAATTGTCTATCATCGGATGCATTCCATTCAATTAATTCAATATTACCTCCACCATAGACCTCACCACCATTTGGAAGAATAACTGATACAATTGGGCTAATAGTATCAGGTCCTAAATAATAATATGCACCTATATCCATCCTTGTAAAATCACTATCTTGATCATCAATATCTGATTCCCAGTTAATACCATCATCATCTAAATCAGGGTTACCAGTATCTATACAAGGTGAGCCTTCTAATAGATAAAAATCACCTAATTCTGGATTTGTAAAGAGTGGATTTTCATTAATATTACCTGTGCCATTAATTCCTCCTTCTATATTACAATAAGTATATAATGGACTTAACGAACCACTATTGTATATCTGATCTCCAAATTGAGATGATAAGTTATTCCATATAATTGTATTTGTTATATTTGCTGTAGATTGATAAGTACCTATTCCACCTCCATAGACTGCAGTATTATTATAAACAGTATTATTAACTATAGATGCAGATTGAACAGAGGTGTAAATAGCGCCACCTTTATAACCGGTATTTCCAGTAAAAAGTGAACGTGATATTGTACCATTATTGATTAATGTAATTGCACCACCATTGCCAGAAGAAGAGTTATTATGAAATTGAGAACTATCTACTATACCGCTATTTATCCATATTGCTCCGCCATTTGATGAACTATTATTTTCAAAATATGATAGATTAATTACAGTACTATCATGTCCCGATATAATTGCACCACCTTGATCAACTGCAGAATTATATAAAAATTCACATTTATTAATACTGATTCGAGAATTATTTGCATATATAGCCCCCCCACTAGAAGAACTATAACCGTTTTGAAAGATAAGATCTTCGATTTGAATTGAGATATTATTATCTAATACAGAAATAATTCTGCTAGATTCAGATCCATCTAATATGGGTTTTTCATAATATTGTTTTAACCCTTTTATCACTAAAGAATGAGAAATTGTAATATGCTCTACATATGTTCCAACTTTAATATTTATTGTATCATTATCAATCGATTGATCTATGGTGTGCTGAATTGAACCAAATGGATATAAATTAGATCCATTTCCTGTTGAATCATTTCCTAATAAAGAAACAAACCATGATGGTCCATCATGATACAATTCTTCAGAAACTATAAATGTCCATGTTGATGATGATGTGATAGATTCTCCATCACTTACCTCTACCCACCATTGAATTTCTTCTCCATATGGAAATTCAAATATAAATACATTAACTGATAATAATGGTTCAGTAGGATAGTAAATAGATTCAACCCCTGAAATAATTAAATGTAAAGATGTATGCAATATTGTATCATCAACATCATTTGACATATTCCATGAAAAATCAAACTCATTAGTATTGATTAACAAATTATTCTGCGGTGAAATCAAAGAGAAATTCTCTGGAGGATCATTAATTGGAGATACATTTATTAACCAATTTATTGTATCGGATAAAAAGCCATCTGAAGCAATAATATTTATTGTATCTGCGCCATACCAATTCAAATTAGGTGTAATAAATACTAAATCATTTATCTGAGTTATATTAAGACTATCAACATCAGAAAATGTCCAAATTAAAGAGCTGTCAGCATTATCTATATCAGAGATAATACTATACCACTCTGATAGCTGAATTGTATACAAAGAATCTTCAACAAATGTAATTGACGCAGGGCTACTGCTAAATATTGGAGGATCATTCACTGCAGTAACTGTTACACCTATATTAATGGTATCCGCAGATAAGCTAGTATCTTGAACAGAAATAGAAACTAAAATATTTTCCCCAAAATAATTTGAATCAGGACTTATTGTCATGGTGTGCGCTAAGCTATCAATTACAATCGTAATTTCTTCTGTGTTAGTTGATGCTGACCATGATAAATCAGAAATATTATCATCTACATCAGATACATAATTATCTAATAAAATAATTGCACTACTGTCTTCTGGAAATATTATGTGAGGAATACTATCTAATATTGGAGGATCATTAATATTTATAACTTGAACCGGCCATTCAATTTGATCATAGTACAAACCATCATTTGCTACTACAATAATAGTATCAACACCTGAGTACTCGTTTGGAGGAACTACCAAGAAATTCTGTATTATGGGCCATATTTCTAATGTGTCAGCAGTAAGGGAAAATGAAATTTCATTTAATGGACTATCTTCATCTGACACATGGGATAATAAAGAATCTCGATATATTACATAATTTTCATCTTCAATTATTTGTAAAGTTGTAAATGGTAATAATAATGGTGCTGGTGAATCTAGAGTTATTGTCCCACTTTGATAATTAGTCAAGACATTTTGATAAAGTGAATCTCCCAGAATTGGGTTAATAAACTCTAAAGGGAACACTCCATCAACAGGATCAGTTATAAAACCAAGTGTAAGAACGGTACCAGAATCTCCCGAAAATGGAGTTAGGTTTGTACTATAGGATAATACTCGTAAATAATTATTTACAAACCCTACTTCTAAATCGTGATCAACAAATCTATTACTAGTAATAGCTGAATCAATAAAAGTGAGCTGCGAAGGGAAATCCAAATCAAACTGCAATCCCGAGATTTGATCAGCATTAGACATATCAATTCGCACCCATATGGTGTCACCACCGACAAAAGTTTCATCATTAATAATTAGGCTATTTTGCGACTGTAATAATAGAGGGATAGAAAAAATGACTGATAAAATATGTGGTTTAATTTTCAAGAGAATAAAACCTAATTAATTTAATTCAAACAACTTTTAACGAAGAAGGATTGCCTTAATTGACTTGACTTGATCAGGAGTGATTACTCTAATAAAATACAAACCAGAAGACACTTCAGTACCAATCATGTTTCTTCCATCCCAATTCAGTTTATGATACCCTGCTTCCAAAGTTGTATTTAGCAGTTCATAAATCAATTTTCCATTTAAATCATATACCAACACAGATAGTTTAGTTTTTTCTGCTAAGTCAATTTGAAGTGTTGTAGTAGGATTAAAAGGATTAGGATAGTTTTGATGTACTGCAAAAATTTCTGGAACCTGAACCAGAGTAACAGATTGTCTTTCACCATTAGGGTTACCAGAAATAACTTCCTCAATTTTAATATCATTAGGTAATTGGAGAATAGGAATACGATCGCCTGTTATTCCATCCTTTGTTTCTGAAAAAAGTAATGCGTTTTCATTTTTATACATGAGAGTTAGTTCCGTCAAGTTTATTACTTTCCCAACTATAGGTTGATTCATGATAAATTGTAATCCTGAAACCTTATCGTTAGTTGACAAATAAGCGATATTACCCTGTTGTGTTACCACAACCGGACCCGTTGTTTGGTTTTCTCTTAAAGAACTACCTCCCATAATCATATCAACAACATGAAGAAGATCAATAATATCAATTAAATTATCATTATTTACTTCTGCCGCCCATAATTGAGCTTCAGAAAAACCATTGCCTGCGTTGAGAATAACATCTGCAATTAGCAACACATCAAGAACATCAATGGAACCATCCCAGGTTAAATCCCCAGGCTGCCCCATTACAACTTCATAAGGTTCTGAAAATTCACCAATATTTTCATGAATATCTACTCCACGAATAGTATAAGTAATCAGACCCCCAAAATTTTCATATGAATCTTCAAAATTATTTTCAGCAGTTTGCGAAAATAACTGGCCATTTTTAAATACTTCCCAGTAATGAAAATCTGTATCTTGTGATGTATCCCAACTTACTATTAAGGATCCAGAACTATTTGTTGTATTAAAATTGCTTGGAGGATAAGGTGCAATATTATCCACTGAATAACCAGAAGCATGACTTGAAACAAATGTGCCCTCATCCATGTGAGCCGTTACCTTGAACGTAAATACCGCCGAATCCTGGGATGTGCTATCCTGAGGAGTGGATCCCAACATAGCGTAGCTTTCTGCGCCAATCGCACCTATTGAAGCAATGCCAATCCATTCGCCAGTTGATGATATTTTTCTCCATAACTGGTAAATTTCTACTTCCCGTCCAAGTTCTGGTACTTCCGTATCATAATATGAAGCAGTGAAACGTGCTTCGATATAACCCCCTTGGTCATCCAGTTGATCGGTGATCGCCAGACTTCCAGGCTCATGCTGAGCGCATATGGCACAACCAACAATAATACCCCCAATGGGAAATCCATCAATATCTCCTGGCTCATTGGGATTGAAAATAATGCATTGTGAATCATCGCAAATATTTAAGTTACTTGGACTATCACAGAAAAGAGGATCCACATCTGGCAGGTTACCCCCATACCAGGGTAAATGGTCTGCTTCCCAGCTAAGACTACTGGTTCCATCTGTTGTAATGCCTCCCTGGGTGCCCTGCACCATGGAACTGGTAACCGTGATAGAAGAACCATTGGTTAACGTGAATGTTTCCCCGGAATCATTTTTACTCTCATAAATAATAACCCGGTCAAGCGTTACACTGGATGTGTCATTGACATCCACATCCTGATCATTGTCATAAAAGATGGTTGCAGTAACAGTAGTAGTTCCACCAGAATCAACAACTGCGGTAGAGTTTTGTGATGCATTACGCATCACTTTAGAACTGTCAAAAGATATGCTGGCGTTGTTGACCGTAAAAGCACTGCCGTACCCGGCAGAGTTAGAATCGATCTTGCTGTTCGCTAAGGTTACCACACCACTGGACTCCACAGCGATAGCACCTCCTGAAGATGTACTTGGTACGGTGTTACCATAGAAAATATTATTATCAATATCAATAGTGGAAGCACCGGAGACCATCAAAGCACCAGCCTTCGATGTTGCAGTATTGCTCGTAAACTGGCTGGCTGTGATCGTACCAGTAGAACCGGTGAGTAAACTAAGACCCCCACCGCTAACACCCGTGTTGGATGTGACCAGACTGCTGTCAATGGTAACAGACGATGTATCACTCAGTGCAATAGCACCGCTACCAGAAGTAGATGTGTTGCCGGTTATGGTAGCTCCAACAAACGTACTGGTGGCGTTACTGCTTAAATAAATGGCAGATCCGGAGCCGGAGGTGTTATCTGAAAGAGTAGTGCTGTTAACAGCTAAACTTGAATTATCATGAATGGACAGTCCCCCGCCACTTGTAGTAGAATGGTTATCTGTCACGACTGATGAAGTGGATAAGGTAACACTGGAACTGCCGGTGGCATAGATACCGCCGCCCTGGGCAGCATCGCTCTGCTTTAGGGTTGTACTTACCAGCTTTATGGTAGAGCTGTTATCAGCATAGACTCCACCGCCATAAGTAGTAGTTGTATTGGTATCAACCAGGCAGGACTGGAACTCTACATAAGAGTTAGATGCGTATAGCCCGCCACCACTGCTGCCGCTGTGGTTTGACTGCAGAGTAACATTGTCCAACACCAGGATGGAATTACGAACGTCCAGGGCACCACCTTTGGATGAGTCTGATGGGACATTGGCGTTCTGTAAAACCAGGTCAATAAGCTTAACTGTGTCCTGGGATGTGCTTATCGTAAGCAAAGCATCATTCAGTCCTACTCCATCAAGAATCACTTGACCAGAGTTGATAGAGCGGATCGTAAGATGCTTGCCATTAAGATTCAGATTTTCCGTCCACTCGCCATCCTCTATCCAGATTGTATCACCTGGGTGGGCTTTAACAATAGCATTTTGGATAGTTAGAAATGGATCATCTACCGAACCTCTATTTACACCATAAGAATCATTACCGCTATGGGATACATACCAATCAGGACCAATGTAGAAATAACCTCCAAAGGCCATCGTTCCATTATTAAAGTTGGCATAATTGTAGTAAGATATATCTTCATCAGGCCATCCTATATACTCCCAAGTATCTGTATTGTAATCATAAGACCAAAATCCAAAATAAATCCGGTTACTACCCGTTTCATTATTCCATGCTACGATCCTATCGCTATGTGTATTATAGGCAATCGTTCCATTGTTAAATTCTGCATCATAATAGCTGCCTACGTCATCAGGCCATCCTATATACTCCCAAGTATCTGTATTGTAATCATAAGACCAAAATCCAAAATAAATCCGGTTGCTGCCGGTTTCAGAATTCCATACTATGATCCGGTCACTCTCTGCATCATAGGCAATCGTTCCATTGTTAAATTCTGCATCATAATAGTTATTTATATCATCAGGCCATCCTAAATGCTCCCAAGTATCTGTGTTGTAATCATAAGACCAAAATCCAAAATAAATCTGGTTATTACCCGTTTCAGAATTCCATACTATGATCCGGTCACTCTCTACATCATAGGCAATCGTTCCATTGTCAAAATCTGCATTATAAGAGCTGC
>PAZC01000016.1 GCA_002716045.1 Opitutia bacterium
CAACTGGAACGTATCCGCCGATGCGAACATGACCCAAATGTTCACTTTTGCCAATGCGTTGTCCGACGCCAACAAAGGCCTCATTCACGCATCCTTTTCGACCAATGAAAATTGGGATTACGACTGGTCGGCGTTTGTTCCTGTTCCCGCCTTCGCTGCGCCGACGGCCAGCTTCAGCATGGCCGAGAACAATGCCTCGGCCCTCTTTCAGGTGGCGGCCAGTTATGCAGGCAGCAGCTCGCTGACTTATTCGAAAAGCGGACTGGATGCGGGCAAGTTCGACCTCAACGCGACCTCGGGAGTATTCCGCTTCCTCAGCGCGCCAGACTACGAGGCCAACGCCTCGGCAGTGGGCGACAATAGCTACTCGCTCACCTTAATGGCATCCGCCGGCGACGCCAACGCCACCATAGCCGTGACCGTCCAAGTGACCGACGTCTACGAGGCGCCGCCTCCCGCGCCCAATCAACCACCCGCTTTTTCCGGAGGCGCCACCTTTGCCGTCGCAGAGAACAACGCCACCGCCACCTTCCTCGTAAACGCGAGCGATCCAGACGGCGACCCCTTGACCTATTCGAAGAGCGGATCCGACGGGGCCAAGTTCGACTTCAACGCCAGCACCCGGATCTTGCGATTCATCACGCCGCCTGACTACGAGGCCAATGCCTCCGCCGCGGGCAACAACGCCTACCAAGTGACCATCACCGCTTCCGACGGCGAAGCCAGCGCCACCCTTGCCATGACGGTACACGTGACCGACGTCTACGAGGCGCCCCTGCCGCCGCCCAACGCTGCTCCCTACTTCGACGGGGACGTTCTCACTTTTGTGACCCCGGAAAACAATGCCTCGGCCGTGTTCTCCGTGATGGCGAACGACTCCGACGGCGACCACTTGACTTATGTCAAGACGGGTCCCGACGCATCCAAGTTCGACCTCAACGCAACCAGCGGGGCACTCCGCTTCGTCCACGCTCCCGACTACGAGGCCAATGCCTCCGCCGCGGGCAACAACGACTACTCGCTCACCGTGACCGCCTCCGACGGCGCAGCCAGCGCCACCATAGTCGTGATGATCCAAGTGGCCGACGTCTACGAAGCGCCGCCTGCGCCTGATCCGAATTCCGACTTCGACAACGACGGCTTTACCTACGCCCAGGAAATTGCAGCCGGCACGGACCCCGATTCCAATGCCAGTGTCCCGGTGGAATTCGCGCCTGCAAGTCTCGTTGGTTGGACCTTGGTTTTAGACAGCGCCGATCCCGGAGTAAGCGAGGAACTTGAATTCACCACTGCCTCCACGCTCCAGTCGACCTTCCACGACAACAACGAATCCTTTGTCGAATCGTACTCCTATGGGTTTGCCAAGACTGGGCTGAATACGATTGAGGTCAGTATCGATCATGCGACCGGTCCGGACGACAAATACTTCTTCCACTTCACCGCCTCGGATGTTGGGATTGGCGATTTTAATGACTACGTAACGGGTGACTTTTCCGGTGATGCCAGTTTCCAGCAGATTGCGGGTGACTTGTACCTCGACCTCGAGGGAAGTTGGCCATTCAGCTTCAGCAAACTCGTTGCCCCGCCGCCACCACTCAACACGCCTCCAAGCGATCTCTTCCTGACCGGCGACTTGGTGCCTGAAAACGAGCCTGTTGGCACCTTCGTGGGAAGCTTCCACGCCCTCGACGCCGATTTCAATGACAGCGTGAGCTTCCACTTCACTGATGGCAACGGTTCGCAGGACAACGAACTCTTCCAACTCGACGCCAACGGTACTTTGCGCACAGCCACGGTCTTTAATCACGAGGCGTTCGTCGGCCCCGCTAGCTTGAGCGTGCGGGTAGCGGCGACAGACGAGCGCAACGCGAGCATTGTCCATAGCTTCCACATTCACGTCACCGACGTATTCGAGAACCAGGCGCCGTCCTTCGGGGAAGCCAACGCCACCTTCGCCACCATGGAAGGCAACGCCAGCCAAACTTACTTCGCCCACGCCCACGATCCCGACGCCAACGCCACCATACTCTATTCGCTGGACGGCCCCGACGCGGACAAGTTCCATCTCAATGCAGTGACAGGGGAACTCAGCTTCAATCATCCGCCCGATCACGAGTCCCCCGCCGACGCCGATCAGGACGGAGTCTACCAAGTGACCGTAATGGCCGCCGACGGCTACGCCATGGTCAGCCAGCAACTCACCGTGCATATACTCGACAATCCGGACGAGGACAGCGACGGCGACGGCTTTACCGATGGCCAGGAATTGGCTGCCGGCACTCATCCGGCCAACTCGGACTCCTTGCCCAACCGTGCCCCCGAGCACCTCATGCTCGAGCATGCGGAAGTTGACGAGGGTCTGCCGACGGGAACCGTGGTGGGACACTTCCTCGCCCTTGACTCCGATTTCAACGACACCATGACTTTCCACTTGGTCGACGGCAACGGCTCGCAAGACAACGGCCTTTTCCTGATCGATGGCAACGGCACCTTGCGGACGGCTGATGTNCTCGANCACGAGGAAAAGTCTCATTTGTCCATCCGCGTGGCCGTGGACGACGGCCGCGGGGGACACCTCGAGCAATCCTTCGGGGTGTCGGTCGGCAACGTGTTCATTCCCATTGTCCGTACCTTGCCCGCGGGCGAGGTCAGCCACGACCAGGTGTCGCTCGGTCTCGAGTTATTGGCTGACGGATTCTCGACGGTGACCGACACCGGCGTATTGGTGAGCCGCGACTGGTGGTTCCCCGAGGGCGATCCCTCCACCCGCCGCGTTTCGCAGTCCGACCAAAATGGCAGCGCCGAGCTTCGGGTGAAGGATCTCGAGCCCGGAACGCGCTATTATTACCGGGCCTATGCCGAGAATTCCGAGGGCATTGCCTACGGAGCGAAGAAGCGCTTCACCACGAAACGCGCCCCCTCGAACGACCCTTGGGCCAATGCCGTGCCGCTTGGCAACGGTTGGTTCCACCTTTCCTGGTTCGGTAGCTTCCGTCCCTTCGAGAACAACTGGATCTTCCACGAAAACTTTGGCTGGACCCACGTTCGCGGAACCAGCGAGGACAGCATATGGTTCTGGACCCATGACTGGGGCTGGCTGTGGNCCTCCGCCGACGCATTCCCCCACGTTCACTCCCACGGACAGCAGTCCTGGCTCTATTTCCTCTCCAAGGATGCATCNGGCAAGGCAGTTTTCTACCATTACGGAGTGGAGCTTTGGTTGAACGCGGCTCCCTGAAGGCGGAACCTTCGAGTAACATCTCTCACAGAGTCACGGAGAGAAACAAATCGGAAATGATAAATCGGAAATCGGAACGTAGCCGGAAACATTAGTTTTCGGACCTAGAGAAGTGCGCCGTAGGGAAGTGCGGATAATATCTCTCACAGAGTCACGGAGACACGGAGGGAACATTCAGTGGAATACGTAGCCGACTAGGCCGAAGGCCACCGGAAGCATAAGTTTTCGGAAAAAAGACAATCCAGTCTTTGCCATCTTCTCCGCGCCTCCGTGTCTCCGTGAGAAATTCAGTTGTATAGTGCGCATGATTCCTTGTTCCGAATGGGCGAACCATGATTGTGCGAAAAATCAACTCGACTTGGAGCGGGGGCAGGCTACTCTTTCATCTTCAATTTTTGGCTGGGGACGTAGCTCAGTTGGAAGAGCGCCACAATGGCATTGTGGAGGTCGTCGGTTCGATCCCGATCGTCTCCACCAGCCTTTTCCCCGAAGATGAATACACCGCCAAACATATTGTGGGTCTGCACCGACCAGCAGCGGTATGATACGATAAATGCCTTGGGCAACCCGCTTGCCCGCACCCCGCACATCGATCGCTTCATCGGAGAGGGCGTGTCCTTCGACAACGCCTTTTGCCAAAGCCCCGTATGCGCCCCGAGCCGGGCTTCTTTCCTCACAGGCCGTTATCCGCGGGCCACCCGATGCCGGCAGAACGGCCAATCCATTCCGCCCGACGAAATCTTGGTCAGCAAACTCTTTGCCGACGCCGGATACCGTTGTGGCCTCGCCGGCAAATTGCACTTGGCTTCCTGTTCGGACGGCAAGGTGGAGGATCGCACCGACGACGGCTACCATGACTTTCATTGGTCGCACCACCCGCAGCCCGATTGGCCGGAAAACGGGTACACCCAGTGGCTGGAAGCGAAGGGAACGAGTTGGGACGAAGTCTACGAGGGCAAAATAACCCCTTACGTTCACGCCGGTCCGCCAGCCGATCATCACCAGACCACCTGGTGCGCCGAGAAGACNATTGATTTCATTCGGGCCAACCAAGGGAGTCCGTGGTTTTTCAGTTTCAATTGCTTCGACCCCCACCATCCCTTCGACCCGCCTCCCGAATACTTGGAGCGCTACGATGCCGCCGAGATGCCCCTGCCCAAAACTCATCCGGACGAGGAGGCCAACCAAACCACTTTCCAAAAAAAGGACCGTGAATGGGCCCACGACAGCCCGGGCGAATTCCACACCGCGGCCATGTCCGACGACGATCGACGCCAAGTATANGCGGCCAACCTCGCCATGGTGGAATTGATCGACGATCAGTTCGGACGCATTCTCGCTGCCCTCGAGGAAACCGGCCAAGCCGACAATACGTTCGTTGTCTTCATGTCGGACCACGGGGAAATGCTAGGCGACCACGGCATCTATTTCAAAGGACCCCATTTCTACGATTGCGCCACCCGCGTGCCCCTCGTCGTGCGTTGGCCAAAGGGCGGAGTGCGTTCCGATCTCCGGGCCGGTGGTTTGGTCGAACTGCTTGACCTCGCGCCCACCATGCTGGAAGCCGCCGGGATGGAGATTCCCTCCCGCATGCAGGGCCAGTCGCTCCTGCCCGTGCTACGCGGCGAAAGCGATTCCGCGCGCATACGTGAGCGCGTCTACTCGGAATATTACAATTCCTGGACCCACAAGGAGGCCTACGGCACCATGCTGCGCACGGAGACGGAGAAGATCGTCGTCTACCACGGCACCGACCAAGGCGAACTCTACGACCTCTCGGCGGATCCCGACGAGTTCCACAATCTCTGGGACGTTCCCGGCGAGGAATCACGCAAACTGCGCCTGATGAAGGCCTGCTTCGATGCCTCCGTACTCTCTATGGATCCGGATCCTCCGCGCCGCGGCCCGTTTTAGCTTTCCATCTTTCTTTAATCCAATATTCCCCTTTCTCTCACAGAGACACAAAGGCACGGAGATGGATGAAAATGGGATTGGCTCCACAATCGTGGACAGCGCGATTTATTTGCACAAGACGCTTGGGCCAGGTTTGCTGGAAACGGTGTATGAGGTAGCCCTTGCGCGCCAACTGGAAAAGGCGGGACTACAGGTTCGCCGTCAGGTGGTCGTNCCGATTGAATTCGAGGGTGAAACTTTTGAAGAAGGATTTCGGGCTGACTTGATCGTCGAGAATAAAGTCATAGTGGAACTGAAATCGGTGGAAAAAGCACACCCTGCTCACAAGAAACAACTGCTTACCTATCTGCGCTTGACCAACAAGAAACTTGGTTATCTGTTGAATTTTGGGGAAGCCTTGATGAAAAATGGCATCACCCGAACCATCAATGGATATCTCTAAATGATTCTCCGTGCCTCCGTGTCTCCGTGAGAAATTCTTTGTTTTAGCTTTCCGTTTGCACGACCAATTGTATTTTTCACTGCCATGGCCTTCACCTTTTGCCTGAACACCAGTACGATCAAGCCGCAGCCCCTGATGGAGAAAATCCGTCTGGTGGGGGAAGCGGGGTACGNCGGTATCGAGCTCTGGCTCAATGACGTCCTCGAGCACGTCGCCCGGGGGGGCGAGGTGTCCGAGGTNGAGAAGGCCATCGCCGACCACGGACTGATTGTNCCGTCCGTNATCGCAATGCGCCAATGGGGCGACTTCGAGGGNTGGGAACANCAGTTGGTNCTCGACGAGGCACGTCGACGCTTTGCCCTCGGGGCCCGTCTCGGGGCGCCTTTCATCGTGGCCACACCGCCATTGGAGTCGACGGAGACCGAACATTTGCCGGAGCGCTACGTCGAGTTGCTGGAGATTGGCCGGGAAGAAGGCATTCGCCCCACTTTCGAGTACATTAGTTTCTTCAAGTCGGTTCATACCTTGAACCGGGCCTGGGAGATCGTGCAGGAAGCGGATGACCGCGACGCCACCCTCATACTGGATGCTTTTCACAACTGGAACAGCGGATCCACACTGGATGACTTGCGAGCCATTCCGGTCGACCGCATAAGCCACTACCACATAGACGACGCCCACCCGGAAAAACCTGCGCTGACCCAGACCGATCCCGACCGCGTGATGATCGGCGACGGCCAGATAAACCTGGTGGCGGAAGTGGACCTGCTAAAGGAAATGGGCTACGACGGCACGGTCAGCCTGGAGCTCTTCAACGAACACCTTTGGACCCTCGACCCGGCGGAGGTCCTCAAGATAGGNCTCGAGCGCATGGGCGAGCTCTTCGGCGACTGAGATTCAAGCCTTTGGGGTTTGTTTCTCACGGAGGCACGAAGCCANGGAGAATTAAGCGGTGACCGGATTGCCTTTTCTCCGAAAACCAATGTTTTCTCTGTGCCTCTGGGTCTTTGTGAGAAAATGCTGCTCCAACTGAAAGCGAAGAATCGGAATGGTGTTCCTATCGGGCGTTATGTTTCCCGTTAGGGCTGAGAATCAGGAGCCGTAGTCGTGTCGGGTGGTTCCTCGATCATTTCCATCTTGTCTTCGCCCTGAATGGCAGCGACCCGGTCGACCACGGCNTTGACCGCATCGGCTCCCTCGTGGATGCCGAAGTCCAAGGTGAAACTCCTTGTTTGNCCTGGGTCCAACTTNGGNACGCGGCCGAACTTGCGTTCCACCATACGGTTGTAGGGNTAGCCGGTGGCTGGCTCCAGTCCGGTGACGTAGCCGTCCTCGCGGGCGGGGGTGTTTTTCCAGATGGTAAGATAGGGGAGTTCGGCGACGTTCCAGTGGACCGAGGTGGCGAGGTCGCCGGCCGCATTTTGGAGAACGGCCAGTGACTTGCCGTTTTCATCTCCCAGTGACTCGAAGAGGTATACTTCCTCCGCGAACCCGTTGGTCGGGCCGGCGTAGGTTTGCCAAGAGGAAAGGGACTTTGCAGCGTGGTCATTGAACGGTGTGACGTTCTTGGCTGCGGTGTGGGCGGTGGCATTGGCCTCGAGTATGGAGGACCCGTAGTTGCCGTGGTAGATCAGCTGGAATTCCTGCGGGTTGGGGCCTTCGTTGGTCACTGTGTCGGAGATGCGGAANTCGTCGGAACCGGGCACNGTGGATATTTCGGCCACCAGTTTCAGCTTCGGGCCATAGAAGAACTTTTCGTGCACCACGCCGCGCACCCGAATGCGGTGAGGCGGCTCCGGATCAATGGATACCTCCACCTCGGAGGCGGGTATGTTTTGTATCTTGCCGTGCAGGGTAAGGTTCATCTTGTTGCCGCCGCCGAGGTCNTCCTCTCCGGGATGGCCTGCAAACTCCAGTCCGCAACGAACCATCCACTCGTTGAAGCCTTCCAGCCAGCCGAGACCGCCACGGCTCTCGAGGTCGACGTATTTGGGATGCACCACGCCTTCCACGGGTGAGTCCCAGCCGAGGCGCAGGTCGCCTTTCACGACGTCAAGCACACCCATGCCGCGGGTCGGGATAACGTTAATGACAAGATTGCCGTTGTCTATGGTGATCAGCTCGACGCCATCTTGCTTGCCTCCGCTGAGGATCGTTTTCTTGACCGACCATTTCGCCTTGGTGTCCAGTTCCGGACTCAGGGTGGAAGAGAGCAGGGTGGTGGTGCCGGCGACTTGCCCTGCTTCGGCGCCAGCCTCGACGTGGGCATGATTGCCTTGGCCACATCCCGCGAACAGAAGGGGCAGGGCGAGAAAGGAAAGGGGAATAATAGTTGGAATCTTCATGGCTTGGGCTGAATGGTGGGTTGTCGTTTATCCGAAAATTTCCTCGAGGGCCGCCCGCATGACGGCCGGATCTGGATCGACCCCGGTCCAGTGACGTATGCCGATCACTCCTTGGTTGACCAACATGCCGAGGCCGTCGATCACCTTGCATCCCTTGGCGGTGGCGTCCTTGACCAGGTTGGTCCGCGGTGGGTTGGGTATGACGTCCGCAACCACCATGCCTTCGCGCAAACTGTCGACCTCCAGATCGAGGCGGGCATCGACGTCCGGAAAGAGCCCGATGGAGGTGGCGTTGATCAATACGTCGGTTCCGTCGGGGGCAGCGTATACGCTTTCCCATGGCACGAAGTCGGCTTCCACGGGAAGTTTTTCATCGAGCAGGCGGGTGAGTTCCTCGCCTCTTTCCACGGTGCGGTTGACGATGGTTATCTTGGAGGCGCCCGCGAGGGCCACTTCCNCCCCGATTGCCCGGGCGGCGCCGCCGGCCCCGAAAATCACGACGTTTTTGCCCGTGGGATCGGTCAGTTCGCGAAGCGACTCGACGAATCCTTTGCCGTCGGTGTTTTCACCGATCCATTGGCCGTCGCGCCTGACCACGCAGTTGACCGCTCCCATGAGAGAGGCCGATTCTCCGAGGCCGTCGAGGTAATCGATCACCTTCACTTTGTGCGGTATGGTGCAGTTGAATCNTTGGAATCCCATCGCCTTGGCTCCGTTGACAGCATCCTCGAGGCCGTCGGGAGCCACCTCTATGGTGAGGTAGCGCCAGTCCAGTCCGTGGTGGCGGTAGGCCGCCTCGACCATGGCTTGGGTGGGGTTTTCGGAGATCGGTTGCCCGAAGGCAGCGGTAAGTTCCTGCTTGAAATTCAGTGGTTCACTCATGTTCGGGGTGGTTTGCTTTTTGGTGCGGGAAGCGACAAGCCAAAGAGAAAGCGCCGAAATGAAAAGACAAAACTTCGCCAACCCCNNCCGGACCCCTTTGCCATTTTCTCAAATTGCGGGCCTTCTTCCTTGAGTTTTACAGCCTTGTTTTTCTATTCTGCTCCTTCTGGACATGCATACAAAACGACGGGTATCGACTTTGCTTTTGAAGGGAATGGCATTCCTTGCCGTTGGTCTCGTTACGGGTGTGGCCGAGGAACGCAAGGTCACGATGGCCAAGCCGACGCCGGAGCAAGTCACTTTCTTCGAGTCCAAGGTGCGTCCCGTGCTGGCCGAAAATTGTTTTCGCTGCCATGGCGGAGATGCCAAGAAGGAGCCAAAGGCAGGGCTTAACATGACCACCCTCAANGGCATGTTGCAAGGTGGCGAGTCGGGCCCCGCTCTGGTGCCGGGCAATCTCGACAAAAGCCTAATCGTCGAGGCCATTCGGTACCGCAACGAGAATATGTCGATGCCTCCGAAAAAGCCGCTGCNGCCGGCGGAGGTGAAATTGCTCGAGGAGTGGGTTTCCATGGGCGCCCCATGGCCTGGTTTCGAGGGAGAGATCGTATTGCAGTCGACAGAGGAGGGTGAGCCTTATGACTGGGAAAAATTTCGCAGCGAGCACTGGTCTTTTCAGCCAGTGGCCAAGCAGGAGCCTCCCGTGGTCAAGCGTGCCGACTGGCCGCGCGGTGACTTGGACCGTTTTGTTCTCGCCCAGTTGGAAGCCGACGGCATGCAGCCGAACCCGCAGGCCGACAAACGCGTTTTGCTCCGCCGGGCCACTCTTGACCTGACCGGTTTGCCTCCCACGCCAGCGGAGGTAAAGGCCTTTTGGGAAGATAACTCGAAAGACGCCTTCTCCAAGGTGCTGGACCGATTGCTTGAGTCGGAGCGCTATGGCGAGCGCTGGGCGCGCCATTGGCTNGACGTGGCCCGCTACAGCGACGGCCTCGGTGGGTTTGGTGACGGTCAGGACCTGCCCAATGCCTGGCGCTACCGCGACTGGGTGGTGCAAGCGCTCAACGATGACTTGCCCTACGACGAGTTCGTGCGCCGCCAAATCGCCGGTGATGCCCTTGAATCGGAAAAAGATGCGCTGGCCACCGGATTCTTTGCCATTGGCCCCACCTACAAGGGGGACGGCGGNGATCCCGAGGCGACCAACGTGGCCAAGGCGGAGACCTTGAGCGATCGAGTGGATACCTTTTCCCGCGCTTTCCTCGGTCTTACCGCTGCCTGCGCCCGTTGCCACGACCACAAGTTCGATCCCATCACGGCCAAGGATTATTATGCCATCGCCGGTATATTCAACAACACCAGGATCGTTTCCCATCCGATCGCTACAAAGGAAGATTCCGATGCCTACAACGCCAGTCAGGCAGCGATAAAGAAAAAGCAGGATGACATCCGGTTTTGGTCCGACGATACCAGGGAAGTTGCCATGCGCAAACTCATGCGGCAAGCGGACAAGTATTTGCTCGAGCTCTTTCGCTACCACCGGCAACGTAAGGTGGAGACAGGTATTTCGGATCGCAACGCCTACGCCAAGGAGAAGGGGCTTGAACCCCGGCGCCTGGAGGCATGGGAGCGCACCCTGAAGGATAAGCGCAACCAAGCGAAATTCCCCCTCCTCAAGGTCTGGTTCGAGAAAAATGCCCTCAATGACGATACNACGGCGACGGAGCAGGAGATCGCGGAGTCGGCCAAGAAGTTGCTGGAGCGCCTCGAGCCCATATTGGAGGCTCTCAAGGAAAAGGACGTCGAGTGGCGAGAGAAAATGGCTGCCACCGGCAAGAGGCATGGCCGGCCACGGGCCCCGGGAGATGATGGCGTCTTCATGAAACATTTGCGTGACGGCCCTTGCAAAATAGGTAACGTCAACGAGGTCGGTGACGCCGAGAAGGAGAAACAAAAGGCCCTCAACGATGAATTGGCCAAGATGAAGAAAGAGGCCCCGCCCAAGCCGCCCTCGGCCCACGCCATGGCCGAGGGAGGCAGTGGCAACATGCACGTCGCCTTGCGGGGCGACCTGGCCAAGAGAGGGGAGATTGCGGAACGCAAGTTTCTTCGCGTGTTGGCTGGAGACGATGCCCCCGCCTATAAAAAAGGCAGTGGCCGCCTGGAGTTGGCGGAATCAGTCGTGGATCCGGGCAACCCGCTCACGGCGCGGGTCATGGTCAACCGCGTCTGGCAATGGCATTTCGGCAAGGCGTTGGTACGCACTCCCAGCAATTTCGGCACTCTCGGTGAAAAGCCGACTCATCCCAAGTTGCTTGACTGGTTGGCTCGCGACTTCATGGACAATGGTTGGTCACTCAAGCGTCTCCATCGCCAGATCATGCTCTCCGCCACTTGGCAAATGAGCAGCGCCCACGACCAAGTGAAATTTGCCAAGGACGGAGACAACCGCTTGATTTGGCGCATGAACCCGCGCAAGCTCGACGTGGAGGCATGGCGCGACAGTTTGCTCGCCGCCAGCGGCGAACTGGACCTCACTCTCGGCGGGGCACCCACCACAAACATACTGGGCTCATCGCGGCGCACGATTTACTCGAAAATCAGTCGGAGCGGAGACCGCTTTGCCTCCGATGNGTTCTTTCGCCTCTTCGATTTCCCAGCTCCCCAGTCCACCAGCGCCAAGCGGGCGGTNAGCACCGTGCCNCAGCAGTACCTTTTCATGATGAACAGCTCGTTCATGATACAACGGGCGACTGCCCTGGCCAATGACTTGGGCTCGATTGGCACGGACAAGGAACGCATTCAGGCCGCCTACGAGCGCCTCTACTCGCGTTCCGCCGAGCCGCGCGAAGTCGAAGTAGGCCTTGCCTTCCTTGGCTCACCCGAAGAGTCTCGTGGCAAATGGCCGCAGTATGCCCAAGTTCTCCTTAGCGCTCACGAGTTCATGCAAATACAATAAGAGACGATCATGAAGTATTATCAGCATCAGCGGGAATATCGCGAAGCCATGTTGCGCCACGTCAGCCGGCGGGACGCCCTCCGCAAAATGGGGGCCGGCATGGGAAGCATCGGCTTGGCCGGCATGCTTGGCTTGGGCGACCTCGGGGCGGCCGCCTTGCCATCGGCGAATCCACTGGCCCCGAAAAAGCCTCACTTTCCGGCCAAGGCCAAGCGCATCATCCAGCTCTTCATGCCCGGAGGACCTTCCCAAGTGGATACCTTCGACCACAAGCCGATGCTGGCCAAGCATGCGGGGGAACGCCCTTCGCTGGTTGACCGCAAGACCTTGCGCAACACCAAGATGGGCCTGATGCCTTCTCCTTTCAGCTTCAAGCGCTACGGCCAGTGCGGGAAGATGGTGAGCGACATATTTCCCCATACCGCGGAATGCGTGGATGACATTTGCTTCATCCATTCCATGCACACCAACATCCCCGAGCACGCCGGCGGCATACTCATGACCAACCTNGGNGCCTTGCAGCCAAATCGTCCCAGCATGGGATCCTGGCTTACCTACGGTTTGGGGGCAGACACGGAGGACCTGCCCGGTTTCGTGGCGATGTCGCCCGTGGCTCAGCCCCGCGGCAAGTTAGCCAACTGGGGGAATTCCTTTTTGCCCGGGGCCTATGCCGGCTCCTACGTCAATATCCAGAAAATGAAGCCGGAGGCTGTCATTAGCGACCTCAAGAACGGTTCAATCGGCCAATCCGACCAACGCAAACAGGCCGACTTGCTGGCGAGCCTCAACCGTCTGCATTTGGATCGCCTGCAACAGGACCAGCAACTGGAAGCAGGGATACAGGCCATGGAGATGGCTTTCCGGATGCAGTTCTCCGTACCTGACGTGTTCGACGTTTCGAAGGAATCGCAAGCCACCCGCGACTTGTACGGGAAGTCTGAATTTGCCAAGGGCTGTCTTATTGCCCGCAGACTCGTGGAGCGCGGCGTGCGGGTGGTGCAACTTTCCCATTCGATCAGTGGCTACGATATCGCCTGGGACACCGGCCACGGCAACATCGTGGACGGCCACCGCGAGCTGGCGGTGGCCTGCGACCAAGGCATTGCCGCCCTCATCAAGGACCTCAAGAGTCGCGGAATGCTGGAAGACACTTTGGTTCTCTGGGGTGGCGAGTTCGGGCGGGCNCCGACCTCCGAGGGAGCCAAGGGGCGCGACCACGACCACTACGGCTATACTGTCTGGATGGCGGGTGGCGGCGTGAAGCCAGGCTTCAGCTATGGGGCGACTGACGAGTTCGGTTGCTCGGCGGTGGAGAACCGGGNGCACGTGCACGACCTGCATGCCACCATCCTTCACCTGATGGGCTTGGATCACGAGAAACTGACTTACCGTTACTCGGGTCGGGACTATCGTTTGACTGACGTCCACGGGCAGGTTGTTCACGACATCATCGCTTGAATTCCTCGCCTTCGCTCAAATCTAGAGGCTTGCCCGCGAATAGTTTTTCCTTTGTCTATGCTCTTGTCCCCTAATTCAAATCACCCATGAACATGAAAAAGTTTTTCCTCACATCGATGGCAATGGCCGTTGCCGTCTTCTGGTCCGGTTGCGGCGGTTCGGAAGATACTCCAAGCAAGGGAGTCATCGCCTATTCTCCCCTCACGCTGACAAATCCCTTTTTCAAGGTCATCGGCGACCATATCGAGGCCGAGGCCAAGAAGCATGGCTACGATACACTCATCTTGGATCCGAACAACGATCCCAACGCCCAGTCCTCCCAAATAGACGACTTCATATCGAAGCAGGTCACTGCCATCATACTCGTTCCCTGTGACCGCATCGGAGTGGGGCAAGCGGTCAAGGCGGCGACCAAGGCAGGCATCCCCGTTTTCACGGTGGACGCCCAGTGCGCCGCCGAAGGCGCTGAAATCGTCAGTCACGTCGGCACCGATAATTTCCAGGGCGGCGANCTCGCGGGCGAGGCCATGATCGAGGCCCTTGGCGAAAACGGGGGCAAGGTCTTGGTTTTGGATCACAAGATTGCCAACTCCTGCGTTCTGCGGGTGGATGGCTTCAAGAAAGTGATCGACGCCCATAACGAGGGACGTGAAACGGGCAAGATAGAGATCATTGCCGAACTGCCTTCCGGGGGAGACCGCAAGACAGGCCATGATGCCACCGCGGATACTTTGCCCGCTCATCCTGACCTCGCCGGTATATTTGCCATCAACGATCCATCTGCCGTGGGCGCCTACGTTGCCCTGCAGGAGGCGGGTCGTGAAAAAGAGGTCAAGATCATTGGTTTCGATGGCCAGGAAGAAGGCAAGATAGCGATCAAGGAAGGACGCATCTATGCCGATCCCATCCAGTTTCCGGACAAGATGGGAGTCCAGATCGTNCAGAAAGTAATGGATCACCTCGCGGGCAAGCCAGTTGAGAAAGTGGTTCTCATTCCCACCTCGATCTACAAGAAGGCGGACGCCGAAAAAGATCCCGCGCTCCAATAGGTTGGCCACCGTGGGCCAAGCTGAGCCAGTCTCGAGTGATTCGAGCATCCCCATGCTTGGCATGCGGGGCATCCACAAGCGCTTCCCCGGAGTGCATGCCCTCAAGGAGGTGGATCTGGATTTGCATGCCGGCGAGTGCCTTGCCTTGCTGGGGGAGAACGGGGCGGGGAAAAGTACCTTGATCAAGATGTTGGGTGGCGCTCATTCACCGGATGAAGGCACCATTTCCCTGAATGGTGAACCGCTTGCAATCGATGGACCGCAAGATGCCATTGCCGCCGGCATAGCGGTCATCTATCAGGAATTTAACTTGGTTCCTTGGTTGTCCGCCCGCGAAAACATTTTCCTTGGACAGGAGCCCCGCCGCATCGGGATCTTGCCGGTCAAGGCAGAGCGTGAGCAATCCAAGAAACTCTTTGCCCAAATTGGCGCGGAGATCAACCCCGAGACACTTTGTTGCAACCTGACCGTGGCCGAGCAACAGATCGTGGAGATCGCAAAGGCCTTGGCCACCGATGCCCGCATCCTCGTGATGGACGAACCAAGCGCCGCCTTGTCTCCTCGCGAGGTGGATGGATTATTCGAAATCATAGAAGGATTGAAGGAGCGTGGCATCGGCATCATCTACATCAGTCACCGGCTCGATGAAATTTTCAAAGTNGCCGACCGGGTAACCTTCCTGAGGGATGGTGAGCACGTCGGCACGCGGGACATCGCTGANCTCAGTCGCGAGGACATGATCGAGTTGATGGTGGGGCGTAGCATAGACCAGGAATATCCGAAGGAAGCGGCTGAGATAGGGGAGGTCCGCCTGGCCTGCCGCGGGCTCAACCGAGGAGCCAAGGTCAGGGACGTTTCGCTTGAAGTGCGCCGTGGTGAAATCCTGGGCCTGACCGGATTGGTAGGGTCTGGTCGGACGGAGACNGCTCGGCTTCTCTTTGGCGCGGATCGACCGGAGTCCGGAACCATCTCTTTGGACGGCCAGNAGATTTGCTTGCGCAATCCACGTGACGCCATTGCTGCGGGGATTTGCCTGCTGACCGAGGATCGCAAGGGGCAGGGCCTCGTTTTGGGTCAAACCATTCTCGAGAATTTCGGGCTGCCGAACCTGGGTTCCTTTTCGCGCTTTAGCTGGATCGACCTGGCCCTTGAGCGCTCGGCCTTTCAGGGTCATGGGGAGCAGCTCCAGATCAAGATGACTGGTCCGGACCAAGTGGTGGCCACGCTTTCCGGGGGGAANCAGCAGAAGGTGGTTCTGGCCAAGTGGCTTGAGCGCAACGCCGAGATTCTCTTGTTCGATGAGCCCACCCGTGGCATCGACGTGGGAGCGAAATACGAAATTNATCAACTGATGAACCGGTTGGCCACTCAAGGGAAAGCCATTGTAATGATCAGCTCCGAGCTCCCCGAGGTGCTCGGCATGAGCGACCGGGTGGTGGTCATGCACGAAGGCATGGTCAAAGGTGAGATCACGGAAGTGGCCGAGGCCAGCCAGCAGGACATCATGAAACTGGCGGTGGGATAGGGAGACTTTTCAGTATGAATGCCAAAAAANTCTTGTCCGAATACGGAACTATTCTCGTTCTCCTCCTGCTCGGAGCCGGATTCAGCATCGTGACCGTGGAGGAGCAGTGGCCCACCGACGACGATGCGGCCGAGTCCTTGGTTCGCCAGGCGGCGGCCAAACATGTGAAGGGATCCAATGCCGTCGTGATGGTTCGCGAAGGGCAGGAAGGTGTTTCTTTTGCGTCCACCTTGTCCGCCCAGTTGGAGTCCGCCGGCTTCTCCGTTCTCGACAGCGTGGTTGGTCAACAGCTGGCTGCCCGCGAGGCATTGACCGCCATCGGGCAGTCCGGCAAGACCGTATCCTTCATTCTGGTGGATCGTACCATGGCCACTTTCTGCGACACCGAATTGCCTTCCCTCGGCAAGGAGTTTCAGTCTCTTGCAAAGACCAAGTTCTATACCCCTCCCAGCCACAAATGGCCAAACTTCCTGAAGAAGGGAAATCTCCTCAATATCCTCAAGCAAATCTCCGTTGTAGCGATTATCGCCATCGGCATGACGATGATCATCATCACCGCGGGGATCGATCTGTCAGTCGGCAGCCTGGTGGCTTTTTCTGGTGTCATAACGGCCTTGGCCATCCAGAGTTACGGTGGAGATTCNCCCACCACCATGCATTTGTTCATGGGGGCGTATGCGGGCATCTTTTCCTGTGGCCTGCTCGGCATGTTCACGGGGGGCATGGTCACCTTGTTCAAGATTCCGGCATTCATCGTCACCTTGGGCGTGATGTTCGTTGCCCGCGGACTATCTTACATCTTTGCCGACTCTTCCCCCATTCCCGTGGCCATTCCTCCCGGCACAGTGGGTGAAGAACAACTGGGCTTCAGTTGGCTGGGTCGGGGCGAGTCCTTTTTCGGTCTCCCCAATTCCGTGGTATTGATGATTCTCCTCTACGTCTTGGCTCACCTGATGATGACACGAACCACCATTGGCCGTTACATCTATGCGGTCGGTGGGAACCCGGAGGCTGCCCGCCTTTCCGGTGTGCCCGTGAAATGGGTCCTCGTTTTCGTTTACACTTTGTGTGGCATTCTTTCCGGCCTCGGCGGGGTGATGGAGACTTCGCTTCACGTTACCGCCTCCCCCAAGGCCGGCTTCATGCTTGAATTGCAAGTCATCGCCGCGGTGGTGGTTGGCGGAACGAGCTTGGCCGGTGGTCAGGGCCGCATCCTCGGCACCCTGATAGGAGCCCTCATAATCGGTGTCATCCGCAATGGCATGAACATGACCGGAGTGGAGGCCCACATGCAGAGCGTGGTTTATGGTGTGGTGATCTTGGTGGCCGTGCTGGTTGACCAATTGAAGGCCAAGCTGCGCTGATGGGGCAGGGCCCTCTCCTCACTCCATCGGGTAACGCAGTCCCCACTGTGCCCGGATGGCATCCANNGTCTCCATGATGGCAATGCTTTCGTCGAGTGGCATGATCTCGCTTTCCTTTTTTCCCGCCCGCAGCAGACGCATGACCTCGGCCNCCTCGTAGTTGAAGCCATTGCCCTCGAANGGNAGNGAGAANCTTTNCTCCGAGTCATCATTTCGCGTAAGCAAAATTTCTTGCGGGCGCCAGCATTGACGCTCGATGCGAATACGCCCCTCGGTGCCAGCGATGACCGCTTCCTGAGCGGTCTGGGCCTGCAGCGACGAGTGCATGACGGACAAGGCTCCGCCTGCATGTCTGAAGGTATAGGCGGCCTGTTCGTCCACCCCGGTCTCTCCCCGTTGCCAGGTGGAGACGATTTCCTCGGGTTTGCCGAACAGCATGGAGGAGAGGGAGACCGGATAGATGCCTATGTCGAGAAGCGAGCCGCCGGCAAGGGCNGGNTTGAAGAGNCGNCCNTCGGGNTCNCGGTTCNNGGCCTTGAATCCGAAGTCCGCTTGCAGGGAGCGCAATTCGCCGATGGCGCCGTCTGCAATCAATTGCCGAACTTTCGCCATGCCCGGAGGGAAACGCGACCACATGCCTTCCATCAGGAACAGATTGCGTTCGCGGGCAACCGCAACCATTTCCCGGGCTTCGTCCGCGTTGACCGCAAAAGGCTTTTCGCAAAGGACGGCTTTACCGCCCTCGAGGCAGAGGAGAGTGTTTTCCTTGTGCAGGCTATGAGGGGTGGCGACGTATATGACGTCCACCTCCGGATCATTTGCCAGCGCCTCATAAGAGGAATGTCTCCGGGGAATCTGATAGAGATCGCCGAAGGNATCGGCGGACTCTTTGCTGCGTGAGCCCACCGCGACCAGTTTGCCATCGGGCAGAACGGATAGTCCGTCGGCCAGCGACTTGGCGATGCGTCCACTTCCCAGAATTCCCCAACGTATCTCTTTGTCCATGCCAGATAAAGGATGCGTTTTGTCCTCGCGGGCAAGACAATATGATAGGTTCATCTCAGGTTCTGCGCTGTCAGGCTTGACCTGGAAGGCCAAGAATCGCTTACTCTTGTCCGAGCGACTCCACGGGGAGGCGCCTGGAATTTATCATGGAAATCATCCAGACTATGAGGAGTCATTTGAAATGAACCGTTTTATTGCCTTATTAGCCGCCTGCGCCCTGGCCAGTGGTTGTTCCGACTCTGGAAGCATCTTCGGTGATGCCACCAAGACGAAGGAGCACGAGCCCGACCAAGTGGAAAAGTCACAGGGGAGTTCCATCCTCCGGGAATCAAGCAACTATCAACCGCAAGGAGACGTTAAGGCCATTTTGGACGAGGGGTTGAGCCGCCTCAGGGATGACCTCCAGAAATCCTTGAATCGCGGAGACCAACTGGATTACGACAAGGTAAGCGCCCTTTTTGGTAAAACCTTGGACGAAAAAATGCATCCACCGTCAAAATTTCAGTTCATTGCCGAGCCGAACGAGCGCTGGATATACAGGTGTAACCTCCAGACTGGTGAAATCGAGTGCTTCAGCATGACATCGAACAAGTTGCGGTTGCTCTCGACCATCAAGTGATGCCCAACCTCTTGCATTTTATGTAAATACNCTGTAAGTTAATTTTCATTCAATAACGCCATGAAAAAAATCACTTCAAAATTCCTTTTGGCTTTGATGCCATTTGTCTTGTGCTCGGGATGTAACTTCTTGCAAGTCGACGAGCCCTCCGCCGGGTTCATCAACCCCAAGCGTATATCCGTGGTCGAGAAGGCGTGGATGTCTCGTCATGAATATGATCCCAAGACCGGTTTGTTGCAGCCTTATTATCGTGGTATGCGCTACGGAGCCATTCGTAGCTTTGACCAGAAAGAAAAGGTCGTAAGCTCCAAGGAATGGTGGCTCAAGGATCGTAAGTTGGGTGATTTGGCGGATCAGCCTTTGAGTCGCCCCAAGCCTAGTCATTTGCAACCTGCCGCCACTGCCGTGGCTGGTGGAGGCACCACTCCTGCAACCCCTGCTGGCGATGCTGCCGGTGGTCAGGATTCATCTGGTTTCGTTGCCTCTCCGGCAGCCGGAGCACAGCCTGCGGGTGGCTCGGATGGAGAAACTTTCGAAGTCTTTGGCAGTGGCAGTGGAGCTGGAATGCCAGTTTTCGCGACAGGTAAAGAAACACCTGCCTTGCCCGTTCCTCCAGCAGGCGCAGGTGACGCAGGCGGCCTTCCTGCAATCGATTCCCCCTTTCTTCCATCCGCCCCGGCCATCCCCCCTAGTCAACCAGTGCCAGGGGCGGCCTTGCCTGGAGCTCCTTTGCCTGCAGGCGGTGGAGGATTCGGAGTCGACCCTGCGCCCGGAGGCAATGCCTTTCCCGCAGCGCCTGGTGGAAACCAACCCTTTCCAGCCCCAGCCCCAGATCCGGGAGGCGCTTTTCCCGCCGCCCCCGCGCCTGGCGGCGACAATCCTTTCGGCGCGCCACCGCCTCCGGGAGGAGCTGATCCTATTCCCGCTCCCGCCCCACCGGCAGGCGGCGACAATCCTTTTGGTGCGCCTCCTCCAGGCGGAGCCGATCCCATTCCCGCGTCTCCTGCGCCCGGTGGAGGAGCTGATCCGTTTGGGGCACCTCCTGCTCCCGCGCCCGGTGGAGGAGCTGATCCGTTTCCTGCGCCTCCTGCGCCAGCGCCCGGTGGAGTAGCTGATCCGTTTGGCGCCCCTCCTGCGCCAGCGGTTGAGTAAATTCCCCTATGCCTTGGGGTTTGCCTTTATAGGTCAAAGTCCTGGGCGTAGCGATAGGGCGGAGTAACTGCGCCGATAGGAGGAGAATCTTCCTCATCTGCTTCCTCGTCTTCGCTTTCATCGAGCGGCGGAGGTACTTCTTCCTGAGATTCTGGCATTTCCTCTGTAGCTTCAGGGGATTCTTCCGCAGGTTCCTCGGTTTCCTCGAGTGGTTCCGGTGTTTCCTCCACCGGTTCACCGATTGCCTCTACCGATTCCGTGGTTTCGTCTCCTGTTTCCGCAGGTTCATTAAAGTCCTTGATCGAGGCTGCTTCTTCGCTGGCTTCCGCAGCTGCTTCAGGTTTCCCTTCGTCGACGGGGACGCCCAAGCTTCGCAACCAAACGCGACTGATGGGTATGGAGACGTTTTCTCCCACGTATTCCCTGAGTTCGCTCCACTTCATCTTGGTGAAGCATCCTGCCCCCTTCGTTTTGCCGCTCCCCTTCTTTCGAGGGGAACCATCCTTGTTCAGCGTAACCTCAGCCATGCATCCACAATCAACGCATGATTCTGGTTCCTGCAAGTCAGAAACTCAATCTGGCCTTCGCCCTTCGGGTAATGCTTTGATATTGCCCGAGCTAGCAAGATGGCTTTTTTAGTGAATAAATGAGTCAGGCACAACAAGGAGACAAGCAGGTGCGCAAGTTGGCAGTCGACAAGGAGCGCATGGAACAAATTAACATGATGCGTCGCAGCTCCGTGGAGGCGGGCAAGTTCGACAATTCTGCTTCCACCAGCGCTCCCATGGCCTTGTCTGCCCTGGTCGGCCTCGGATTGGAATTCATTTTCTATATGCTTTTGTTTCCTTTCGTGGACTTTGCCCCGGCCGATGGGTTCACCGCGGAAAATCCGGATGGAACCCCACTTTTTATGGCATACTTCTGGAAGCGCGGCTGGGTGCCGTTTGTGCTCACCTACCTGACTTTTTGGTCCACTGCGATCCTCTACTTCAAGTTTCGCAAGCTCAAGACACAGAAGCAAGCCATGCTCTACAAATTGCTTCCTGATGAAATTTCTCGTGACATCAGGGTGGAGACGTTGCCGCGCTTCGAGGCCCACATCAAACGTTTGGGCATCGAGCCAAGCCGCAATTTCCTGATCAACCGTATTCTCAGGGGCCTCGAGCATTTCGGTATTCGCAAGAATCATTCCGAAACCGCCGACATGCTCGCGTCCCAGTCAGAAATCGATGCCACCATGGTCGATTCCAGCTATACCACCGTCAAGGTATTCATCTGGGCCATACCAATTCTCGGTTTCATTGGCACAGTNCTTGGNATCAGCACCGCGGTTTCCAGTTTTGACCTGGAGGCGGCTGGGTCCATCGAGGTGATCCAGAAGCAACTGGGCGAAGTCACCGGTGGATTGAGCGAAGCCTTTGACACCACCTTGATCTCACTCATCTTTAGTCTTTGCGTGATGTTTCCCACGAGCTTGTTGCAGAAAGCGGAGGAAGATGTCCTCAATCAAGTGGACGACTATTGCAACGAGTATTTGCTCAAGCGCCTGCGCGAGCCTGGCGACACGGGGGGAGAGGCTGTTGCCGGGGATCCCGCGGGGATACTGCAGCGCATCGAGGAGTTGCAGCAGTATTTGGTTCACGTTCAGCATTCGCAAGCCGAGGTGGCGGGACAAATGACGGATATAGCAAACCATTATGCCTCTTGGCTGGGAGGTTCCGCGGAAAATCAGGACCAGTAGCCCATTCCTTCGGTGCCGCAGTTTGATAGCTTGGGAGCAAGAGTGTAATTTAGATTTAGTGCCATGGCGAAGAAGCGCAAAAAGGACGACTTGCAGGTTTCCCTGTTTCCTTTCCTCAGCATTCTTGCCTGCGTCTTGGGGATTCTCACCCTCATGATCACTGCGGTGGTGCTGTCTCAGGCAAACAACGAGACCTTTCAGGAAAAAGTGGCGGAGGCCATGACCGACCAAGACGATTTCCAAGAAAAGCTGGAAGCGGAAAAGCAGGAGTTGACCAACTTGCGAAAGGAATTGGAGGCGACCAAGAAACAACCGGAGCAGGCCATAGACCCAAAGAAGAAGCAGCAACTGCAGCAGCTGCTAAAGAAGCTGAAGGACGAGCAAGTAAAGAAGCTAAAGGAACTTCAGCAGGAAATTGCCAAGGACAAGAAGGAGAAACAGGAGGACGTAAAGGAATTGGCTGAAGTCACCAAAGATATTGGTAACGTGGAAGGGGAAATCGAGGCAAAGAAAGATCCATCCAAATTTGCCACCATGGTGGTAAGGCCCAGTGGAAGTGGCTTGGGCGGAAGTGTTGAACCCACTTTCGTGGAGTGTGACGGCAAGGGGATCAACGTTTACGGGCCCAATGGCAAGAAGGCCTACTCGGTCAAGCGCGATGAGATAACGAAACACAAGCAATGGTTGGGCTTGGTCCAGAAATTGGGCAAGGAGGCTTCCTTCCGAACTTGGTGGAGCAAGGCTGGAACCACGATTGACGCAAAATTCATCAAGCGTGACGGAAGTATCGTCATACTTGCCAAAAAGGGCGGCGAACAGTTGCGCGTCCCCGCCGCGCAACTGAAGCCCCGATCAATTGGGATAGTACGGCAAATCGAGGCGGCCCGCGCTGCCAAGCGCCCGGATCCCGTTGCCCGCTACGTTATTTTCCTCGTACGTACCAAGGGCATACACGCCTGGTCCATTGCCCGGCAGACTTGCCGTGATCGTATGTGCAAGAACGGCAAAATCCCGTTGGATGGCGAAGGCGAGATTGATCTCACCCTGTTCGGCCCTTCCTGAGACTTGCCATGAAGAAAAGAAAAAAACAGGACGGCATGAGCCTTGATTCCCTCTTGGATACCATGACAACGGTGGTGGGCATCTTGATCATTTTGTTGATTGTCTTGCAGGTCGGAGCCGACAAGGCGGTTCAGCACATGGTGGAAATGGCTAAAGAGGACAATGCTTCCCAGTTGCAGGAGATTGCCCTCGAGCAAGTACGGAAAGACAAGGCGAGGGTACTGAAGGAAAGGAATGAATTACAGCAGAAGGCGACCCAGAAAAACAAGCAGGCTCAACAAGCGTTGGCAGTGATCACGAAACTCCAAAAGGAGGTTGCTGCAGCCAAGAAACCATCGCCCGAATTAGCCGAGTTGGAGAAGGAATCCAAGGCTGTTGCTGCCCAAGCCAAGGCAGCTGCCCAGAAACTGAACAAAGAAAAGGCCGAGTTGCGAAGTATGCAGGCCTTGTTGTCAAAGACGGAAAAACCTCCTGTCTCGGACATGACCAAGGACGTCAACCTCCCTGACCCCAAGGTGCCGGTCAAGGGAGCCAAGCCCTTTTATTTTCTTTGTCGGGATGGCAAGATATTTGCAGTGGACGCTGACAGTCTGAAGAATCGGGCAGCAGCCGGAATAAAGGCTTCCAAGGTGGCTCCCAATGGCGAGGGTGAATATGACGCCAAGAAATTGGCCGCCTATTTCGACAAGAACGTTGTGGCGAATCCATACTTTCGACTCAAGCCCAAGTCAGCCGGTGACAAGTTGATCCGCTTTTATCTGACCCGCAAAGAAAACAGTGGCGAGGATTTGACCGCCTTGGCGAAACCGAATTCCGCTTACAACAAGACGCTGGCAACTTTGGATCCGGCCAAAAGATACCTTCAGTTTCAAGTTTTCTCGGACAGTTTCGAGGTCTATCTCGCGGCCCGAGCGGAAGCGACCAAGCGGAATCTTCCCGCAGGTTGGTTGCCGACCGGTCGAACTCCTGACTGGAATTCCTTTCACTGGGGACACAAGGACATCGGACGTTCCAAGATCCCCCCTCCGCCTCCCCCGAAGCAACCGCCAGCTGGCACAAAGCCCAAGCCGACAAAGCCTAAATTCCCGAACTCGGTCATAGATTGAACTTGGTGTCTTCTCTTGTTTGACTTCCAAGCCTTTGACAGGCATGCTCTCGAGCATGAACACGAAGTCCATGGTGGGCGTAGCATGGTTGATCTCCATGGCAATCGCCTTTTGGTTCGGCTCGTTGCGGGAAAGGCCCCGCCTCGAGGAAGAACCTTCTATTCTCGGTGACGTCGTGCAAAAGGCTACCCCTTACGCTAGTGGTGAATCGGGCAGGGAATCCTCGGATTCGTCCCTTTCTTTTGCCGCCGAGGAGCCGGAACTTTCGGCGACTCGGGCAAAAGAATATGATTTCGACAGGGAGGATTCCTATGACCGGGCATCGGACTCGAGGTCGTGGAACGAACGGTTGCAATCCACCACCAACCCGATGGAGAGAATGAGCGTCTTGATGGATGCCTTCCGAAGCATGGATGCGTCCAACGTCGATGAAGTGGTGGCCGCCTTCAAGGAAAACACGGAACCCAATCGACGTTTCAGTGAATTGAACTTGCTAATCAATGCGTGGGCCGAATTCGATCCCAAGGGGGCCGTCGAATGGGCGGACAAGCTTGGGGGGTGGGAGGAGCGCTCGGCTATCGGCGCAGCGCTCGAGCGGTGGGCGCAAATTGATTTGGAGGCCTCCATGGCGTGGTCGAACGAGAAATACAAGGGGCGGGACAACCCTTATTTGGTCGGCATAATCGGTGGTTTGGCAAAGACCGATCCGGATCGAGCTTCCACCTTGATGCAAGAGATGCCCTATGGCAGAAATCGTGGGCGGGCGGCATCCATGCTCCTGAACAATTATTGGAAGAGTGGCGAAACCCAAGCCACTGATTGGGCCGAAGGTTTGCAAGACGGTTCGGTCAAGGATTACGTCACCAGCCAGTTAGCTGAAAAAATTGCCCGCGAAGACATTGGTCGCTCGGCGCAGTGGGTGGAGTCCTTGTCGGACGGACGATCCAAGAACCGGGCCGTTGGCACAGTGGCTTACCAGTGGGCCCGAAAAGATCCTGCTGCCACCGCTCAATGGGTCGATGGGTTAGGCGACACGGATTCCCGTTTTTCCGGGATGGAAGGCTTGGTCAAGGTGTGGGTGGACAGAGATGCCGCCGCCACCGCGGAGTGGCTCAACCAATATGATCCTTCTGCAGGCAAGGATGGGGCGGTGGAAATTTTTGTTAACGCAATCAAAAGGAAAGATCCAGCAAGCGCCATGCAATGGGCGGAATCCATGATCGACGAGGATGAGCGCGAGGAGACGGTGGCCGAAGTCGCTCGCATATGGCGTCGTGGAGATCCCGAAGCTTACAAGACTTGGCAGCAGTCCAGGGAGTCTGCCGAAGAGTGAGCTGATTCTTGTCATATCCGGGAATTGAGTCCGGGAAACGACCATCGCGCGATCCTTCAGATTAGGATTTTCAAACAACCCCCTTTCTAGTATGTTTCGAAGTTTGGTTTTAATTCGAAGAAGATGAGAACTTTAGTAACGGGCGGAGCTGGCTTTCTTGGCAGTCACTTATGCGAAAGGTTGTTGCAGAACGATCACGAGGTCGTGTGTCTCGATAACCTTTTCACTGGTCGCAAGGCCAATGTTCGCCACTTGGCCGATGATCCCCGCTTCGAGTTCGTTCGCCACGACGTGGTGGATCCATTCAAGGCCGAGGTGGACTGGATCTTCAATTTGGCCTGTCCGGCATCGCCGGTGCATTATCAGTTCAATCCCATCAAGACCGTGAAAACCTCCGTCATGGGAGCCATCAATTGCCTCGGCTTGTCAAAAAGGGTCAAGGCCCGTGTCCTGCAGGCATCGACTTCCGAGATATACGGTGATCCCGAGGTGCATCCNCAGCCGGAATCCTACCGGGGTAACGTAAATCCCATCGGTTTGCGCGCCTGCNACGACGAAGGCAAGCGGTGCGCCGAAACTCTTTTCTTCGACTATCATCGTGAAAACGGCGTAGACGTCAGGGTGGTGCGTATTTTCAACACCTATGGTCCCCGGATGCTGACTGATGACGGACGCGTGGTTTCCAACTTTATCGTTCAAGCTCTCAAGGGAGAAGACCTGACCTTGTATGGGGACGGAGAGCAAACCCGCTCCTTTTGCTACGTTTCCGATCTTATCGAGGCCATCTTGGGTATAATGACTCAGGAGGAAACGGTTGGACCCGTTAACATCGGAAACCCGGTCGAATTCACTATCAGGGAACTGGCCGAGCAGGTTATTGAAAAAACGGGAGGCAAGTCACGGATTGTGAACAAGCCTCTGCCCGAGGACGATCCCCAGCGTCGCCGCCCCAACATTGAGTTAGCCAATAAGCTCATGGACTGGGAACCCTCGGTTTCTCTCGACGAAGGACTGGACCACACCATTGCCTATTTTAGCGAACAACTGGGACAACCCTGAGCCTTTTGCCCGGTCAATCCTAATACAACAAGCCATGTTTTCCATACTCAAGACGCTCAAGGGCAGACATTATCGCAAGTTTCTCAGGAAATGTAAGCCAATCGTCGACCGTATCAATGCATTTGAGGAAAAGTTTCAGTCCCTCAGTGACGACCAGTTGCGAGATAAGACCGCTGAGTACATGGAACGTTTTCGCAACGGTGAGAGCCTGGACGATCTCTTGCCCGAAGCCTTTGCCACGGTAAAGAACGCGGCCCGTCGGATGTGTGGTTCCACGATCATGGTGTGTGATCAGGAAATCGACTGGGAGATGGTCCATTACAACGTCCAGTTGATGGGCGGGATTGCATTGCACGAACGATACATTGCGGAAATGGCCACAGGGGAGGGGAAGACACTCGTTTCCACCTGTCCGCTCTATCTTAATGCCTTGACCGGGCAGAACTGCCAACTAGTCACGGTCAACGATTACCTTGCCCGTCGCGATTCGCACTGGATGGGCGCGCTCTTCAAGTTCCTCGGTCTTACTGTGGGCTGCATACAAAATTCGATGGATCCTTCCCTTCGCCGGGAAATGTACTCTTGTAACATCACCTACGGCACAGCATCCGAATTCGGCTTTGACTACTTGCGAGACAACGGGATGGCGTCCACCAAGGAAGATCAAGTGCAGCGGGAGCATTTCTTTTGCATTATCGACGAGGCTGATTCCATCTTGGTGGACGAGGCCCGCACCCCACTGATTATTTCCGGCCCGATGCAGGAGGATCGCCCTCTTCCTTTCATGGACTTGAAGCCTCTGGTCAGTCGACTTGTCGCCGCCCAGACGAAGCTATGCAATCGCTTGGCCGAAGAGGGGCGTCGTGTCCTCTTGGACGGGGACGCTTCTCCCGAGGCCACCGACGAAGCGGTGGCAAAGCTTTATCAGGTGAAGCAAGGCATGCCCACGAACAAGCAACTGTTTCGCCTGATGGAGGAGCCGGTTCCTCGCAAGGCCCTGGAGAAGTTCGACCACGAAATGCACAGCGACTACAACAAGTCGCGTGACTACGAGTTGAAAGAGACCCTCTTCTACGTAATTGACGAAAAGAACCATCAAGCCGACTTGACTGATCAAGGGCGCGGCTTGCTCAGACCCGATGATCCAGAAGGATTCGTCATACCTGATTTACCCAGTCTTTTCATGGAGGTCGACAAGGACACCTCGCTCGATGATGAAGCCAAGGCTGCCCGCAAGGAGGAAATCCAGCTCGACTTCGAGAACAAGAGCGAACAAATCCACTGCATTAGCCAGTTGCTGCGAGCTTACGGGCTATACGAGAAGGACAAGCAGTACGTCGTGCAAGACGGCAAGGTGATGATCGTCGATGAGAACACCGGCCGTCTCATGCCCGGCCGGCGTTGGAGCAACGGATTGCACCAGGCTGTTGAGGCGAAGGAAGGAGTCTCCATCGAGAAGGAGACCAAGACCTATGCCACCATCACCATACAGAATTATTTTCGAATGTACGAGAAGCTGTCCGGCATGACGGGCACGGCTGAGACCGAGGCAGGCGAGTTCCATGACATCTATCGTCTTGGTGTCATGGTCATACCCACCAACCGACCTTGTGTCCGCGAGGATTTGAACGATCTTATGTTCAAGACCCGCAGACAAAAGTACAAGGTCGTCATCGAGGACATCGAGGAAGCGCACCGCAGAGGGCAGCCCATCCTTGTCGGCACGGCTTCGGTCGAGTCTTCGGAGGTGCTTAGCCGGATGTTGCGCCGGGCCAACGTTCCCCACAGCGTTCTCAACGCCAAGTATCACGAACAAGAGGCGGAGATCGTTGCCAAGGCGGGTCGACGCGGGGCCGTGACCATTGCAACCAACATGGCGGGGCGAGGTACCGATATAAAGTTAGGTGAGGGTGTACCTGAGGCAGGTGGACTTCTGGTGCTAGGTACCGAGCGGCATGAGTCACGCCGAATAGACCGACAACTTCGAGGCCGTTGCGCCCGTCAAGGCGATCCCGGCATGTCTCGCTTCTTCGTCTCGCTGGAGGACGACCTGATGCGGATTTTCGCCAATCAGGGAGCTATTTCAAAAATGCTGGAGAAGTCATTCGGAGAAGATGACGTTCTCGAGGGAGGTTCCCTGAACTGGGCGATCGAGAATGCCCAGAAGAAGGTCGAGCAACAGAATTACTCCATTCGGAAGCGGCTTTTGCAGTACGACGACGTGCTGAACCGGCAGCGTGAAGTCGTTTACGATCTGCGCAACGAGGCCATTCAGGAGGAAAACCCCAGCCGTATACTTTTTGAGTTGGTTGAGATGGAGCTCTCCGATCGACTGGAGGCAGTTGTCGACACCAAAGGCGGACTGGCGGAGGAATTCGATTCTTTCCTTTCCTCTTGGCTGAACATTACCTTCCCTATCTCAGTCAAGCTCTCTGAGTGCGAGGGAAAATCCTTCGATGCTCTGAGGGACCATTTGCTCGCCCGAATCAAGGATGCATACGAGACCAAGGCATCGCTTGAGGACCCCGAGGCAATTGCTGGCCTCGAACGCTATGTCGTGATCCACTCCATTGACGTCCATTGGCAGGATCACCTGACTGAGATGGAGGAATTGCGCCGGAGCGTGGGATTGCGTGGTTACGGACAAAAGAATCCCCTCAGTGAATACAAGAACGAGGCTTACGTTTACTTCGAGGAGTTGATGAGCTCCGTTCGTTCCGACGTATGCACTGGGATGTTCCGTTCTTCCACCAGCGCGCAAAGCTTGGGTAGCATGCTTTCCATCCTTAGCCAGGGGGCGAAGATGGAAGGCCCTTCCGACGATTCTCCAGCCGCCGGTATTTTGGCCGAGGCCTTTGCCGATTCCGGTGAAGAGGGCGGAGCATCCGAGGCGCCTTCTCGACCTGCGCCGGTGGCTACTCCAGTTCGTCGGGATACTCCCAAGGTGGGGCGTAACGACCCATGCCCTTGCGGGAGCGGAAAGAAGTACAAGAAGTGTTGTGGCTGAGCTGAGCCTTTGTAGCTCAGTCCATTGTTTGCTCCAAGGCTACTACCTTGTCCTCCACGAAGTGGATGCGCCTTCGATCGAATTCCTGATGATCATAGAGGTCCAGCTCTAGCTCTTCACGGCGCGTGATGCGGTTGCCATTGTGATCGAACATGGGCAAGTCGAGCGTTGTCCGATGATGCCGTGATCTAACTTCTTTGCCTAGATATACCCAGATCACGACTTTGCCTTGCGAATCGAGGCGAAGGTAGCGCCTGTCAGGCTGACCGAGCGATATGCTCACCATTTCCTTGTCGTAACCAAGTTGTATTTGCCCCAGACGAAGGTTTTCTCTGACTTCCGAAGGATAGGCGTCGAAGGTTGACTGGTTTCTCTCGATTCTTCGTTCCACCGGTGGAGTGAACACGTTGCAACCACTCGCGCAAAGGCTGCAAGTCAGCAGCAGAATTCGAAAAATCTTTCCTTTGCAGTAAAGCATTGCCTAGCCATGTGAGTTTGATCTCATCACGTTAGTCCAAGAATTTGCTTACCTTCCTCCGAAATCATTCGTGGGCTCCAAGGCGGGTCCCAGACGATCTTCACCTCGGCCTTTTCCACTTCAGGGATGGCTTGGATGCGCTCTTGGGCGTCTTGGGCAATGACTGGCCCCATGCCGCAACCTTGGGCGGTGAGGGTCATTTTCACGCTCACTTCATGTCCATTTCCCTCGGTTTGATCCAGCTTCAGGTCATAAATCAACCCGAGATCCACAACGTTGATCGGAATCTCAGGGTCAAAGCATCCCCTCAGCGCATCCCAGATTCGATCTTCGCCGAAAGCTTTTGCCTCCCCGTCTTCCTGCTGGGCCGTTTCGACCACTATACGGGCATGCAATTCTTCCCCAAGAGCATCCAGATCCTCGGGGGCGACCCGATACATCGCGGTGGCGTCGCGCAGCGTCACAGATCCACCGAGGGCTTGAGCAATTTGATATTTTCCACCTCTCGGCAGGTTGACCATATCCCCTGCAGGGATTACCGTGGCGGGACATTCTCGAGTTAGTGTGACCTCTTCGTTTTTCATCAAAGAATCAGCTAGTTGAGAGCATTTCTTTTGTCAATTCAAGGCACGCCAATACGCCAAGGGAGCAAGGCATAGATGCCTCTTTGGTCGTTCAGTCGAACCCAAGAACCGAAGTCTTTCTCCAGTTTGCGTAGAACCTTTTTCGTGGGCGACTGATCCTTTTTCCCTTGGATCAACGAAAGATCGAGCAATTCACTGATTAGCTGAATGTGATCCCGTTTGCGCGGATGTTCCGTGACCGTGTAACCGGTCGATAACTTGGCCAGTTTAGCCGCATGCCCGATGGCATCCAGCAGACCACCGAATTCATCAACCAAACCATTTGCGCGGGCGTCGCGACCTGACCACACATGGCCTTGAGCGATTTCTTCCACTTTTTCCCTCGGCAAACCGCGCCCTGTTGCCACCTTGGTCAGGAAGCGGTCATAATAGTCGTCGACGATTTCCTGGGCCATGGCGATCTCCTCCTCATTCTTCGGGCGAGCGAAACTCATGATATCGGAGTGGGGGGCAGTCTTTACAGTGTCCCAAGTCACGCCGAACTCCTTTGCCATTTCCTCTATGTCCATGAACAAGCCAAATACGCCGATGGATCCCGTGAGCGTCTCGGGTTTGGCGAAAATTCGGTCGCATTGGGCGGATATCCAGTATCCCCCGGAAGTCGCCACAGTACCCATTGAGACGACTACCGGAATGCCGGCCTCTCTAACCCGGCCGATTTCCCGGCGGATATTTTCCGATGCCGTTACCCCGCCGCCAGGGCTGTTTACTCGCAATACCACGGCCTTTGTTTTGCCTTTCCAGCGAATGTCTCTGAGTTCGGCCACGATTTCCGCGGCTCCGGCATCATCCGGACTCACTTGCCTGTCACTGATTGTTCCCTCGACGTACACGATGGCGACTTCGCCTTGTTCCTCCTCTTTTTCCTGGCTTTGCATTTCCTCGAGATATTTCTCGAGCTTAATTTTCACGAAATCGCCGCTTTCCTTGTCGCGACTGCCAATTTCCGCGAGTCGGTCGATGGCTTCGTCGGCGTAGGCCACACGGTCAATCAATCCCATGACGTCGGCTTCTTCCGGAGAAAATCGAAAACGTTTTTCGAGGGTGGCCCGCAATTTGTCCGATTGTATCTTGCGATGAGTCGCCATGCTGTCCGTGACATCCAGCCAACGTTGGTCGAGAATGGCTTGGATTTGAGCCCGGTTTTCCTCGCTGAAGCGATCCGATATCAACGGTTCGGCTGCTCCCTTGAACTTGCCCGTTCGGACCAATTGAACGTTTACGCCGTATTTTTCGAAGGCGTTCCCGAAAAAAGTGGCTTGGCTGGCGAACCCTTGCAACATGACGTCCCCATAGGGATTGAGCAATAGTTCGTCGGCGACCGACATAAGGTAATAGTCGCGCATGGTGAGGTTGTTCGCGAACGCCAGGATGGGCTTGCCCGATTTGCGGAAACGGAGCAGTTCCTCGTTTAGCTCGGCCAAGGCCGGATATCCACTGCCATAGCCTGACGGCTCTAGGCTTCCATGGAGAAAGATACCTTGGATTCGCTTGTCCTTGGCTGCCTTCCGCAAGCCTTTGAGTACATCGAACAAATGATGGCGGGGGCCTCCTCTCGCTAGTTGTGGAATCAGTTCGGTGGGGTCCAGTTCCTCGGGTCGGTCGGTCAGGTTCATCGACAGGTCGATCACCAGAATGGCATCCTTTTCCTCGATTTCCTGCTCGCCCTTGAAGCTGGACAAGACCCACGTCGTGATGACGAGTCCAAGCAAAAAAAGGATCAGGAAAGAGACCAGGTTGGTGGCCGTTTTCCTAAGAACTTCCTGGAAGAAGGCTTTCAATATGCCACAAATCGTGACGGCTCCGCTTGCTTTGTCGAAAGAAAAACCTTTATTCCCTTCCAGTTGAAATCGAAAATGCCCACTTCTTGCCATGAATGACGATCGCCTGACTGCCGAGCGGAAAGCTCTTCGCATAAATCTCGACTCCTCCAAGTACGGAACTTTTGCCGAGATAGGTGCAGGGCAAGAGGTGGCCCGCCATTTCTTTCAGGCCGGGGCCGCCGCCGGTACCGTGGCCAAAAGTATTTCGGCCTACGACATGAAGTTCAGCGATGCCATATACGGCAAGGCCGGGCGGTACGTCTCCAAGGGGCGCATCATGCAAATGCTCGAGCACGAGTATGGCTTGCTGGAAGAACGATTGCGGGAGACTCGTGGCGACGACGCCACTTTCTTTGTTTTCGCCAATACTGTTTCGGCGCTCAACTACCGCGCCGACAACGAGTGCCACGGATGGATGGCCGTTCGCTTTCAGACTTCGCCGCATTCGCCCCCGCATGACGTCTTCGTGCACGTTCGCATGTTGGATCGGCAGAACCGTTTGCAGCAAGAAGCCCTCGGCATCTTTGGAGTAAACTTGATCTATGGCGTCTTTCACCTGCGTGACGATCCAAATCAATTCATTCAAAGCCTCTCCGATGACCTGGGTCATACCCGCATCGAAGTCGACATGATCGAGTTCAACGGTCCTGAGTTCGAGGGAGTGGACAACCGTATCCTCAGCCTCAAGTTGGTGGAGTCGGGCATTGCCCAGGCCGTTATGTTCGACAAGTCCGGCCAGGTCGAGCAACCCGCTGACACCCTGTACAAGAAATCATGCCTGGTGGAGCGAGGCAGCTTTCGTCCGCTCACCAAGGTCAACCTCGACATGCTGGAAAAAGCCAAGGCTCAGTTCGTTTCACGGCCAGACGTGGAGGCGGACAACGTGCAAGTGTTCATGGAATTAACTCTTCATAAGCTCGAGTGCGAAGGCGAGTTGGACTACCAGGACTTCCTCGCCCGGGTGGACGTCATCAATGCCTGTGGTCATGACGTGCTCGTCTCAAGTTACTTCGAATACTACAAGCTAAGCGCCTTTCTTCGTCGTTACGTGACCCAGCCCATCGGCATCGTCATGGGAATCAACAATCTCCTGGATATCTTCAAGACGAAATACTACGACAGTCTCGAGGGTGGGATCCTCGAGGCCTTCGGCATACTTTTCAAGGAGAACCTGAAGTTGTATGCCTACCCAATAGAACGATCCAGTTTCGAACGTTATCGCCAACTGGACGAGGAAGAGGAGCAAGCCGAGATAGAGACCGACGCCGATGGCCTGCTGACCACTGATAACCTGCGGGTCGACGATCATGTTCGCAATCTCTACAAGTACGTCAGGGAAAATGGCTTCCTCGAGCCTATCCATGATTGTGACAGGGCCAACATGGACCTTTTTTCGCGGGACGTCATCGAGATGATTCGCGAGGGTAGGGAAGGTTGGGAGGAAATGGTGCCCCCGGCCGTTGCTCAAATCGTCAAGGCGCGAGGCCTTTGGGGTTGCCAGCGATAGGGTTTTCGAGGTCCTCTTCCATTAACAAGCCATGAAAGCAAAATTCATCTACCTTATCGCAGCGACCTTGTCGCAAACGATCTCCTTTGCAGCCGACTGGCCTCAATGGCGCGGACCCCTCCGGGATGGCTCGTCGTCTTCTTCCGCGCCCTTGGCCGAATCTTGGCCTGAGGAAGGTCCCAAGCTGCTTTGGGAAAGTGAAATCGTGCCCAGTGGAGATGACGGTGGCTTTGGCAGCCCGGTGGTGGCTGACGGGCAAGTCTATCTTTCCTTGGTTTGGCATCGTGACGTACCCACGGATTCACGTACGGTGAATGATCTCGCGATGCGCAAGATAGGAGCTCGCAAGGTCAACCTTCCGGACGAACTGATTGCCAAAATGGAAGAAACTCGCCTTGCCATCAGTCCCCGCCTGCGCGGCTCGAAGCTGGATGAATGGTCCAAGCAATGGGTTGCGGAGAACCTCGACAACAAGCAGGCTCTTCTTTACGGTGATTACGTTATCTCCCGCTTCCGCAAGGGGAAACTCGCCTTTCCCATCGAGGCTACCCAAAAGCTCTTCTCCATTCGCAACAAGGTATTTCCCAGTGAGGCCGAGTTCATTTCTTGGATTAATGCTCAAGGCTTTGAGGAGGAGACCGCCAAACGTATTATAGATGGTGTGCCGGCGACCGAGAAAATGGCTGATGACGTTGTCATATCCATTGACTTGGAGAATGGCACCACCAACTGGAAGGCATCCCTCGCGGGGATTCCTTCCGGGCGAAACTCGTCTTCCACTCCCTGTGTCGCCGACGGTAGAGTCTTCGCCGTGGGCAGCAACCGCTTGTACTGCATAGACAGCAAAACTGGCAAAGCCGTTTGGGATGTTTTCATCGACAGCAAGGGTGGCGCCTCCTCTCCCTTGGTGGAGGATGGCAAGCTGATTGCCCTGGTTGGCCGATTGACTGCCTTTGACCCCGCCACCGGCAAGATGCTTTGGGAAAACAAGGACATCAGTGGAAACCGGGCGTCGCCCATCTTGTGGAAGCCTGGCAAGCGCAAGATGGTGGTGTGCAACTCCTCGCGCTCCGTTGTCGGGGTCGACTTTGCCAGCGGTGAAACCATTTGGGAGGCGCCAGCCGGCGGAAGTTCGACGCCAATTGCTGCCGGTGATCGCATTGTGGTGCATGCCAAGGACGAAAAAGTGGGCTTGGCTGCCTATCGCTGGACCGGCGAGGGAGTAGCACCAGCTTGGAAGCTCCCCAAGCTCACCCGCCGCTCCGATGCCAGTCCCTTGGTCAAGGATGGCCAAGTCTATTTATTTGGTGCCGAAATGCGGGCCTGCCACGACCTTGCTACGGGCAAGAAAAGGTGGAAGGAAGTCGGCAAGCACGACATTTCTTCGCCAATCTTGGCCGGCGGTAATATCCTGGCCTATGAAATCAAAGGCTCCTTCTTGCACATGGTGAAAGCTGATCCAGCCAAGGCAACCACCTTGGGCAAGGCGAAGATTCAGGCCCTCCGATGTTCATCCCCTATAATTGCGGGAGACAAGCTCATCGTTCGGATGGCCGATCGCGTTGCGTGTTATTACTTGGGGAAGTGAAGATGCGATGAAGACTCTCGTTGCGGGAGCCAACGGTAGAATCGGCACTATCGTGTGTGGCAAGATGTGGGCTCACTCCTATTTTTCCCCGTTGGCGCTCATTCGTGACGAACGCCAGCACATGAAGTTCACCGCCTTGGGAGTTCCTTCGGTGCAGGGAGACCTCGAGGAGGGCATCGGCGACTTTCTAACCGGAATGGATGCCGTGGTCTTCGCTGCGGGTTCCGGCGCTCATACAGGTCCCGAGAAAACCATCGACGTCGATCAAAATGCAGCCATCAGGCTGATCGAGGATTGCGAGAGGGCAGGGGTGCGACGGTTTCTCATGGTAAGTGCAATCGGATCCGACCCCAATAGTGAATCGGAACGCATCCAGCATTACTATCGAGCCAAGGGAGTAGCCGACGAGAAACTGCGCTCAAGTTCTCTCGATTACGTTATTTTGGCCCCTGGGCATCTTGTTGATGATCCTGGTACAGGTCGCATCGATGCCGCCGAGAATCTCGACCGCCGAGGCGATATTCCTCGGGAAGACGCTGCCGATGCCATCCTCGCCGCCCTCGAAAATCCAGCTGCCATAGGCAAGACCATCGAAGTTTTGGCCGGAAACCAACCTGTCGCCGAGGCCGTCGCCCAAGCTGTGGGGGGAAATACCCTTCCGCCGATTGCTTGATCGCTTCCCGACGGTAAAAAGGTGAACAAAGCGGGAATTTGGCTTGAAGGTTGAGCCAAAACGTTCATAAACTAAACCCACTAGCTCGAAGAATTCCCTTTGTACCAAGGAAAGGACATTAATATGAAAACTGTATTAGCGATCATCACAGCTGGGCTTATTGGTTTCGGAGCATTGGCCTTTGCCGCCAAGGAAGCACCTGCTCCCGCCAATGATAAATGCCCGGTAAGTGGCAAGGCAGTCAATGCCGAGAAAACCATTTCCGTAGGAGTTTGCTGCGGTAGTTGCGCCAAGAAGTTCGCCAAGGACGTCAAGGCGAACCTCGCCAAGGTTGACTTGGACAACAAGGATGGCGATACAGTGAACAAGGCTTGTCCCTTCAGTGGCAAGATCAACAAGAAAACAGTCGTCGTCGCCTTCTGCTGTGGCAATTGCCAAGGCAAGTACAAGGCGAAGTGACTACCTGAAGTTTTCTGACGCTTGATTTACTTTCACGCAGGAGGCTCCCCGTCCGGGGAGCCTCTTTTTTATGAGCAATTACATTCATGCCAAAACGCACTGACTTAGAGAGCATTCTTATCATCGGGTCCGGTCCGATCATCATCGGCCAAGCCTGTGAATTCGACTATAGTGGAACGCAGGCCTGCAAGGCCCTTCGTGAAGAAGGTTACCGCATTACCTTGGTCAACAGCAACCCGGCTACCATCATGACGGATCCCGAGTTTGCCGACGTGACCTACGTCGAGCCACTGACGGTGGAATCCGTGGCCAAGATCATTAACAAGGAGAAACCAAGCGCCTTGTTGCCTACCCTGGGTGGGCAAACTGGCTTGAACCTGTCACTGGACCTGTTTCGGGCAGGCATTCTGGAAGAGCACGGGGTAGAAATGATCGGAGCCAAGCCGGCTGCCATCGAGAAGGGTGAGGACCGTGCCTTGTTCAAGGCTGCTATGGAGAGCATCGGCCTCGACATGCCGCGCTCCATAACAGTCAATTCTATTGAGGAAGCCCGCGAAGGAATAGACAAGGTGGGAGATTTCCCCTTTATCATTCGCCCAAGTTTTACCTTGGGGGGCACTGGTGGTGGCATTGCCTATAACCGCGAGGAATTCGACGACATGCTGCAGGCCGGACTGGACGCCTCGCCTGCCACTCAGGTATTGATCGAGGAATGTCTCGTGGGCTGGAAGGAATACGAGATGGAGGTCATGCGCGACCACAAGGACCAATGCGTTGTGATTTGCTCGATCGAGAATTTCGACCCTATGGGAGTGCACACCGGCGATTCCATCACGGTGGCGCCTGCCATGACCTTGTCTGACAAGGAATACCAGTTGATGCGGGATGCCTCCTTTGCCTGCATACGGGAAATTGGNGTCGAAACCGGTGGCAGCAACATCCAGTTTGCCACCAATCCGGAAACGGGCCGCATGGTGGTGATCGAAATGAATCCCCGGGTCTCACGCAGTTCTGCCCTTGCTTCCAAGGCAACGGGGTTTCCCATCGCAAAGATAGCTGCCAAGTTGGCCGTCGGCTACACTCTCGACGAATTGCCCAACGACATCACCCGGGAAACTCCGGCTAGTTTCGAGCCTGCCATCGACTACGTGGTGACCAAGATTCCCCGGTTCACTTTCGAAAAGTTTTCCCAAGCCGATTCCACCCTCACCTCGGCCATGAAATCAGTCGGCGAGGCCATGGCAATCGGAAGAACCTTCAAGGAATCCTTCCAGAAGGCATTGCGATCGCTGGAAATTGGGTTAAGCGGGTTCGAGTCCGGCTCATTGGCTGACGAAGAACTCGATGCCTCCGCATTGCGAGCCGGTTTGGCTCGTCCCTCGGCCGAGCGTCCGCAGTTCATTCACAAGGCATTGGAGTCGGGCTTTTCGGCGGCAGATATCACCCAGGCGTCGACCATCGACCTTTGGTTCACCGATCAATTGGCGAGAATTCAACAGCGAGAACAGGAACTGCGGGCAACTTCCCTTGAGGAGGTGGAAGACGATCTCCTTCGCTTCGCCAAGGAAGATGGTTTTTCCGATCGTCAATTGGCGGAATTTTGGAAGGTTGAATTGAGTGAAGTGCGCAAGCGAAGAGAAGCTTCCGGAATCACCACGACTTATCGCTTGGTCGATACCTGCGCGGCCGAGTTCGCCGCGGAAACCCCTTATTATTATTCTTCCTACGGCGATGAGAACGAAGTCGCCCAGTCGGACAAGAGAAAGGTCATGATTCTTGGGGGCGGTCCCAACCGCATTGGCCAGGGCATCGAGTTCGACTATTGTTGCGTGCACGCCTCCTTTGCCCTCGCCGAGGCAGGGATTGAGTCCGTCATGGTCAATTCGAACCCCGAGACAGTTTCAACCGACTATGACGTCTCCGACCGACTCTATTTCGAGCCACTTACCCTCGAGGACGTCTTGGAAATCTATCATCAGGAAAAATGCGATGGGGCGATTGTTCAATTTGGTGGGCAGACACCACTGAATCTTGCCGAAGGCTTGAAGGCCAATGGCGTGAACGTCATAGGCACCTCCCCCGAAAGCATTGATTTGGCAGAGGACCGCGAGAAGTTCAAACGCATCCTTGACGATCTCGATTTACTTCAACCCGTCAATGAAACCGCGATGGAGCCTGCCGAGGCGCGAGCCGCCGCCGAGCGAATCGGTTATCCCATACTCTTGCGTCCCTCCTTCGTGCTCGGAGGAAGGGGCATGTTCATCGTGTACAACCAGAAGGAACTTGACGAGGTAGCCTTGGAGGCCTTTGCCGTAGCTCCGGGCAAGCCCGTGTTGCTGGACAAGTTCCTCGAGGATGCCGTCGAATTGGACGTGGACTGTATTTCCGATGNTGAAACCACCGTGGTCGGCGGCATGCTGCAACACATTGAGTTTGCCGGCGTGCATAGCGGCGATGCCGCCATGGTGCTTCCACCTCACGATTTGCCTGACGAGATGATCGAGACCGTCCGCAAGGCAACGCATGCGCTCGCCGAAGCACTTTCGGTGGTTGGCCTGATGAACGTCCAGTTTGCCATCAAGGACGGCGAACTTTACGTCTTGGAGGTCAACCCGAGGGCATCACGCACCGTGCCGTTCGTGAGCAAGTCCATTGGTGTGCCCTTGGCGAAAATGGCGGCACGCGTCATGGCGGGGGCCAAGCTNAAGGATCTNGGATTTACCGNGGAAATTATCCCATCNCACTGGGCTATCAAGGAATCCGTTTTCCCTTTCAATCGTTTTCCCGGTTGTACCATAGTTCTTTCACCCGAGATGCGCAGCACGGGGGAAGTGATGGGCCTGGACGCCGATTTTGGCATCGCCTTCGCCAAGACCCAGATGGCGGCCAAGCCGGCGTTGCCTGAGGAAGGAAACGTATTTCTGAGTGTGCGCGACCACGACAAGAAGCAGGCCGTTGAGATTGCCAAAGGATTGTCCGAGCTCGGATTTCACCTTTTTTCCACCTCTGGAACCGCCTCGATTCTAAAGAAGAACGGGATCGAGGTGAAGCAATTGTTTCGCCTTGGCGAGGGACGTCCAAACGTAGTGGACATGATCAAGAACGGCAAGGTCCAGCTGGTCATTAACACACCCCAGGGAATGACTCCGCGCCGGGATGAGAACGTTATCCGCACCGAGGCCGTTCTGCATGGCGTGCCCGTCATCACCACGATGGGCTCCGCGGTCGCGGCGCTTGATGGCATCCGTTCCCTTCGGGAACAGGATTTCGAGGTGCGTTCGCTTCAATCCTATGCTGCTTCCCTGAAGAATAAAGTGTGATGAAAGGTCAGGATTCAACCAGCTTGGTTGCCCTCCTTCATGGTNCGGACAAGCGTGGGTTGGTGGCTCGAGTTTCCGGATGGATTCATGACAACGGAGGCAACGTCCTTCATGCCGATCAACACCTTGACCGGGAAGCAAACGTGTTCTTTCAACGAGTGGAGTGGGATCATCCGGACGATCCCACGGGAGCCTCCAAGGCATTTGTCAAGATGGCCACCTCTTATTTGGGGATGACGGTTCGGGTCATGCCTTCCTCCGCCCGTCCCGGCATTGTCCTCATGGTATCGAAGGCGGATCATTGTTTTCATGACCTTGCCCTTCGTGGCAAGGCGGGCGAACTCAGGGGCGAAATTCGAGGCATTGTATCCAATCATCCTGACTTGGCCGAGGTCGCAGCCAACTACGATCTACCCTTTCGTCATTTTCCGGTTTCTGATGAAAACAGGCGTGAAGTGGAGCGCGAACAGGTGGCTTTTTGCAGGGAGCTCGACGCGGGATTGCTCGTTTTGGCTCGCTACATGCAGGTGTTGTCCGCTGAATTTCTGCAAGAGGTAGCCTGCCCCGTAATCAATATACATCATTCTTTCCTTCCCTCCTTCGCGGGTGCAAAACCTTATCATCAGGCCTATGAGCGTGGCGTTAAGATCATCGGGGCAACCGCCCATTACGTTACTCCCGAACTGGACCAAGGCCCAATCATTGCCCAAGACGTTTCCCAAGTCAGTCATCGCAATGACGTGCCTGATCTGGTGGCCAAGGGGCGTGACCTCGAAAAGATCGTCTTGGCTACGGCGGTGCGTTGGCACCTGGAAAACAGGATTCTCGTCTACGAAAACAAGACCGTGGTTTTTGATTAAGCGAGTGGACTCCTTTTTCGAGGCGACCCGACGTTGACAAGATGGGCCGATTTCGAGATTATTACACTTTTGGTCGTATGAGTGAAGATAACGAAAAGAAGCATCCAGAAAACGAGGAAGCTACTCCGGATTCCCTTCCGGAGGTAGATCGTGAGGGCGAAACCTTGGAAAAGAAGCATCCGGAAAACGAGGAAACTTCACCGAATTCCCTTCCGGAGGTAGATCGGGCTGGCGAACCCTTGGAGGAAGCCCTCAAGGATCCGGGCCTCGAAACCTTGAAGAAGTATGCCCCCCTTATCGGTATATTCTCGATTGCCGTGTTTGGTACCTTTGCTTTTCTCCAGTGGTGGAACAGCAGCCAGAAGAAACAAGAGGAACTTCTCAACCAAGACTATCTCGATGCCGTGCAATCCGCGGAATCAGGCGACCCCGCAGACTTGCTTTCTTTTGCTGCTAAATACCAGGATGATGGCGAACCCCTGATCGGAATGTCTCTCTATCGGGCTGCTTCTCTCCAGTATGCGAACGACGATTTCGATGNGGCCGCCGAAACTTTTGGACGNGCTGCGGCTCTTCTCGGTGGCGCGGAGGATCCATTGGCCTTGGCCGGTAAATCCATGCTCGGACAAGCGATTTCACTGATCAGGGCCGATAAGGCAGATGCGGGCAAGGCACTCTTGCTCCAGTTGGCCCCCAACGAAAATTTCGTAGCCAGCGTACGCGGGGAAGCATGGCACCACCTTGGCATCCTGGCGATTTCNGAAGGCGATGAAGCCGCTTACCAAAAGGCGTCCGATTCATTGGCGACTGACAGCGAGGCGTTTAAACAGTGGAGCGAGGTTTTGAGCCAACGCAAGTCATCGAGCGATATCATTGGAAAGGCCCGCAAGCGCCGCAAGATACCCTTGGCCGAGAAGAATCTGGAGGCAGGCAACAATTTTCTGGCGGAGAACAAGACGCGGGAAGCCGTTGTCACTCTAGAGAGCGGATTGCAGTACGAAGTCATCAAGGAAGGCAATGGGACGAGCCCGACGGCCGATGACATGGTGGAGGTTCACTACCACGGCACTCTCATCAGCGGTGACGTATTCGATTCGTCGGTCGAACGTGGCCAACCCTCCAGGTTTGGCCTCAAAGGTGTGATTGCAGGTTGGACCGAGGGCATTCCCCTCATGAAAGAGGGTGGCAAGCGCAAGTTTTTCATTCCAGCCGCCTTGGCTTACAAGGAATTCGGCAAAGGTGACATCGGGCCCAACGAAACTCTAGTGTTCGATATCGAGCTGCTGAAGGTCATCCCCAAGCCTTCCCCTCCACCTCTTCCGCCCAAAGTGGATGCCAATGCCACGGTGCCGAAGTTCGTGCCCAAAGTGGATGCCAATGCCACCGTGCCCCCTGTCCTGCCTCCTCTGCCGGACGACAACGGCAGCAAGTAGCGCTTCGTTCAGGGGAGTCTTCGCCTAGAGCGATGATTCCCGGGCCGGTCGATCCAGCTGAGCCAGCACTTGGTCCAGTATGCCGTTGAGAAAGCGCTTGGATTTTTTCTCCGAGTAGGCTTTCCCGAGATCAATTATCTCGTTGATTACGACCACTGGTGGGACGTCGGGTCTATGCAAAAGCTCGTGGATGCCCAGCCTGAGCAAGGTGAGATCAATCTTCGCGATGCGATCAAAATCCCAATTTTCCGCTTTTTCGCGGATCACCTTGTCGATGATCTCCATCTTTTCCACGGCTCCGTGGATGAGTTCCTCGGCGTAGACGTAGTCGTCTCTCACCAATTCCCGTTCGATGAAGAACTCGTTCAAGCCATCGCTTAGTTCTTCCGGGCGATTCAATTCCCAGGCGTAGAGAAACTGTATTGCAACCGACCGGTTCCGCCTCCTCCGGTTCCATCCCTCCTCCACGTCGGCCTGCTCTTCCTCAACGGGCACGAGGACTTCTTCCACCTCTTTTTCCGCTTCCTCTGGCTTTGGCGCGGCTTCTTCCTCTTCGGGCTTCCTCTCCTTTCGTGGTGGGCGAGTATCGTTGCCCCATGGGGTCCGGGCAGAGCTTTGCGTGTCCTTGGGAGACAGTTTCTTCCAGGGAGTTTCCTCACCGCCTGTTTTTCCCCAGGGGCCGTCGTTCATCTCGCTCCTCGCTTCCATTTGTTTCGCAAGTTACCCATGGTGATGGCCGCTTCGGCAAATTCCGCTCCGCGGTCGATTTCGGAGCCCACTCTTGATTCAGCCTGCTCGATCTCGTCCACCACCACGATGCCGTTGATCGCCGGCGAACCGCTGGCAATGGAAATTTGCTGCAAACCAAAGGCGGCGCTTTCACCTACCAACTTGTGGTGGGAAGTGTCTCCTTGGATCACTACTCCAAGACCAATCAGGCAATCGAAATTTTCATTACCGTTCAACATGGCCAGTCCCGCAGGCACCTCGTGCGATCCGGGAACCCGTTCCACCACTATGTTTTCATCCTTGGCCCCAGCTTCCTTCAGGCGGCCGATGACCGAGGACAGCAGATGGTCGCTCAAGTTCTCATTGTAGCGGGCCGCCACCACCGCAAAACGCAGGGCGGAGGCATCGATTGAATCGGAAATTGGTTTGTCCAGGCTCATGGCGACTGATTAACGCAGCAGTATGCGGTCGGTGATCTCCAGGCCGTAGCCTTCCAGTCCGACTACTTTGCGTCGACTGCGAGTGAGCAGAAGTATTTTGCGAAGACCGAGAGAGGCAAGAATCTGGGCGCCTATGCCATGATCGCGGAAATCCATCTTGGGGGCGGGGATCATTGCCTTTTCGGGCGCGTTTTTCGCGTTTTTCTTCTTTTTCTTTTGAGCTGGCTTGGCTTTGGGGCGCCTAGGTTCCATATAGAGGACAACCCCTTTCCCTGCTTCCTTTATTTTCTTCAAGGAGGTTTCGATCGATTCCTGACCTTTCGCTCCCTTCACCCGGAATACGTCACTCAGCGGATTGGCCGTTTGTACTCGGACCAATGTTTCCCCGCGGGTTAATTTACCCAAGGTGATTGCATGGTGTCTTCTCTCATCCAGCACGCTCCGGAATACATGGAGTTGGAATTCTCCGTAGGTCGAGGGAAAGGGTGTCTCCAGTTCCTTCTCGATCAATTGCTCCCTTTGGTGCCGATATTCGATCAGGGAGGCGATTGAGATCAGTTTGAGTCCATGCTTTTTCTTGAATCGAAGCAATTCGGGCAACCGTGCCATGGACCCATCCTCGTTGAGGATTTCGCATATCACACCGCTCGGATGAAGTCCTGCCAGGGAAGCGAGATCGACTGCAGCCTCGGTGTGTCCCGCACGCTCGAGCACGCCGCCAGGCCGGGCACGCAACGGAAATACGTGTCCAGGTTGAGACAGTTGCTCGGGCCGGGCATTGGGGTTCCCCAAAATACTGATGGTTGCGGCTCGGTCGTAGGCACTTATTCCGGTCGTGATGCCACTGGCTGCGTCGACCGATACTGTGAAGTCAGTGCGATGTGATTCCCGGTTGTGGGCCACCATGCTGTTGATTCCCAGATGGGTCAGTTGGTTGGTCATCAGCGGCACGCAGATGAGCCCCCTCCCATGCAGCAACATTTGATTTATGCTTTCGGCGTTCACCTTGGATGCCGCCATGATCAAATCGCCCTCGTTTTCCCTCGATGCATCGTCAGTCACTACCACCATGTCGCCCGCGGCGATGGCCGCGATGGCTTCCTCGACGGAATCGAATCCCTTTTTGCTGGGGCCAGTCATGAAATGGAAGGTAAAAATCGAAAAGAACGATCAGGATAAGCGATTGATAATAGTTGCCTTCGGCTGGCTCGCAATGATTTTCGGGGCTTTCTCCTTGCCTTGATTTCCCTGACGAAGGAGGTTCGACCCACCATGATCTTAAAACGAGCCTTTGTTCCGCTGTTTCTAGTTCTCGGAATTTTTGTTTTACGGGCCGAGGAGAAGCCACGCCCCTATGTTCGCATGGAAGCGAACAAGGATGGTTCCCGCATGCTCCAGACCGCTTGGCGCAAACTCGAGCCCCCCAAGGATTCAGNGAAGCCCGTTGTTTGGTTGATTGGCGTCTGCCACGTCGGCGAAAAAAGCTATTATCAGAAAACCCAAGAGAAACTGGATTCTGCCGAATTGGTGCTTTTCGAGGGTATCGGGTTCGATGGCAAGAAGGTGGAAGAAAAGAAGAAGGCGGAATCCAAGGTTTCCAAGCTCCAGACTACCTTGGCGCAGTCGCTCGGGCTCGTTTTTCAGTTGGATGCCATTGAGTACGAACGCGACCATTTTCGGAACAGTGACCTCGGGGTGGCCGAGTTACAGGCGAAGTTGGCCGGCGCTTCCCCCAAGGGCAAATCGGCGTCCAAGGAGAATGATCCGCAACTGCGCGCCTTCATGAAGATGCTGGAAGGCGACTCCTTCGCCCTCACCTTGGTTCAGGGCATTCTCAAGTTGTTTCAGGGAAATCCTCAGTTTCAGGCGATGGCGCGACTGGTTATCATAGAAACCATTGCTGCGTCCGAGGGTGATGTCTCGAAGTTAGCCGCGGCTAGTTCCCCTGCCATGCGGCGCGTGTTCAAGACCTTGATCGATGACCGCAATGCAGTTGTCCTGAAGGATCTGCGAAAGAACATGAGAGGAAAGGAGGTGCCTTCCGATATAGCTGTGTTCTATGGTGCCGGCCACATGACGGACCTGGAAGAGCGACTGCGTCAGAAACTAGCTTATTCCCCGGCCGAGGAGACTTGGGTCACGGTATTTTCGGTGAATCCGAAAAAAGCGGGCTTGTCCGCTTTCGAGACAGCCATGGTGTCACGCATGATCAAGTCCCAGTTGGCCAAGATGCAACAGGCTGGGGTCGCTCCCAAGAAAAAGAACCGCTAGTTGGTTTCGCCGAGTATCTCGATCAAGCCAGTCTCGTCCAAAACGGGCACATTCAACTTCTCCGCTTTTGTTAGCTTGGAGCCTGCTCCCGGCCCGGCGACCAAATAACTGGTTTTTTTGCTCACGCTGCTCGATACCTTGCCCCCGAGCGCCTCAATGCGTCCCCCTGCTTCCATTCGGGTGTAGGTTTCCAGACTGCCAGTGAGCACGAAGGTCTTGCCTTTCAAGGGTTGTTCGCCTGCCTGTTCCGGACGGTCTTCAGTTAGTCGCAGTCCCTGGCTTACGAGTCTATCCATCATCTCCCGATGTTCTTCGCAGGCAAAGAACTCGCTGATGCTTTGGGCCATGATTTCTCCGATGCCGTCGATTGCCACAAGTTCTTCCGCCGGGGTATCGGCAATGGCTTGGAGCGAGCCTATTTCTATGGCTAAATCCTTGGAGGCAGCTGTTCCCACGTGCTTGATGCCCAGTCCGTTGATCAAGCGCCATAACTCCTGTTTCTTGCTTTGCTCGATGGCGGCAACCAAGTTTTCGGCCGACTTGTCGGCGAAGCCCTCCAACTGCAGGAGATCTTCCTTTTGCAAGGCATAAAGGTCTCCCACGTCTCTTGCTTTGCCGCTTTCCACTAGCTGGGCGACCACGGCTTCGCCGAGGTTCTCGACGTCCATGCATCCGCGAGAGGCGAAATGCTCTATGCGTCCGCGCACTTGGGCTGGGCAATTTTTGCCAGGGCATCGCCAGACTGCCTCGCCCTCGGATCGGGCAAGGGAGGCGTCGCATTCAGGGCATGTCTTGGGGAAAACGTATTTGGTGGCATCCGCCGCCCGTTTTTCGGGTAGGTAGCGGATGACTTGCGGTATGATTTCACCGGCTTTTTCCACTATCACTGCATCTCCTACGCGGAGGTCCTTGCGGGCAATGTCGTCCTCATTGTGCAAAGTAGCCCGTGACACCGTGGTACCTGCCNCCAGAACGGGTTCCAGTTGAGCTACCGGGGTGACTGCGCCGGTGCGTCCGACCTGTCTTTCAATGCCGAGAAGAATCGTTTCGCATTGTTCGGCCTCGAACTTGTAGGCGATTGCCCAGCGTGGCGCCTTGGCCGTGGCTCCGGCCTCGCGTTGGCCGGCAAGTGAATCAAGTTTGACCACTGCTCCATCGGTTGGGTAGGAAAAGGTTTCACGGAGTTGGTCGAGTTTTTCTATGGCTTCCCACGCTCCATTTGCGTCCCCGACGACCCACGACTTCTCCACCGTGGGAAGCTTCCATCCGATTATGGCCTCGTGAAACTGGCTTTGCCTTTCGAAGAGTCCTTGGGGTTCGCAGGCACCGATTCCATACAGTACGAGCTCGAGTTTGCGTTGCCTGGCTTCCTTGGGGTCGAGTAATTTCACTGTTCCGGCGGCGAGGTTGCGGGGATTGGCATAGAGCGCCTCGCCCGTCTTTTCCCGTTCCTCGTTAATTCGCAGGAACTCTTGGTGCGTCATATAGATTTCACCACGTATCTCGATGACTGTGGGAAGCGGATTTCCATTTAGTTCCTTGGGCAATCCTTCCACGTGGAGAACGTTTTGCGTGATCACGTCTCCCTCCACTCCGTTGCCCCGGGTGACCGCCCGCTCCAGCTTGCCGTTGCGGTAGGTTACGCTTACAGCCACTCCGTCAATTTTGGGCTCCACGACATAGGGAAGGCGATCAGCATCGAATATTTTGCGCAGCCTTTGATCGAACTCGAGAAACTCTTCCTTGTCGTAAGTGTTGTCCAGACTAAGCATGGGGAGCAGGTGGCGATGGCTGGCGAANGAGTCGAGCCGGTCATCGCCCACGGTGAGTGTGGGGGAGGGNTCCTCCTCGGCAAAGAGGTCGAACTCAGCCTGCCCTTTCTCGAGCTTGGCCAACTCCGCTTTGAGACGGTCATATTCGCGGTCCGTTATGACCGGCGATGCGTCTCGATAATAGAGCTCGTCGTGCCGGCGTATTTCAGCCCGCAATTCCTTTATGCGCTTTGCTTCCTCGCTCACCTTGATTGGGAAAGCCTAGAGAGTGGCAATCGCTGCAGCCATTCGATCCAAGCCTTTCGATAGCAAGCTTCGGGTACACCCCAAGTTAAGCCGCAGGTAGCCGGGAGTCCCGAAGTCCCTGCCATTGGAAAGCCCCACCCCGTGTTCTTCGAAAAAACTGCAAGGATCCTCCATGCCCAGTCCGCGGGCATCGATCCAAGTCAGGTAGGTTGCCGCATTGCGGAAGGCTTTCAGTCCGGACATGGAACTGAGGCGTTCGAGCGCGAAATCGCGATTGCTTCGGAGATAGTTCATTAGTTCCTGTCGCCATGGTTCGCCGTGGCGGTAGGCGGCCTCGGCGAGGGTGAAGCCCATTGCCGGCGGATCGGGCACTATGCCGGCGCATACCTTTTTGTAGCGGGTCCGCAAGTCATTGTTGGATATGATTGCGAAGGAGCATCCGAAACCTGGCAAATTGAAGGTTTTGCTAGGTGCCATCAAGGTGATGGTCCGGTCCGCGATCTCAGGTGAAAGCGAGGCCAGTGGATAGTGACGGGCCTCCTCGTCCAAAAGTAATTCGCAATGGATTTCGTCGGAGCAGGCCACGATGTCATGGCGTTGGCAGAAGGCAGCCAGGCGATCGAGTTCTTCTCGCGTGAAGACAGTGCCCACCGGGTTGTGCGGATGACACAGCAGCAAATTGCGGGTTCGATCAGATACAACTGCCTCGAGGGCATCGAAGTCCAAGCTCCAACGTTCGTTGTCCAGGGCAAGGTCGGCTTTGATTAGATTTTGCCCGCAGTTGCCAGGAGCCGACAGGAAAGGAGGGTATACGGGCACGGCGGTCAAGACTTCATCGCCAGGTTGGCCGGAAGCGCGCAAGGCGGCGTTGAAGGCGCATACCATGCCCGGCAGCCAAACAATCCAGCGGGGATCNACTGCCCAGTCGTATTGTTCCTGCATGCGAGCCACCACGATTTCGATCAGCTCGGGTGATGGCTTGCCATATCCGAAGTTGCCTAGGGCCACGGTTTGCTCGGCGGCTGCAAGGACCTCGGGAGGGCATCGAAAGTCCATGTCGGCAACCCACATGGGGATAATGTCGGGATCGTCGTACTTATCCCATTTCAAGCTATTGGTGCCTCGTCTTTCGGGCACTTGGTCGAAAAGGGGATTTGTACCCTTTTCGTCCTTGGTTTCCGCCTCATCAGTCATCTGGTTTCCATTATGATAAGCAGTACTGAGAGCGCAACAACGTTCGTTTGCCGGAATAGGTCATAGCCAAAAAAAGGAGCCGGCGGAAAGCCGGCTCCTTTTGGAAAAGATACTGAGACCTACTTATTGCCAGGAGTAAAGGTATCGCAATCCGATGTAATTGACGTCTGCATCATTGGAGTGACGATACTCAAGCCCAATGCCATGGGTTTCTTCGATCCAGTACAAAAGAGAAGCCTCCCATTCGGCATCGGTTTTGCCAAAGTCCGACCACATGCCATAGAAGTTAACGCCTAACAATGCGGATAAGGAGCTATTGAAAATAAGTTCCGTACCAACGGCTAACTGCCAGCCGAATCCGTTTTCCCGAAGGAGAACCTTACCTCCATCATTGGCATAGCCAATGCCTGCGCTGGCGTAGGGGCGAAAGATTCCACCGCCATCCATCAAGCCATCATAGTGATAGATGTAGTCAGCGGTTAACCACCAGGATGTTTCGTCGTTGCCTGATGTTTGGTCAACGTTCATCCACGCCAAGCCGATGCGGACGTCATTGTTCTCGGATACCGGGTTTGCCAACTCGATGTCCAGCGTGTCGATGTCCAAGTTGGTGCCGTCACCGGCGAAATAAGAAAACCCCAAGTAATACTCTCCGAGTTTGCTTTTTGCATGTAGCCCGGTGGCAAGTGCCATACAGAGGGAAGTGACAATTATTGGTAAACTTCGTATCATCATATTGGTATTGAAGGTTTTAAAGGAGATAACGTCAATCATGGAAAATCAGGATCTTCTTGGCTCAGGGTTCTACTTCGGCATCATAATCCACGGTTTCCAGTCCGAAGCCGAAGAGTTTCAGAAACTCGGCTTGGTAGCCTGCGAAATCGGTTAACTCATGAAGGTTTTCGGTGGTGACTTGGGGCCAGATCTCCTTGATTTGCTGTTGGATGGCAGGTTCCATTTCCCGATCATCCACACGCAGGCGCCCATCCTCGTCCACCGGGATTTCACCGTCAGCGTAGAGCCGTTGCCCGAAGAGGCGAACGATTTGCTCGATGCATCCCTCGTGAGTGCCGGCTTCCTTCATCAACTTGAAGAGAATCGATACGTAGAGAGGAACCACCGGGATGGCTGAGCTGGCTTGTGTCACGACTGCCTTGTTCACTGCCACGTAAGCGCTTCCGCCGCAGGAAGATGCAAGTTTTTCGTTCAAGGATTTCGAAGTATTCTCCAAATGTTTCTTGGCTTCCCCGATGGTGCCGTTTCGGTAGATCGGCTGAGTGACTTGTGGCCCGATATAAGAGTAGGCCACTGTCTTGGCTCCTTCGGCCAGCAAGTTGGCCTCGAGCAGAGCGTCGGTCCAAAGGGCCCAGTCCTCGCCACCCATTACCTTTTGAGTGTGCAGGATATCATCGTCGGTAGCTGGATAGATGCTGACTTCCTCGACAGCCGCCTTGTCCGTGTTCAGGTTCTTGTTTACGTACACCCCGCCGATTGGCTTCAAGGTGGCTTTGTAGGTTTCACCGTCGGTGGGGTCGGTGCGGCGGGGCGAGGCCAAGCTGTAGATGAACAAGTCGACCGGCCCGATTTCCTCGGCCAGGAGGCGAATGGCTTCTTCCTTTATCTCGTTCGAGAAGGCGTCGCCATTCAGGTCGATTGCCTTGACCCCTGACTCTTCCGCCACTTTGCCAAACGCCGTGGAGNTGTACCATCCGGCAGTGCCGGTGCGGCCATCGGCTCCGGGGCGCTCGAAGTAGACCCCCAACGTGTCGGCGCCGCAACCGAAAGCCGCGGTGATGCGAGAAGACAGACCATAGCCGGTTGAGGAACCGACCACCAAAACCTTCTTGGGGCCTCTCTCAATTGCATGTGCCTTGGCATATGCAGCTTGCTCCCGAACGTTGGCTTCGCAGCCTGTGGGATGGGAGGTGATGCACACGAATCCACGAATTCTTGGTTTAACGATCATAAGGCAGCAGTCGTCTTTTGTTTTCGCACTTTGTCCCTTTTTTGCGATGTAGCAAAAAGGGGCAAGACTTAATCACTTCTTTGCAGGTATCGACNGCAGGTTTCACTGCCCACTGCTTGCTCTGGCCCCTTGTTCNGCTTGGCTGGATTGATCGGCTTGCGTTTCCAGCATTTGGGCTCGTGAATTGAAGAAGGTTTGTTTGCCGGAATGTACACCCATGAAATAGAGCCAAGTTCCGTCTCGATGCCGATAAATGTAGGGGTACACTTTGTCTTTTGTCCAAAGCCAGCCTAGTCGGGATTCCCAAAGCCAAAGACCGCTTTCGCCGTCGTCGGAAGGATACAGCCAGCCAAGTTTCTCGTGGTAAAGCCATCCTCTTGGAGCAGGATACACCTTGCCTAGCCAACCAGTGTCGACCCAGCCGCCGGCCAAGGGGGGAGAGTCAGCGAACATCCCGTGGGCGCGCTTCTGCGAATGGTCTTCCGGAATTAAAACCACGGCGCGACCCAAGGCAATGCCTTCCGAACTAATTGCATAGGGGCNCAGGTACTTCTTTTCACCCGCAGCCAAGCCCGTTACCTCGACCGTGAATTCGGCTCCTTGCATGGAGGCCGGAAGGCGTTGCGCTCCATTTTGGTTGAGCTGGGCGTTGGAATGATTGCTCACGAGTATGCCGCGCTCCGTCACGGGGGCGAGCGCTGGCGCTTGGCTGCGGGCAGTGGCGTAATGGGTGCCATTGCGCTCGGAAATTTGCAGAGAACCGACTTCTGGCCCCTCGACGTTTTGCAAATGGATGATGAATTCAGCTTCGTTGGACAANCCGCCGCCATCGGTTGCCTTTACCCTTATGCCCCGATGTTTGCCCTGCTCGAAATCGATAGGTTTCGTGGTGATTAAGCGTCCGAGTGAATCGACCCGGAAGGGGAGGCTGGCATTTTGATCGGAGCCCAAGATTTCGAGTTGGTAGGTGCCGCTGCCTTCTGGATCGTCAGGGTCACTGACCCGCAACTGTCCAACCACACTGCTAGCCGGCCGGTTCTCGGATAATTGGTTGCCTTCCAGAATGATTGCGGTGGGCGGAAGGTTCGGCACCGCTCCGGGATCACGGGGATCAGTGCCTTTGGCAATTTCCTCGGTATCTGGGAACCCGTCGCCGTCGTCGTCGTGGTCATGGGCGTCCTCGGTGCCATCGCCGTCGAGGTCCTCGATTACGTTGGTGACGTAAATCTGGATGGTCTTCTCGATACTGGCGTTTTGCTCGTCGCTTGCTTTCGCCCGAATGCTCAGGTGGCTGGCGATGGCCTCNAAGTCGAGGCTGGCGTGGGTGGTCAGGGTGCCGTTGGCGTCGAGATGAAACAAGTGGTTGTGTTGCGAACCATTGCCGTCGGCGAGAGTGAATACATGGGCGGCATTGGCATCTGGGTCGACCGCATGGAGTTTGCCCACGAAAGAGCCTGCGGGACGGTTTTCCTTTATGCCGTTGGACACCAGGTAAAGATTGCTCGGTGGCCGGTTGAACCTGGAGGCGGGGTTGCGGGGGTCGGAGCCGTGGGCAATTTCGTCGGCATCGGACAATCCATCGCCGTCGTCGTCGTGGTCATGGGCGTCCTCGGTGCCGTCGCCATCAAGATCTTCCATTACGTTGGTCACGGCGATGGATAGGTTGCGGGCGGCGGAGGCATGTCCGTCGGATGCAGTGACCGTTACTTGGTAGATGCCATCTCCGTTTGCATCATCCGGGTTTTCGTGATCCGCGGGATGCTTCAAGGTGAGTTCGCCGGACGCTGTGTTGATAATGAACCTGTCCGCGTCTGGGCCGGTGAGCGCATAGCTCAGGGTGGCGTTGCCGTCGGAGTCGCCGGCGAGGAAGAAGAGGGAGGACGCGTTGTTCTCGGCCATGGCCAAGGTGGCGTTGGCTTCGCCAAAAGAAGGTGGGGCATTGGCCACCGATTGGCTGTTGCGTGGATCGGAACCATAAGCCACCTCCACGGCATCGGAGAAACCGTCGCCGTCGTCATCTGCATCATACGCATCCTCTATGCCGTCGCCGTCCAAGTCTTCCACTACGTTGGTGACCGCGATAAGAAAGCTTTTTTCCATGCTGGCGTTCAATTCGTCACTGGCGCGGACACGGATCGACAGCGGGGTTGCGTTTTGATCGACAAGGTATTCGTAGTCGAGCGGGGTAGCTATTCGCAGCGTGCCATTGAGGTCCAGAGAGAAATTTCCGTTGTGGGTCGACCCCGCGCCTGAGGCAAAGGCGTAGGAGTGAGTCGAGTTGCTGTCTTGGTCGGTGGTGGAGAAATGTCCCACGATGCTTCCCGCGGATGCGTTTTCCTGGGTGTTGTTGTTGTCCAGATGGATATCGCTTGGCGCATAATTGGCGAGGGAGTTAACGTCCAGAGGATCGGAGCCGCGTGACAGCTCCAGCGAGTCGGAGAAACCGTCGCNGTCGGAGTCGGCCGCCTGGTAGTTGGTGCCTAGGGCGATTTCCTGCGAGTTGCTTAGACCGTCTCCGTCGTCGTCGCCGTTCGGATAGAAGGCTGAAAAAACAATGTTTTGGCCGTGCCGCCGCCTGGAGACGCCACCCTGATCTATGTCGTCGGGTATCTGCGCGCTGAGCCCGTAGCGAATCTCTTCCTCCACGGTGAATCCGTCATTGTCGAGGTCGGAGGAAGCATCGTGGTCAAGGCTTCCGAACTCATGCATTTCATAGCTATCGGCAATGCCGTCGTTATCGGAATCGAGGTTTTCCTGGATGTATTTGGCGACGATTGTTTTGTCGGCATCCATGGTTTCGATCACTTGGCTGAGACCTATCCCCTTGGTGTCCTGCTGGCGTACGCCGTTGATTTCCCAATGGGAGAAAACATAGCCGCCGCTGGTTCCGCTGAGGTTGGTCGAACTGTAGGTGGAGTTGACGTCCAGATAGGAACTGGAACTTGAGAAAATGTCGATTGGATCACTCTGGACAGTCAGTTTTCTTGCGCCACCCAAGTTGATGAAGGTCTTGCGAGATCGCCTACGGGAAACTCCGCCCTCATGAAAATCGTCTCGAATTCGCGGGGGCGTGCCGTACTGGCGTTCCTCGTCTAGAGTGAGTCCATCGCCGTCGCCGTCTTCCTGCAGGTTGGAGGAGAGGTTGCCATAAAGGTGCCATTCTTCCCAGTCGGGCAAGCCGTCCGCATCGGTATCCTCGTTCTCGGCGAAATACTTGGCCACCAAGGTGATGTCCTCGGTCATGGTCACGGTGACTTGGCTGAGAGCCACCCCGGCGCTGTCGGCGACGCGTTGCCCGTTTTGTTCCCAGTAGGCAAAGCGATGGCCGTCCACTGTGCCCGAGAGGTTTGCAGTCACTTCTGTGCTGTTGTTTTCCGGATGGGTCACTGCGCTCGTTAGCAAACCAAATGGCTCGCTGCGGATGATCAGCTTTTTGGCTCCGCCCAAGTTGACGAATACTTTCTGGGCGCGTCTCCTGGAAATGCCACCCTCGCTGAGGACGTCCTTGACCGTGGGTGGCGTGTCGAGGCGCAATTCTTCTTCCATGGTCAAGCCGTCGGCATCGGGGTCGGCTGTTCCGTTGGAGTCGAGGTGACCTAAGTGGCGCCCCTCATACCAGTCGGGCAAGCCNTCCCNATCGNCATCGAGGTCATCCTCNAGGTAGTGGGCGATGGCAACCACGTTCTCCGTAATGGTNAAGGTGACGGGGTTTTTGGCAATCCCTCCNGGGTCGGCTTGCCTTTGGCCATTCAAGCTCCAGTGCGAAAACACCCGACTGCCACTGGTTGCCGGCGCGGTCGGGGTGGTGACTGAGGCGTTGTTGTCCTTGTTGAGAGTCTGGGAACTTACGATGCCAAAGGGCTCCGATTTCCTTTCGTAGGTGACTGTCGCCGCAGCGGAAACGGCCAACAACAGAAAGGCCACAGTCCAAGCTCCCGTCCACCCCGGACCCGGGGTGTTGGTAAGTCGGCCTGTTGGCAATGGTTTCATCTGCGAAACAGAAAGGTCTCGTGTTCGGATGGCTTCTTATTGCGAAACGGGAACTACCCAGAAACCNCTCGTGGCGCCCGTGTCGAAGCCNTGCTCNTTCACCTTNACCGGTCGCTCGNCGGGTCCTACTTGGAAACTGGGAGTGAACTGGTTGATGACCCCCGGCGTACTGGCCTCCTTGGCCCGCGTTACTTCCGCGGCTGACGCTTCCCTCAGGTTCATCCGGTTCAGAAGATATGCCTTGCCCGCCGTCGTGGTGGCGCTTCCGCTGGCGTAGGGCGTCGGGGCATAGGCCAGATCCCATTTCTCGGCCAAGTATTTGGATAAGTTTGTCCGGTTTTCCGCTGATATGGTGGCATCGAATACAAAAACTTCCGCGACGTGACCGTTCAGNGCATGGGATGTGTGGCCCGATGCNCCCAGATGAAGAGTGCCTGGTGTACCTAGTGTCGAGGAGCTGGTGGTGTAGTCGGCTCCATCTATCCAGAAGGCGGACTCGGAACCGGAGTTGCTGGCGATGGCGAGGTAATAACGATTGACCACGTGGGACACTCCGGTGGAAACCCAGCTGCCTGCCGAAAAGTACCTCACTCTTCCTTGGTAAGGTCCGATCAGCCAGTTGCTCGATCCTTGGAGGGCCCGGCGATTTCCCGTGGATGCCGAGTTGAATACCACGGCTACGGTGAAGGGGCTGCTCAAGTTTAGACTGGTGGTCAGGCTGTCGTTGCTGTTGTCGAAAAACACTGTGGGTTTTCCGTTTCGAGAGTTTGCCTTGTGGACGGGATATTTCGACTCGTTGCTTTGGGTCGCGTTGTGATCCCCGCCCGCTTTGTCCACCCAAATGGAAACGGCCGTGTCCTGAACAAGAGAGTCGGCTTGCCCGTTTCCGTCGAGGTCGGTGGCGTCGAGCCAGAGCTTGAGGTTGGGAATCGACGACGGGGCAAAGGTTTGAGCCACTGCGGTCTCCGGTTGATGTACTATGCCGTTGGAGAAGGTCACTTCATTGTCTCCCGAAGCTACCAACCAGTACCATAGGTCGAGCAGATCGTCTTCGGTTATGGGCGATCGACTGATCTGCAGGGTGGTGGCGTTGCTTTCCGTTGCCGGCAGGGTGAGGAAATGAAGGTTGAGCAAGTTTCGGTCGTCCTTGGCGAGGATTTCCATTTCCATTTCACCATAGCCCACTTTCCAGTCAGCCTCCGCGTTCCAAGTGACTGTAAGCTTTTGTCCGGTTGATACGTTGTCGTCCAATTTGCCGGTCACGCTTCCCACAAAAGTTTTTGGTACGATCACTTTGTCGAGATCATCGCCCCCGTCCACGAAGCCAAGCAGGGCCGCTGACACCTTCGGGCTGTCCGCATCGTGTATGCGGTATTTCACCTCGAGGTGGTTGGTGCCCAGTATTTGGGCCACGGAGATAACTTCGGGCAGGGGGATTTCCTTGGCCGGCTTGGGGCGCAACACGCGATAGGTGTTCTGCCAACGTCTTAGCTTGGTTGGCTCGTGGAACAGGAAGAAACCTCCCTTGGGATGAGCGGCCATGGGTGCATGCGAGAAGCCATTTACTGAAATGGTCTTGAGCCAGGTTCCATCCATTTCGCGTACCTGGGACTGACTCGAGCTGAACCCGCTGAGCAGGACGAGCCCGTCCGGAGTGAGCTTGATGCGGCCAGGCTTCCAGCTAGTGCCCCATTTGCGCAGGAATGTGCCGTTGCGGTCGAATATTTGGATGCGGTTGTTGTTGTAGTCGGCGACCAATAATTCGCCCTCTTCGTTCAGGGCGAGTTGGCAAGGTTCGCGTAATTTGCCGTCGGTTGTTCCGTACGACCCCCATTTGCGTAGGAAGGTGCCATTGAGGTCGAACACCTGGATGCGATCGTTGCCCAACTCCGAGACGAATACTTCGCCGTCATCACTTATCGCGATGCCTTCGGGCGTGCTCAAGAAGCCGTCGCCGGATCCTGACGTTCCCCATTTGCGGACGAAGCTGCCGTTGCGGTCCAGAACAGAGACCCGGTTGTTTGCCCGCTCCACGACGTAGACCAAACCATTCGGGCCTACGGCCATTTGCCACGGATCTTGCACCTCGCCGTCGCCGTTCCCTTTGCTAGCCAATACGCTGACCAAGGTACCGTTTTCATCCATTTCAAGCACGCGGTCTCCGCTTGCGTCGGACACCAGGAAGTTGCCATCGTCAAGCCGTAGCAGATCCTTCGGCGTAAAGGCAGTGGTTCCGTATTGGCCGATGCTTCCGGCATGGGTGCCGTTGGCCTCGAACACTTGGATGCGATGGTTTTCGTGGTCGGAAACGAGCAGTTTGCCGTCCGCGCCTTCTCCAATGAACCACGGTGTATTCAGTTCTGCCGTGCCGGAGCCGGCGTAACCGTTGCCGATAGTGGTGACCAAGGTGCCGTTGGTTTCGTAGATTCGCACGCGGTGGCCGTTGTCTCCGCTGCTCACTGCCAGACGGTTTCCAATCCAACTAAGGTCAGAGGCGTAATTCCCTGTGCCAAATGAACGGAGGTAGGTGCCGTTGCGGTCGAATACCTTCACTTTGTAATGGTTCCTCGATCCAACGTAGACCGTGGCATCGGTGGCAACAGCGATGCCATTGGCATAGTAAAATTGTCCATTGCCACTACCGTAGCTACCCCATTTGCGGAGAAAGTTTCCGTTGAGGTCGAATACCTGCACGCGGGAACCGCTGCTTTCCGTCACGAACACTTCCGTGCCATTGCCGTCGGTGTGGATGGCCACCCCCCAAGGGTAATTGAATTGGCCGTCTCCCGATCCATAGCTACCCCATTTTCTTTTGAAGGTGCCGTTGGCGTCGAATACTTGGATGCGGTGGTTACCGGTGTCGACGACGAAGGTTTCTCCGCCGTGGAATGCGATGGAATGCGGGTTGCTCAATTGACCGTCACCCGACCCATAGCCCGAGAAGGCTTTCAGGAGGGTACCGTTGGCATCCCATATGCTGATTCGGTCGTTGAGTTCGTCCGAAACATAGAGTTTGCCGTCGGGGGCGACCGTCACGTCATAGGGGCCATTAAGCCCTGGCATGGCGGGCATTGCGATTTTCTTTTCCTGATACCAGGTGTCCTGTGGACCGCGCTGGGCGTTGACAAAGCCAGTGAGCAGAAAAGCGGGTGCCAGCAACAGGGTGGCCCGTTTTACGTCCGGACACAGTGCTCCTGTGGTCGCCGCATGGCCGAATCGGCTTGTGCCGCGGAATCGGCTTGCTGCCGGGAATTTGCCGGCAAAGCGATTCATGGTCCGGGCGAGGGCCCGGCGCAGGTGAGCGACGAGGGTGGGCACGATTTTGCTTTTCATGGCGCGCATGTGTTTTGAACAAAGCATTTGGGCGGAATTTTGTGAGTGGTATCTTGCTTGCCAGATTCTGACAACTAAATACCCCGTAAAGGTATTAGCCAAAAACCCCGAAATATAACGTTTTTTTTTGGTTTTTTTTACGCAGTCGCGCGCTGGCCTGCCAGCAAGATGTTAATCCTCTTGCTTTTGATTCTCTAGTGCCTTCGCGTGGAAGACGAGATACTTAGCGGGCGGGGTAGGTTTCCAAGGCGTGGGTGGTCGCGTTGTAGAACACCTGCATGCCGGAGTGAACGCCTATGAAGTAAAGCCAAGTGGAGTCATTGTTCCGGTATAGGTAGGGGAAGGTGCCTTCTCTTGTCCATAGCCAGCCATGCCTTTGGGTCCATACCCAAAGACCGCCCTCGCCGTCGGGGGAGGGGAAAAGCCAGCCAAGCTTTGCGTGATAGGCCCAGCCGCGGCCGGTTGGATGGACCGCCCCGAACCAGCCGGCGTCGACCCAGCCGCCGGCCAAGACGGGAGAACCGGCGAATGCTCCGTGGGCCCGTTTGACCGAATTGTTTTCGGGCACGACCACCCGGATGTGTCCCAAGTCCATGCCTTCCCCGCTTATTGCGTAGGGACGAAGGTACTTCTTCTCACCTGAAGCCAAGTCTGTTACCTCGACCGTGTATTCGGGGCCTTCCAAGGTGGCTGCAAGCCGCTGCGTACCGTTCTCGTCGGGCTGGGCATTGGGTTGGTCGCTCACGAGTATGCCGCGTTCCGTGACCGGAGCCAATGCAGACGCTTGGCTGCGGGCGGTGGCAAAATAGGTGCCATTGCTTTCGGAGATTTGCAGCGAACCGACTTGTGGTCCATGGACGTCATGCACGTGGATAATGAATTCAGCTTCGTGGGACAAGCCGCCGGGGTCGGTTGCCTTGACTCTGACTGGGCGATGATCTCCCTGCTCGTGATCGAGAGGCCTCGTGGTGATCAATTTTCCGAATGAATCGACTTGGAAGGGGAGGGTGGCATTTTGGTCGGCGGCGAGGACTTCGAATTGGTAGGTGCCGTTGCCATCTAGGTCATCTGGATCGCTGACCCGCAATTGACCGACCACGCTGCCCGCCGGCAGGTTTTCCGATATTTCGTTGCCTTCCAACGTGATGGCGGTGGGCGGCAGGTTGGGCACGGCCCCGGGGTCCCGCGGATCAGTGCCTTTGGCGATTTCCTCGGCATCAGGGAACCCGTCGCCGTCGTCGTCGTGGTCGTGAGCGTCCTCTATGCCGTCGCCATCGAGGTCCTCGACGACGTTGGTGAGGTAGACGGAGAATGCCTTGGCGATGCTGGCGTTGCGCTCGTCGGTGGCTCGCGCCCGAATGCGCAGGTGGCCGGCGACGCCCTCGAAGTCGAAGGTGGCATTTGTTGTCAGCGTACCATTGGCGTCGAGCTGGAAGAGGTGGTTGTGTTGCGAACCATTGCCATCGGCGAGAGTGAAGAGATGGGAGTCTTCGGCGTCCGGGTCGACTACGTGGAACTGGCCCACCAAGGAGCCGGCAGGCCGGTTTTCCTTTATGCCGTCGGACACCAGATAGAGGTCGTCCGGGGCCCGGTTGACCATCGAGGCGGCGTTGCGGGGATCGGAGCCATAGGCAATTTCCTCGGCATCGGAGAACCCGTCGCCGTCGTCGTCCAAGTCGGCGTGGTCCTCGGTGCCGTCGCCATCGAAGTCCTCGATCACGTTGGTCACTGCGATGGACAGGCTCTTGCTGGCGGAGGCTTGTCCGTCGGACACCATGACGACCACTTGGTAGGCACCGTCGCCATTGGTGTCGTTCGGGTTCTCGTAATCCGCGTGTTGCTTCAAGCTGAGTTCACCGGTCGCGGCATTGATCATGAACTTGCCCGCGTCGGGCCCGCTCAGTGAATAGACCAGGGAATCTCCGTCGGGATCGCTTGCGCTCGCTGAGAGGGAGGACGCATTGTTCTCGGCCACGGCAAAGGTGGAGCCGCCGAAGAAAGCCGGAGGATGGTTTGGCGGTGCCTCGTAGACGTCGGTCACTTGAATGGTCACCGCTATGGTGGCATTCTTTTCGGCGGCGGATACCATCACGGTGAGCGAGTAGTTGTTGTTGCTGCCGGAGTCGGTTGGGTTCTCGTAGTCGGGGGCGCTGACGAAGCGAAATACTCCGGAGGATGCATTGAGATCGAACTTGCCCGCGTCTGGCCCGCTTTTGGTATAACTAAGGGGTCTACTGCCGGGATAGGAGGCCACGACCTGGAAAAATGCCGAGGCATTGTTCTCGGCCACGCTCAAACTCGCCGTCGGCTCAGCAAACGCGGGAACCGGCGCAAACGCGGACCAGTCGTATCCCCAATTGGCATTGGTATAAAAGGCTGCGTGAATCAGGCCTTTGTTGGTGTCGGAAAGGGAAGCGCCGCTTGCGAACATATTGCTCATGTTGGTGACGGCTGATACGTTCAAACTGTCAATGTTCCGATTGAACGAGTTGGCGCCATAAAACATCTTCTGCATGTCAGTCACAGCCGAGGTATTCCAGTTGGCAATGTCCTGATTGAATGCCGAGGCGTTGTAAAACATGCTATACATATTCGTGACGCTACTCGTGTCCCAATTACCAATGGGCTGATTGAACGAGCCAGCTGATCGGAACATGCAATTCATGTCGGTGACGGCGGATACGTTCCAGTCGCCGACGTCCTGGTTGAAACCTGCGGCTTGATTGAACATGTAGCTCATGTCGGTGACGGCGGAAACGTTCCAATCTCCGATGGGTTGATTGAAAGAGTTTTGGCCTCGGAACATCGATTCCATGGAGGTGACGTTGCTCACGTCCCAGCCACCGATGGACTGGTTGAAGTCATGGGCATGGCGCAACATCGATTCCATTGAGGTGACGTTGCTGACGTTCCAGTCGCCGATGGGCTGATTGAATGAGGAAGCGCTCATGAACATACCTTTCATGCTCGTGACCGAGGAGGTGTCCCAGTCACCTATGTCCCGGTTGAAGGAACTCGCCTTGAACATGTTATTCATGTTCGTCACGGAGGATGTGTCCCAATTGCCGATATCTTGGTCGAACGAGGTGGCGTAGTAGAACATGTAGGCCATGTTCGTAACTGCGGAGACGTTCCAATCACCAATGGCTTGGTCGAAGGCCGATGCCCCGCCAAACATGCCATAAACGTCAGTCACGGCGGATACGTTCCAGTCGCCGACGTCCTGGTTGAAACCTGCGGCTTGATTGAACATGTAGCTCATGTAGGTGACGGCGGAAACGTTCCAGTCGCCGACGTTTTGGTTAAAGGAGGAGGCTCCTTGGAACATGGACTTCATGTTCGTGACGTTGTTCACTTCCCAATGGCCTATATCCTCGTTGAAGTTGGTTCGGTCCTTGAAGGCATTAGACATATTGGTGACGCCTGAGACGTTCCAGTTGCTTATGTGCCCGTAGGTGGCGGTCGCGTTGGCCTCGTCGGAAAACCATAGGTTGATTGCGGTGGTGAAATTGGCGTCGGTGAGGGGGGGCGGCGGTTGATAGAGCACGGCGCCGGCGGCGACGGGATCGAAGCCGTCAGGCCATTGGGTGCTCGCGCTGTAGAGTGAACCGGTGAAAGTGGCTCCGTTTAGGTTCGCTCCGGTCAAGTCTGTGTTAATGAAGTTGGCGTTGGTCAAGTTGGCGTTCTGGCGATCGCCGCCAGTGAGGGTGGCGTCCTTGAAATTCGCTCCGGTGAAGTTGCCATTGTTCATTCGCCGACCCGCTAGGTCCGCCCCCTCGAAGTTGCCATTGCTGGCATCTTTGCCTAAGGCGTCGAATGCGCTGAGGTCGAGCGAGCGGAAATCCACCCCGGGGCCG
>PAZC01000017.1 GCA_002716045.1 Opitutia bacterium
ATTCACGCGGCGCGCGGCGAGGTGAAGATGACGCTTTAGATATATAATGGTCCAGTTGGCGGCATCGATCAAATAGGCGTCGTTGTCACCCCCCTGGGTGTCGCGCTTGGACACGACGTAGGCGGTCACTCCACCGGCGCTGGACCGTATGGCGCCGTTGACGAAGAAGTGATCGTTGGAGCCGTCCAGTCGAATGCCCGGCTTGCCGTTGAAGAGGTTGGTTTTGTATTTGGGCTGTCGATTCGTCACGGTTTGCTTCACCTCGTGGTCGCCGCTCGACTTATCGTTCCAAGTGGCGAGGGTCGTGCCATCGACGAGACTGTCGGCGGTTGCATTGTCGTCGACGTCGGTGGCGTCGAGCCAAAGGGCGAGACCAGGTATAGTGTCTTTGCCGAACAAGGTATTGGCGGGTACGAAGGTGTTCACGGGGGCCCATGCTTCGCCGCCCGAGTTGGACACCTTGGCGGTGAAATAGTAGGTGGCGCCCAAGGTCAGTCCGGACAGGTCGTGGGAGACGAGCCCAAGGTCATGAGTGCTTGCCACAGTGTGGCTGTTGTCCCAGTTGGCGGCCACTTGGCTGGCGTTGTCGTCACCCCAGTAAAAGGTCACGCTGGCCGCTTCGCCGCCCTGGTGAGTCACTTGAAAATTCGGGTTCTCAGCCTTGTGCAGATGCTCGGTTGGCAAAAGGTTTTGCAGGCCCCACTTCCAAGCCAGCATTCCTTCTAACTGTATTCGTTGTGCTTCATTTAGGACATTGGAGAAAGCCAATATTTCAGCTATGTCTATGGAAGCGCCGTAACCGTCTGCTTTCCCGATCTTGTAGTTGGTCTTGGCGCTGGTCGAACCATCGTTCACCACTAGCCGTAGCAGCATGAATTGATTGACTGAGCCAAGGCCTCGGTTTCCGGTGGTGACGTAAGGGCCGCCGTTCTGCTGAACTCCTGTCGGGTATTTGTTGTCATGGAAATAAGGTTGGCCGCTCTGCCAAAGATAATTGGATTGCCTTCCGGACTGGTGTCCTAGAACGGCGCCGTAGTTGTCAAACTTGTTGGCCGCGTTAGAACTGCGGAATATATAGTAGTGTTCCTTCGCGAAAAAGGCGGAACCGCCTATTAGCAAAGTATCGTCTCCACCCGCCCTGCGGATTTGGATGACCGAATGATCGTTTGGCCCGTTATTGGCACCGAGCTCGGGGGCACCCTCGCTGGTCGTGGCATGCCTGTCGTTTCCGCTTTTGTCATTCCAAGCAGTAACCGAATTCGAGTTCGTAATAGTTGAGATGTCTTGGGCGTCGAACCAAACCTCGAGATTGGGAAAGGTATTCGCTTCCAGTTCAGCTCCGGTGATGGTGTCGAGTCCCCCGATGGAAGTGATCCTGGTGTTCAAGGTGGCGGAAGTGATGCCGAGGTTGGTGGCGGGCCTCGAGTCGAGCTCAGGTGTGCCGACGGGCACGAACTCGCCGGTCGCAGGCGAGTAGGCGGAGCCGCCGCCATTGGTTGCCTTGAAGCGGTAGAAGTAGCGGGTGCCAGCGGAGAGACCGGTCACGGTGTGAGAGAAGGGCCCGGTGGGTTGGGCGCCCAAGCTAACCGACGCATTCCAAGCGGCATCGTTGGTTCCATTGTCCTCGGTGCCGTAGTAAAGGGTTATGACGGGCTGATCGACACCGTCGAAGGAGACCAGGTTGCCCGCCACCAGGGCACCTACAGCCGTGAGTGACTCGGTGGAACTGGATGCTAGGGTGGGGGGGCCGAGCGTGGCGGCGGTGGCAAGGGAATGGGCGTCGGTCCAGTCGACGCCGACTGAATTGCTCACTCTTGCCCGCACGATGTACTGCGAGCCAGGGGTCAGGCCCGTCAAGGTGAAGCTTTGGGTACCTGCTCCCTGGGTGCCGGCCATGGTGGCATTGGCCTCCCAGTTGGTTGCCGATTCGTTGCCGTCGAAGGAACCGTAAAAGAACGTTACCTCTGGGTTTTCGCCGCCGGTTTCGAGTAGATCGAAATCCATGGTGGCGGAGGTGCCGCCGTGGTTGCTGGAGTTTAGGTCACGGGCAATGGGTTTGTTGGGATGGACGGTCAACACGACAGTTTGCGGTACACTGGTACCGGACAGATTGGAGGCGGTCACGGTGAGGTGGTGTGATCCTGCTTGATCGGTGCCCCCTGATATTTCACCGGTGAGCGGGTCCAGCGACAAACCGGAGGGCAAGCCGGTGACGGCATAGCTTTGTGGGCCTCTTTGGGCGGCTATGGCGTAGACGATGGAAAATTGGTTCAATTCTTCCCAACTGTTCTCGATTTCGTCATGTGTCATGGGAACCACCCACATGCCGCCTTGTCCGTTGGCTCCGTTCAGGTTGACACGTTTTTCAAGAGTGTCTGGCAGGGTGACCCAAAAGTTGAGGCTTTGCTGGCTCTGATTTTCCTGAGCCATATAAATATAAGAGTAATCGATTGGCGCCCCATTGATGTCCGAGCCGGCTGAGAGTTGGTAGTTTCCGCTACGGGAACCGGTGGGATTGGCATTGGCTCCACCGAGACGCTCATTCGCCTCGAATATACCGTTGCGGTTGAGATCGAGGTACATGAAGCCGCGATCGTCATTGGACCAGCGGAACCCGTAGCTGCCGGTGACCGGTGGCCTGATGGCTCCACTGAGAGCGGTGATGAAGTAGTCTCCTCCACTATGGTTGGGGAAATTGTTCCAGTTCTGGATTGTACCGGAAGTAATCAGCGTGTTCTTGGAGGAACTTTCTGCCATGCTCAGAATGGTATTGTTCTTGTCTCCGGTAAATACGCGGTCGGACGCCCAGTGATAAGTCGACCCATCGAGTATGGTGGCATTGTAGTCGGAGCCGGTGCCGGTGAAGATGGAACCCCACATGCCGGGACCTTTGCTGACGTATTTGGGCGTAAGGTAAGTGATCTCGGCGGTGAGGTCACCGACGATGATGGGAGCAGTGTTTTCGCCGATTGTACCGGTGTAGATACCGCTTCCCACGTTGACTGTGCCACGGCTCAGGTTTTGACTGCAATGGAAGGCCACCCGGCCGCCACCGCCACTGAATGCCCCCGACTTTACTCCGCCCTTGGCCGAAATGACCCCAAAATTGAGTATGTTGCGGGCCCCGAAGCGGAGCGATCCGCCGGCGCCGCCGCCCCCGCCGTTGCCGGCGTTGCTGGTGACGCCTCCGTTGGCCGATATGACGGCTCCCGCCAAGATGGTGATGGTTCCATTTCCGTCGGCCTCTATGGAGATGGCCCCGCCACCTGCTCCACCGCCGTTGCCGCTACCACCACCGCCACCTGATCCACCGATGAGGTGGGTGATCCCGGTGTTGCCGTAGCTCAAGCCGAAGCCGCCGGTGGAGTAGCCGCCCTCGGTGGCATGCCCACCGCCGCCGCCGTCGTTGCCAAATACTTTTGTCTTTCCTTTGCCGGGGCCAGCTCCGTTGGCATTTTTGTTGCCACCGTTATAGCCACCCAGTTTTCCCTTGCCGCTTGTTTGGCCGGAGGAATTGCCGCCGTTGACGTTTAGGTTTGTCCCGATCACTACGTCGCCGTGGTTGCGTGTCTTGAGCACGAGCGCCTTGGTGCCCGTCAGTGATACGTTGAGACCTGCCCCCAAATTGATGGAATCGAAGGTGAAGGTACATAGACCGTAGTTTGTGGTGCCATCCGTGCCCGAGGAGATCACGCCTTCGCCATGGTGTCCGCCGGTGTGCCGCCAGGTGCCATGGGAGGTATTGATCAGGAGGGTTCCGCTGGAAAAGGCCCAATCGTCTTTGCCCGTTTCCCCGAATATTTCCACTGTCCCCGAATGGTACCCTGAGACGTCATAGGTGCCTAGAGTTAAGAGGTTGTCACTGTGGAAGGCAATGCGTCCGCCGCCTCCGTCTTGGTCGGCCCAGTAGGTGCCGCCGCCCTTGGCCTGGAGGGAGCCATTGTTGACGATGGTTCCACCTTGCAGCCGGATTGTGCCGCCGGCGCCGCCGCCACCGCCCCGGTCATTGCTGGTGGTGTCGGCCCCGTTGACCGAAATAGTCGCTCCCGAGGCGATGGTCAGGGTCCCGTCGCCATGGGCGACCAACTCGATGGCGCCCCCGCCTGCGCCGCCGGCGTAATAATCACCGCCGCCCCCGCCTGAGCCACCGATCAAATGAGCGATCTGTATGTCGCCGAAGGCTTGCCCGTAACCGGAGCTCGATGCTCCGCCGGCTCCACCGTTGCCGCCACCGCCGCCATCTGAATTATGAGCCTTTGCCTTGCCTTTTTCGGAGCCTTCGCCGTGCAGGTCGCGGTCGCCCCCGTTGCCGCCACCAATTTTGGCTATGCCGCCGGACACGCTGTCGATTGCATTGTTGCCATTGGCCACGAGGTCGGCGGCAATGGTCAAGTTACCATGGTCCCGGGTTTGGAGGGAAAGGGAAGAGGCTCCTTGGAGCACGACGACCACTTCCGGACCGATGTCGATGCGGTCCGCCGTGAAAGTGCATTTCTTGTAGCGGTAGGACCCGGAGGAATGATTTGTTATGACGCCTGTGAGGAAGGAACCGTCGGAGTGGTGCAGTACGCCCAAGTCCGTGTCTATGGTGAGCGTGCCCTGAGTGAACACCAGTTCGCTGACCTCTGCGCGCGGTGTAATATTTACCGTGCCATAGGCTCCGTGGCGTGTATTGCCGAGGTTGTTACCTCCCTGGGCCGTGACGTTTGCCCAAACGGGGCTTTGGTGGTTGGTTATACTGGAGGTTCCCTCGAGGTGAATGCGCCCACCGCCACCGGTCGAGGCGCCGAGCACACCGTTGGCTCCCGCTCCGCCGGCTGCCCGGACGATCACTCCTTGGTTGATCACCAAGTGTTCGGCCTTGAGGTAGATGGCTCCGCCGGAGCCACCCGCTCCGCTTTGGTTGGAGTTCGTGCCACTGGCTCCGCCTCGTCCGCCGTCAGCCATGACGTTTGCCCCGATGGTGAGGGTGCCGCCCGAAACAATGCGTAAGCCGCCGCCGCCAGCTCCACCGGATCGGTGACTACCACCGCCACCGCCGGATCCCGCAAAGAGATGAGCAAGGTCCCGCGAGCCATACATTTTGCCGTGGGTGGAGGTGGAGAAAGTACCGAGGCCACCGTAGCCACCGCCGCCCGCATTACTGGAAGAGTTTCTTCCTGCGCCAGCACCCGGTAAATTGAAGAAAGAGGTGACGTGTGCGGGACTGCCGCCGTCGCCTCCTTGACTTCCTTCCCTACCACCGTGCCCACCGCCCAGTTTGCCCGGAGTGATGGCGTTTACGTCGCTATTGGGGGCATGGTTCCCGGATAGGTCAAGCGGAGTCATTAGGGTGACGTTACCCGCCACCACGAGTTCCAGTGGGTTGTTTCCGGCGAATTCAACCGATACCCCGACGCCCAAATTTATACGGTCGAAGCTGAAACGAGCCACCTCGTAGGTTATGGTGTTGCCGACTTCGTCGACGTAACTGGTCTCGACGATTTCGCCCGTTCCACTGGATCCGTTCACCACGCTCCAAGTGGGGGTGGGGCCGCTGGTGTCGAAGGTAAGCGTGCCATTGGCGAGATCGATTTTCTTTTCCGCCACGAAGGAGGTGGTGGAATCGGCCCAGGCGTCCCCCATTGAATTACTGGCCATGACACGATAAAAATAGGTATTGCCTGACTGCATGCCGCTGATGGCGGCCTCCGGTTCGATTTGAGCGGAGAGTGGTTTGCCGTTCGACAACATGGCGCCTGCGGTGGTGAACAAACCATTTTGGACAACTTCCAACGGGCGTATGACGCGCATCGAGAGCGAGGGAGTTTCCACCCATGCCCGGAATTTTACGTTGCCGCCTGTTGATTCACCGTGAACCAGCGCTATTTTGTAGGTTTGGCCGGCTACCAGGGAAACGTTTTCGGAGGTGAAATTATCGGGTCCGCCCAGTTTTTCGCTGCTATTGCCGTCGGTGTTTTCGAACACTCCGTTTTGGTTGAGGTCCAGCCAAATGCCTGCGTAGTTGTCCCTCTGATCCATCTTGAACTTGTAGTTGCCGGTTTCGGGGGCATTGAAGTCGGCTAGCCAAAGGTCCATGAAATTGTCGCCTCTGGTGATCCCTATGCCGCTGCTTTGAAAATCGTTGTCTCCGCTGAAATAAAACCCTGTCGCAGTGGGGTCGTTGGGTTCGCCTTGGACAAAGGCGGATCCCGTGGAGGGGAGGGCTCGGATCGATTCAAGGTCATTGAAGTAGCTGTTGTTTGGCGAATAGTGGTAGCCATGCCCCATGAAGCCATTGGAGGCCACGGCACCATAGTATTCGCCCATCGGCACGACGTGTTCCCATTGGGCAGGCACTTCGCCCCCGTCGGTCGATCCCCAGTAGAGTGATAGGTTTGCCCCCGCGATGGGACCACCGAACACTGGAGCCTCGTTTTGGTGCGGATGGCTGACGGGTAGTTCGATTGCGAGCCCCCATTTGTGAGCCAAGTGCCCTTCTATCTTTTGCCTTTCGTGTCTGGAAAGAGCGTTCTTATAGACAAGGATTTCGGAAACGTTGGCCTTGGCGTTCTTGTTTATATTGTCGTTCAGGTTGATCTGTCCTCCGATCGAAAAGGGCTTGTCTTGAGCCAAATTGATGGAGCCGCTGGCAGCAGAAGAGCTTTTTTGTATGCCATTTGCAAAACTTGCCCGGTTTCCGTTGCCGAACAAGAGGGTCCAGACGCTTTTTCCGTTTTGGGAGTAGCTGATGGTTTCTTCTCCGCCCCCGTTTTCCAAGGCAACCTTCCAGCGAGTGTAACCCAAGTTCTTTTTGCCAAAAGACCACCCTTTGCTGCCCGTACCTGCCTTGGCGATCAGGGTGCTGTCATTTTCCATTGCGATTCCCTCGGACACGATGAACACGGTCATGGCGTCCCAACCGTCGAAGGCATCTGGGTTTTGGACCAACAATACGTCATTTTGGCCATCGAAGTTGAGGGTGGGCTTGCCATTGAATCCAGTGGGCACAAACCGGGGTTCGCGGTTATTCGCGGCTTGGTGTGGTGTGGCGAAATGGTTGTGGCCGCTGCGGTCGGCCCAGTAGCCAACGGTTTGGTTGACGTCGGGGATGCCTTCCACCCCGGGGCCAACTCCCTTGTCCAGGGTAACGGTGGCATTGGCGTCGAGCCAGAGCATGAGTCCGGGGTACTTTTCGGCGGTGAATTCGATGGGTCCGGAATCGATTGTACCGAGTCCGACGTGGGAGACGGATCCGCCGATGGTGGCGGATTCTCCATCGAAGCCGCCGATTCCCCCGTTCATCACGACCGCCAAATTGGACACCGAGGTCTCGAAGCTTTGGGAGGCGGAGGCCCAGACACCACTGGGGGCCGCCGAATTGTAGGAACGTATGCGGTAGTGATAGGTGGTGCCCGGAGAGAGGCCGGCGATCACTTGGCCAAAAGATCCAATCCCTTGGTAGCCTACCGTGTAGACGTGTTGCCACGCGGAATCAAAGGTGCCGCTGTCAAGGGTGCCGTAGTAGATGCGGGTAAGGGGTGGTTCGCCGCCATCGTTGATGATCGAGCCGTTGAGCGACGCGCTGTTGGCCCCGACCAAGGTGGCGGGGGCGGTGGCGATGACCGGCGCGGCGGTGGCCACCGTTATCTGGAGAATCACTTGGTTCGCGATTTCGTTGGCATCGATGGTGCCCAGTTCATCGGGTAAGGCATCGTTGTCTGTGAAGTGGCCGTCATCATCGGCATAGGCCACGTACAAGGAGACGGGGAAGGAGCCTGCCACGGTGGGGGCTCCCGATATGTTTCCGTTCACGGAATCGAACAGGAGACCGGGAGGCAGGTTGAACACGGCGGTGGTCATGGGGGCGCCGACCGCGGTCAGGTTGTAATCAAAGGGTTGGCCCGCTATGGCATTCATGCTGAGCGGACTAGTTATCATGCGGGCGCCCGCCACGGAGCCGTAATGCACCAAGTCGGAGGAATTCTTCTGGTTGTCATGGCATGCCCGAATCCAATCGGCCGAGCGGGCGGTCGCCGATATGCGGGCCTCGTCGATCAGCCCCTTCCAAAAATAATTCCCATACCATGTCTCGTTCAGCCCTGCCCCGATGCGGAGGGCTTTTTGGTCGTTCGGTGTGATGCTTGCCTCTGAGCTTCCTGCGAGGGAGCCATCCAAGTAGATGCGCTTGGTGGTTCCGTCATAGGTCAGGGCAAGGTGATGCCATGTTTCGTTGTCGTGGCTTATCTTGGGGTTGGTGTGCCATCCGGGGCCGGAGGAAAACTCAAATTTCGCGTCCTTGGAATAGAGAACGTAGCCTTTTCCGGAACTTTGGTTGTGCCTACTGGAAATGGCCGCCCGACTGAGTTGGGTCTCATGGGCTGGGTCACTCGTGAAGAGCCCGTCTTGTTCCGACGCCAATGGCTTTATCACTCGCATGGAGAGGGACGGAGTCTGTACCCAAGCCCGAAATTGTGTGCCTTGGCCATAATCGCCATGGACAATGGCCAATTTGTAGCTTTGTCCACCGACTAGGGCGAGGTCAGCCGAAGTGAAGTTTTTGTTGCCCCCCAATCTCTCGTTACCGGCGGTGCCATTGGTCTCGAACAAACCGTTCTGGTCGCGGTCCAGCCAAATGGAGGCGTTGTCTTCGTGGCTTAGCTTGTCTATCTTGAACTTGTAGTTACCGGTCTCGGGGGCATGGAAGTCGGCTAGCCACAAACTGATGAAGTTGTCGTTCCTCGTTATTCCGATGCCCGCGCTCTTGAAGTCGTTTTCTCCACCGAAGTAGAATCCGTTGTGGTCTGGTCTGTTAGGTTCGCCTTGGACCAGCTTGCTGCCTTCCGGAGCAAGGGCCCGCAAGGTTTCGAGGTCGTTGAAATAGGTTGGGTGGGGAGCGAGGTGGTAGCCGTAGCCCATGAGCCCGTTTATTCCGCTGGCGGGCGGGGGATCCTTCTTGAGCCAGGCGCTGACTGAGAAAGTTTCCGCGTTGAGGCCGTCAGTGTGCGGAACGTTTGCCCAAGACGATCCATCGAAGCGCGCGGCACCGCCTACTTGACCATTTGCTTCCACGGTAGCTCCATTGTTGAGGGCGTGGCTGAGGTCGGGTGAGGAGTCGGTGAACTGGCTATTGCCGTTGGTCAATTCGCTGAAGTGCCAGGTTCCGTGGAAATCATTGGACCATACGCTGCTGGCCAAGCCAAAGTCCGGTGCGCTGGCGTCGGCAGGGTTACCCCAAGCCATGGTGATCACTGTGTTGGCTCCCGATATGGAAGGCACCTTGACCCAGACGTAGGAATGCCCTGTGACGTCCCAGGACTCTATTTCGTACACCAGTTCCTCTCCGCTGGCATCGAAGAAGCGCAAGTCATCACCGTTCGGGGAGAGAAAGGAATTGTAGGTGAAGTCGGTCAGTCCTTGGTGGAGGTCAACCAGCAAGGGGAAATCGGTCAGGGTGGAGTTGCCGTCGTAACCGGAGAGTGTGAGGTTCATTTGCAAGGGGAAGTGGGCCAGGTCAACCACCTTGAAATCATAGGTCAGTGAATGGGTCAGGGGTTGGCCGGCGCGGCTTTCGCCTGTCACCGTGAGAGTGGCTTGGGTGAAGCCTCCCGCAATGGGGGCGCCGGTGATTTCGCCGGTCACTACGTTCAGTGTCAGACCGTCTGGCAAACCACTGGCCGCATAGGTCAGGGTACCGCCGCCAACCGCCGAAATCGGTGCGGACAAGGCCAAGTTCTTTTTACCGTGAAATTCCGCTGCGGGGTCCAGATTGGGAGGGCCTTGGAAGTTGGAGAACGAGAAATTGCCTGACCAATCGTTCGATCCGCTGACGGAATGCGAGGTGGCGTTGGCTTCGGGGTTGCCCCAGAGCATTAGGAGCGTATCGCCGGCGGCGAGGGAAGGAACTTTCACCCGCACGAGGGATTCGCCCGCAGTGTTCCATTGCACCACCTTGTGTGGCAACTCGGTCCCGTTGGTGGTGCGGAAGCGCAGGTCGGCACCGCCCGCCTTGAACTGGGCATAACGGAAACCGAGGCCATGGAGGGTGGCATTTGCCTCGCTCAAGCGTACCGGCAGCACCAAGTTGCTCGTTGGGTTGGTTCCATTGTAGTCGGTCGTCAGGTCCATCGAGTAGGCGTAGGACCCGAGATCCGCCGCCTCTATGGTGAGCGTGGTCAGTTCCGAGTCGACTGCATTGGATGCGGATATTGTGACGGTATAGGTTCCGGGAGCCGGAGGTGTTCCGGAGAGCAGGCCCGAAGTACTGTTGAAGTCGAGCCAACTGGGGGCGTAATACAAACCGAAGCTCAAGGGGTCCTTGTAGGCCTCTAGCTGGAAAGTGAACGGTGTGCCGGCCACTGCCGTGGCAGTGGCGGCGCTGGTTATCTGGATTCCCTCGAACCCGGTGCCTCTATTATATATTTCGACGACTTCTTGAGCGCCGAGCGGGATTCCGTAGAAAAGAACGTCATCTAGCCAAACGCTGGAAGCATGGCTTATGCTCGGAGCGTTGCTGGCGTTGCCCGAATTGTCCCGAGCACCGAACACAAGTTGTGAACCGGTGGAGTTTATCGAGCCAAATGCATCTGCCGAACCGATTAACTCTCCATCGACGTAGATCTTCCTCTTTCCTTCACCAAAGACACCGGCGAGATGATGCCATTGGTTGTCATTGATGGCTTTGGTTAGGTACCAGTTTTCATTACCTACCCCGCGCAGTGTGAAGGAGATTTTGTCGGAAGCGTTGTTGTAGCGGCGTATCTGCCAGCCTTTTCCATTCTCTCCATGTTTGGAGATATAGGGTTCCCATTTTGAATCGGGCCATTCCTTGATCCAACCTGCGATGGAGAATGCGGAACCGCCATCGAAAGTCGACTCGTCGCCTCCGTCGCTCACTGTGATGTAGTGGTTGCCGTTTAAGTTGACCGATTTACCCATGCCAAACGGCGTGTCAGAATCATAGATGTTCGCGCTTGATGCCACACCATGGTAATCGTTGCCCGAACTGTCTTTTGCATTGCCTTCGTCGAAAGTCCACCGCCCGACTAGGTATTCCTTTCGTACCGGTGGCTGAGGGGCAGGGCCGGGGGTGAAGATAATGGTGCCGTCCGACCAGGTGGTGCCTGCTGAATTGGTGGCGGCGATTCGGCTGAAGTATATGGTGGGAGCAGCCAGTCCGGCGGTGATTTCGGCGGAGAGGTTGCCGGGCATGGCGTTGTTTATGGTGAGGGCGTTATCCCAGGCTGAGGCATTGGTTTCAGCGTCCTCGTCCCCCCAGTGGAAAACATAGGTGACCGCGGCCCCGCCTGTGCTGGCGAGGGATCCGTTTAGTTTGGCCGAGCTGTCGGTTACTTCGGTCACCGTCTGTGTGGCCCCGAGGATAGGGGGGGTGGCCGCGGCTGCAGTGGCAAAGGACCTGGTGGCTGACCAGGTGGTGCCGGCGCTATTGGCTGCCTTGGCCCGGAAATGGTAGGTTGTGCCGGAAGTCAGCCCGGTGACGAGCAAGGCAAAGGGGTTGGCCCCTGTGGTGTTCAAGGATTGGCTGTTTTGCCAAGTGCCGTTGCCTTCGTCGGTTGGTCCCCAGACAAGCGTGACGTTGGCGTCCTCTCCGCCGGTGGACACTATTTGCCCGGTGAGCCTGGCTGCATTTGCCACTATGCCATCCGCTTCCTCGGTGGATAGTATCGGTGGGCCGGGTGGCATGATGATTTGGAGTCCTCTAGTGATGGTATAGGTTCCTCCCTCCACGAGGAGGGTGACCGGATGGGTGCCGCCTTCCAACGGAGTACCTGAAATGACACCCGATGTGGGATCGATGGACAAGCCGTCCGGCAAGTTGTGGGTAGCGTGCACCGGATTGGTCACTCCGGTGGAAGTCACTTGGTAGCTAAAGGATTGGCCGAGGGTGGCGGTTGCGGTGGCCGGGCTGGTGATTGCCACGTCGACTGGGGGCAAGGTGCGGAAAAGGTTGCCGCTGGTGGCATCGGTGTTTTGGGGATGAACGAAATTGGTTCCGCCAGTGGGGTCCCAACCAAAGCCAAGTTCCTTCACTCGGCCGCCGGGGCCTCTGTGTGACGCTCCTTCATACTCTCCCATGCGCAACTCGAAGGGAAACCAACCACCGCTTCCGAAATCGACTGATTTCACGCTCGTGCCGTTCCAGTCCGAATTGTTCAGCAACACCTGACCATTCACCTGCAACCATACACTGTCCGAAACGTTTTCGTGAAACGACATATTGCCGTCGGCATCATGAATGTATCCCGTGTAGACGAAGGTAACGTTGCTGGTCCAAGGAGTGGAGTTGGATTCGGCGATCGATGGGCCCAGCGAATCGATGCCCAGATTGCCGGGATTCGGAGAGGTTAGGTTCATGCTACCGGAGAGCTTGCCCGAAACCAGTCCGGGGAAACTTTCGGGGTAGGGGGGTGAAAACGCGGCTGCATTTTCCGATACGGTGACACCGGCCGCATTCACTGCCATGGTACGGAAATAGTACACCGTGCCGACGTTCAATCCCGATACCTCGGCTTCAAACGGGCCTGTGCCAAGTACACCCAGATCGACCTTGAAATCCCAAGCCGCGGGGTCTTTCCCCTGGTCCTCGTTGTCCCATAGTATGCTGACGGCGGGATTTTCTCCGCCGGTGGAAGTGAGCGTACCGTGAAGGGTGGCAGTGGTAGCAGTCACCCCGGTGGCATTTTGCTCGCCCAAGCTAGGCGGGGAAAGGGAGGCATGGGTGGTGAAAGTATCGGCATCGGACCATACCAGGCCGCCGCCCGCATTGTAGACGGCGAACCGGAAGAAGTAGGTGGTGTTCACCGCCAGTCCGCTCACTACCCGGCTGAATTCCCCGGGCTCAAACGAACCCGGCAACAGAAAGGAGTGTGCCCAGGCGGAGGGGTCGATGATTCCCTTGTCGCTGGTGTCCAGGTAAGCGGTTATCGTGCAATCGGTTTGGGTGACGTCGGTGAAGGCACCGTTCAGCTTGGCTCCGTATAATCCGACGTCGGTGGAGGGCGAGACCGTGACCGAGGTAGGCAAACGATAGAGCAGAAAGGCGATGTCGTGATCGGTGGAGCCATAGCCATTGGTGGCGGTGATGGTGGCGGTGATCGTCGTGCCGGTGGCATTGATTTCGTTCGTGGGAGTGCCTGAAACGATCACGGTGGCGGGATCCAGAGACAGCCCTTGGGGCAGGCCGGCGGCCGACCAAGTGTCTGGGTACGCCTCGTTGGGGACCGTCGAGGTCAAGGAAATGGACAATGGTTTGTGGACGTTGGCCACTATGCTTTCCAGTCCACTCACCACGGGCCGTCCCTCGGGTACTTGGAACTCGAAACTAGTCGACCGAGCAAGCGAGTATTCGCCAGCCCCGCTGGATGTGCCGGTGGCTGCCCGTTCGGCAATGGACAGCGACACGGTGGCGGGATCGGTGTGGGGCGTGAGGTCGAAGGTGTAGGTGTGGCCACTTCCGGCGAAGTTGCTCAAGGTGGCATTCGTTACGTTGAGGTCGGACGCATCGAAGCCAGTCACCGATACGTTGGCGTCCTCTTTCTTGAAAGTTATGCTTACGGGTACGGGATAGGCGTTGGTCGGGTTGACGATGGCGAACACGGGGGCTACTCCGCCACCAAGGCCCGGTGGGAACGTCTTGTACGGATGAGATTCGTCCAACTGCCATCTCAATCCCCATTTGTGGGCCAGGTAGCCTTCCACTTGGAGTCGCTCTTCCTCGTCGAGCACGCGGGCAAAGGTAATGAATTCAGCCACCTCGCACTTGGAGAACTCGCTCGATGTCTTGTACCCGCCAAACTGTATGCGCTTGGGTTGGTAGTTCGTGTTGTGGGCCCCGTTTCCGTTGGTGGTGATCTTGGTCGAGTCAAACCAAGTATTCCCTTGGTCAGCATCGTTCATCGTTGCAATGTGCAGGTGCCAGGACGTGTCGGCTCCGCCCCCGCCATTGGTCAGCCAGCCATTGAAGTAAAAGCTTTTTTTGCCATTTGCATGAAACCCAAGCAACCAAGACCAGTTGTCGCGATCCGATATGACGCGCTCGTTGTCGCCGCCGGTCCAGCGGGCGACCGAGAACATGGAGAACTGGGGAACGTTGGGGTGCATGGTCTTGGCCGACCAGAGACTGTCATCTCCGTCGAAATTGACCACGCCTTTGCCGTTTCGCGTATTGTAGGATGGATTGCCGCGTTTGCCGGTGAAGTCGTAGCCGTTGCCCGCCTTGTCGATCCAACTATTCACCGGATCGCCCGGGGCAAGCCCATCGGCAGCGCCGTTGGCATCGAGGTCATTTCCATCCATCCACAATTCAAGGCCTTCCAGAGCAAGGGCATCGTACTTTGCCGGATAAGCGTTTTTTATTACAGTGGTGGAGCCTGCGATGTAATGACCCGCCGCACTGGCCGCAAAATCGGGTATGGTCACGGTGACCGAGGAGGGAAAGGTAGTTGGTGTAAGATTGAAGGTGTAGGTGTGGCCAGAGCCGGCGAAGTCGCTTAAGGCAGCCCCCGTTACGTTCAGATCGGAAACGTCGAACCCAGTGACCGCTATGTTGCCTTGTTCGTTTTGGAAGGTTACGCTGACGGGAATGACCAATGCCGCTGGATTGGCAATGGTGAGCTTTGGCGAAACAACCCCTGCACTATCGAAATGCGGAGGAAACGCCTTGTACGGGTGGGAGGCATCTAGTGACCCGGTCAAGCCCCACTTGTGGGCCAAATATCCTTCCACTTGGAGACGCTCGTCCTCGGAGAGCACGCGGGCAAAGGTAATGAATTCAGCCACCTCGCACTTGGAGAAGTTATTGGATGTCTTGTATCCGCCAAACTGTATGCGTTTGGGTTGGTAGTTCGTGTTGTTGGCACCGGTTCCGTTGGTGGTGAGCTTGGTCGAGTCGAACCAAGTGTTCCCTTTGTCGGAGGAATTCATGGTGGCGATATGGATGTGCCATGCCGTGTCGGCTCCATTTTGAATGTTGGTTAGCCAGCCATTGAAATAGGCAATGCTTTTTGTGTGACCGCCGTTGAAGGCGAACAACCAGTTCCAGTTGTCGCGATCCGATATGACGCGCTCGTTGTCGCCGCCGGTGTAGCGTGCGATCGAGAACATGGAGAACTGGGGAACGTTGGGGTGCATAGTCTTGACCGACCAGAGGCTGTCATCCCCATCGAAATTGACCACGCCCTTACCGTTTTGCGTACTGTAGGAGGGGTCGCCGCGCTTGCCATTGAAGTCATAGCCGTTGCCCGACTTGTCGATCCAGCTATTGACCGGATCGCCCGCAGTGAGTCCATCGGCCACCAAGTTGGCGTCGAGGTCATTCCCGTCCATCCACAGTTCCAAGTCGGCCATGGCGTTTGGTCCGGGTATTTGGTGGAATATTTTGGTGGAACCTCCTTGGACGTGTTCTGCAGCCGACACTGCCTGGTCGGGAAGGGTCACGGTGACCACGGAGGGGAACGAAGTAGGCGTGAGGTTGAAGGTGTAGCTGTGCCCCGAGCCATTGAAGTCGCTGACTGTGGCGTTGGTGACGTTTAGGTCGGACACCTCGAACCCGGTGACCGATGCGTTGGCATCCCCTTTCTTGAAGGTCACGCCGACGGGTATGACGTGGGTAGCATTCGGGCTGATGACGTCAAACACGGGTGCAATCTTGGCCCCGTTGAAGTTGTGCTGTATAGTGGTGGATGTCCCAGCAGTATAGTGGCCGCTTTCTATGGCTGTGCCATCGTGGATATGGATAGTAACACTGGAGGGGAATGAAGTGGGTGTGAGGTTGAAGGTGTAGCTGTGTCCAGATCCGTTAAAGTCGCTCACGGTGGCCCCGGTGACGTTTAGATCGGAGGCATCGAATCCGGTGACCGCAGTGGCATTGCCGTCTTTTTTGAAGGTCAAGTTGACTTGTATGACCTTTGACGCAGTAGGTGCGATGGCTGCAAATTCGGGGGTGGTCGTAGAGGAGGAGGTAGTGGATTTTATTTTTGCGGAAGTACTGCTGCTGTATTCGCCGTCTCCAAAGGCAGCATTGGCGGGGACTCGAATAGTCACTTCGGAAGGAAATGCCGTCGGGCTGAGATCGAAGGTATAGGTGTGCCCCGATCCGTTGAACTCGCTTACGTTGGCCCCGGTGACGATTAGGTCGGAAACGTCGAATCCGGCAACCGAAACATTGGTGCCCTCCTTGACAAAGGTTACGGTGATGGGGATCGTCACGGCATCGGTGAGCGAAGGCGCTGAGATGACAGGAGCCAATTTCGTGGGTCGCCGCAAAAGGGCAAGCTTGGCCGGTGTCTCATCGTGGACTGTCCCGCCAGCAGCTTCCTTTTGGACGCTCACGGTCACTATGTCTCCTGCGACGAGGCCTGACAGCAAAGTGACGAGGGAGGCGGATGATTCGTTGTGCTCGCTATCCATTCTGATGTAGTTTGTCTTTGACTGAGCGCCATCCAAGTCCACCCCGTTGACTTGTACGCTCACCCTTGGGTTGCTTCGCTCAGATCCACCCGTGAAGGCGCTGTTGAAGAGAAGAAGGAAGTCGCCGCCCTCCTGTACCGTAACTTGGTGCGAGTTGGCACTGTTGGAATGATTGTATGCGGCAGTATCGATGGTTCCGTTGGTTTCCCACTGGATTGCTGTTTTAGTGGCGGGATTCCAGTTGTCGGAATCGGTCATTACTTGTGTCGCAGTGGCGGCGTAGAGATCGTTCGCATCGCCGAGTTTTTCGACCAGGAGCGATGCTTTTTCACCGGCTTTTATCGTGATTGTGCCGGCAGCTGCCTTTTGCATAACGTCGATGGTAAGTGTGGCATTGCCTTCGATGTTAGTGACCAGGCCGGCCCAGTGAACGGAGGAATCTACATGGCCTTCGGAGTTACGAATATACCCTTGCTGGGCAAGGCCTCCGCTGATGCGTGTGCCGTTCAGTTTCACTTCTAGCGCCACCGATCCGCGCATGACTGCACCATGCAGAGGAGCGTTCAGGAATATCAGGTAATGGCCGGCGGTGTCCAAGCTGACTTGGTGGCTATTGGCTGAATCACTGTGACTGAAGCCACCGTCCTTGCGCCCTGCGGTCCACTGGAGGGACGATGCGGTTGCATTTAGATTGGTGCCTGCTACGGTGCGGTCCGCAGTTCCCGAGAAGATGGTTCGGGAGGCCGCAACTTTTTCCACGAAGAGGCTGGTGGTCTCCAGGGAGGTTTCCAGTGCGAGGTTTGTGTTGCTGCGCTTGGTCCTGATTTCCAAATAATCGCCGGCTGCCACCTCGGTGAGCAGAAAATGCAAGTGAGCGGAACTTTCCATGTGTCCGCTATCATGCCGAATATAGGTGGATCGGCCCGCTCCCTCCGGCACGGCGACGCCATTTTTGAACACAACGTATTCCTGAGCCGTTCGCGTTGTGCTGACTGTTTCGCTGCGAAGAGGAGCGGTCAGGGCAACCAAGTAGTCCCCCGCTTGCTTGATTTGCAGAAGCGTCGCATTGGCCTCGGTGTACTCGAACACAGCCTGATCCACCTCGGCGGTCGACCACTTGACCGCCTTGTAGTAAGCAATCTTCAAGCTGGTGCTGCCATCCTCTAAGGCATTGCCTTGAAGAAAGGCTCCCTCCTTCACTACGCCATGGACCGTTGCGCAACAGGTCAGCAAACTCCCCATCCAATACAAAATGCGTATCGAGCGTGAAAGCAACGCCCGGCTACCTGTGAGAATAGCAAAGGCTGCGCACGCAGACCCAAGTGCGCGCGAGAAGGAGCTATTTAGCCAACTGAAAAAACCACAAACCATTCGAAGATTTCATGACAATCAGAAATTCTTCGCATGTGGCAAGCTTTACTAAAACATTTTAGAATAATATAGGGTATAATTATTTAAGGTTAATGATAAGCATGGAAGCAATCTTGATATTAATAAAGCTTACCATGTTGTTTAGGTGTAGTGTTGATTTGTTGATGTATGCCTTGTGTGAGCAACATGCCTTCACCGTAAAAGTTTGTTCCTTGTGTCTGGTTATGACTTGTTTGGCCGAGAATGCGCTTTCTGGTGCCCAAGCCGAAGATCGCGGACAAATGCATTTGCATGAAGTCCCCAAAGGAAACTTGCCTTACCTAGGCAATGGCTATGAAATCTTCCCCTTGCAAACACCCCGTTGGCGGGACGTAGCTCAGCCTGGTAGAGCGCTGCGTTCGGGACGCAGAGGTCGCTGGTTCAAGTCCAGTCGTCCCGACCATTTCCCTTCATTCGCGACCTGCTGACTTTTTGCCCAATTTACGGTATGTCTCAGCTGATTGCATCCCTTCGACAGACACCCTTTTGTCGCGTGAAGTTTCACCGGACACTATGGTGACTTGGCTGGTGGCAATGCCCAAGGTTTTGGCGAGGAAGCGCCTTAATTCCTTGTTTCCCTTTCCTTTTTCGGGTGGCGCCTTGATTCGCGCCTTCAAGGATTTCCCGATCCATCCCTTTGTCTCGTTGCGTGAAGCTCCCGCCGAAACCTTTACCATGAATGCTGTTTTCATCAACTGAGCGGATAGGTTTTGTCGCTTCGAGAAGCAATCAACATATTAGTTTTTTCCCTGCAAAGCACCCTTAATTCAAGGTTGCTTTCCCTAGCCTCCATGCTTCAAGATAACACAAAATTTTTTAAATGTCTGATCAATCTACCTTCAAGTTGAAGTTTTGGGGTGTTCGCGGGAGTATACCATGTCCCGGTCCCGATACCGTGAAGTATGGTGGCAACACTACCTGCTTCGAGGTGACCTGTGGCAAAAAGCGAATCATTATCGATGCAGGTACGGGAATCCGTGCCCTCGGCAGGGAAATCATGAATAACGAGGGCAATATCCTCGATGCCGATTTGTTCTTTACTCACACCCACATGGATCACATTCAGGGCTTGCCGTTTTTCATACCCCTGTACAACCCGAACAATAACGTTCGTTTGCATGCGGGTCACCTCGAGTTACCCCACAGTATGCGGAGCATCATAGGCACCATGCTGATGAAGGACCCGGTCTTTCCGGTTCCCAGTTCACTGATCGAAAAAGCTTGTTCCTTCAATGATTTCACTTGCGGGAAGACCTTTGATTTGGGNGACGGAATNTTGGTCAAGANNGGCAAGCTCAANCATCCNAACGGGGCTTGNGGTTACCGGATCGAGTANCAAGGCAAAGCAATTTCCATTTGCACGGACACCGAGCATTACGAGGGCGAAATTGACCAGAACGTTATCTCACTGGCTCGTGACGCGGACATCATGGTGTATGATGCGGCCTACACCGAGGAAGAGTATTCCAAATTCAAGGGATGGGGGCATTCCACTTGGCAAGAGGGTGTCAAGGTGGCCAAGGAAGCCCGCGTCAAAAGAACTATCATTTTTCACCACGACCCCACTCATGACGATGCCTTCATGGATGCAGTTGGNGAGGCCGCAGCTGCCGTTCATCCGAGNGCCGAGGTGGCAGTCGANGGCACGGAGATAATCCTTTAGTCCTCAGGGCTTTTCGCCCTGCTCGGGCAAGATCTTTTCCTTTGGGTTTTCCTTGGGAGGAGCATTCTGCTCCTCGTTCTCTGGTTCGATTGGGTCCAAGCGCTCGACTCGACCCGTGCCGTCATTTTGAACAAAGACGTTCACGGGTCGGCCGAGGTAGCGCAGGTTGCCTTGGGCCGTCAACTTGGCTTCCAGCCAATTTTCGGCTCTGACCTCTGCGTTTCCTTTCCCGTTCAAGTTCAGGTGGGCCCGCAAAGCAGGGAGATCGATTGCCCTGAGGGAGCCATTGCCGCTCAAGTCGGCCCGCAAAGTCTCGACGACTCCTCCCTTGAGGGTGACGTCGCCGTCGCTTTCCATTCTGACCTCCACTTCGTCTGCAGTCAGGTTTTCCAAGTGTATTTTTCCTTGGCCGGCCGAAAATACGCGAAAGGTTTCTGCCTCTAGATTAGTTCCCGTGAAACTGCCCGCGCCCGCAATGGTCACTCCCTGTATTTTCTTGGCCGAGACAATGACCTCGACCGGTTCGGTCGCGGTGAAGGCTATGCGGATGAGGGGGAGGCGTGGCGCGTAACGCGAAACATTTCCTGCCTCGACCACGAGGGTTCGCCCCCTGACCTCGGTGACAACTGACTCCAGTATCGAGTCTTCCGCGAATACCATGGCTTCCCGCAGGCGGTTCTCTTGAGTGACGAATACCTTTACCGAGCCCCTGACTTCAACGTTGTCGAAATGCCGTAGCAACCTCCGCTCCTTGGTCAGTTTGGCGGAGGTTGAGGCAGCAAGGAGTGTCATCCAGGCGCATGCCAGGATGAATCCCTTGAGGAAGCGCTTATCCTTTGGATTTGCCATATCGTTGTTTTCTCTTGGCGAATTTGCGGCCACGATAAGGTCGTGATTTCAAGCCCCCATCAAACTTTCCCGTGCGGAGGAAGTCAATCTGGTCTCGCAACAAGGCAGCCTTCTCGAACTCGAGCTTGGTCACTGCCTCGATCATCTCTGCTTCCAAGGCTCGGGCCACCTTGTCGGCATCCCCGCCGACTTCGGCCACGGCCAAAGCTTCTTCCTCCTCTTTTTCGCGCAGACTGGCTTGCACCGGCCGCTTGACGCCTTGGGGTACAATGCCGTGCTTTTCGTTGTATGCCATTTGGCACTCCCGCCGCTCCTTTCCCTTTTCCATGGCTCCGCGAAGAGAATCAGTCATGACGTCTGCGTAAAAGATAACCCTGCCTTTCTCGTGGCGGGCAGCCCGGCCGGCGGTCTGGATCAAACTGGTTTCACTGCGGAGGAAACCTTCCTTGTCGGCGTCGAGTATAACGACCAGCGCCACTTCCGGGAGGTCGAGCCCTTCCCTGAGCAAGTTGACGCCGACCAATACGTCGAAGTCNCCGGCCCGCAGGTTNCGNAGGATTTCNACGCGCTCGATGGCATCTATGTCGGAGTGGAGATACTCGACTTGCACCTTGTGCTCCCGCAGAAAGTCGGTCAGGTCCTCGGACATGCGCTTGGTCAAGGTGGTGACGAGCACGCGATCGCCTTGGCCCACGATTTCCTTGATTTCACCGATGGCATTCTCCACTTGTCCCTTGATTGGGCGAACCTCCATCACGGGATCNAGCAATCCGGTGGGCCGGATGACCTGTTCGACCACCAGTTCGGATTTTTCCAGGTTCTTGGCCGAGGGGGTGGCCGATACGTAAACCGTCTGCCCGGTGACTTCGTCGAACTCCTCTGTCCGAAGTGGACGATTGTCCAGCGCGGAGGGCAGACGAAAGCCATGTTCGACCAATTTCTCCTTTCGCGAAAGGTCGCCTTTTACCATGCCGCCCAGTTGAGGGACGGTGACGTGGCTTTCGTCTACGAAGAGGAGGAAGTCGTCCGGAAAGAAGTCGATCAGGCACCAGGGGCGTGCCCCTGGTTGTCGTCCGCTCAAGTGGCGTGAATAGTTCTCGATTCCATTACAGAACCCCATTTCGCGAAGCATTTCGAGGTCGTACTCGGTCCGCATCCGGATGCGTTGGGCTTCCAGCAACAATTCGCGTTCCTCGAACCAGGCCACCCGCTCTTCCAGTTCCTGCTCGATGGCGGCAATTGCCTTTTCCATCTTGTCCTTTCTCGTGACGTACTGGTTGGCCGGGTAAATGCGAAAGGATTCCAGTTTGTCGAGGGATTCCCCGGTGGTGGCATCTATCTTGTGAATAGCTTCTATCTCGTCTCCCCAGAACTCGATCCGAACGGGACTTTCGAGGTAGGCGGGGAAAACGTCCACTACGTCGCCCCGCACCCGGAAGCGTCCGGACTTCAGTTCATAATCGTTTCGTTCGTAGAGGCAGCCGACGAGGTTTTCGAGAAAGGTTTCGCGCCCGTGGTCTTTGCCCACCGTCGCCTCGAAGGAGAGTTCGCGGTAATCCTCGGGAGATCCCAGTCCGTAGATGCAAGANACGCTGGCCACCACGATGGCGTCCCGTCGCTCGATCAGGGAACTGGTGGACGCGATCCGCAATCTTTCGATTTCCTCGTTGATGGAGGAATCCTTTTCTATGTAGGTATCGGTTTGGGGAACGTAGGCTTCCGGCTGGTAATAGTCGTAGTAGCTGACGAAGTACTTGACGGCGTTGTCTGGAAAAAAGGACTGAAACTCCGAGTACAACTGGGCGGCCAAGGTTTTGTTGTGCGAAATGATTAGCGCGGGCCGTTGCAGTTGCTGGATCAGGTTGGCCATGGTGAAGGTNTTTCCCGATCCGGTTACCCCGAGCAAGGTCTGCAAGCGGTTCCCGCTGCGGATGGAATCAACTAATTTTGCAATGGCTTCCGGTTGGTCGCCCGCGGGTTCGTAGTCGGCGACAAGGCGAAAGTCCATCGGAGCCTCACCGGTCGGACTGGTTGTCCGAATCCTNATGGAGGGTTACGTAATAGCCGGCCTCGCCTTCGCTTTTGCCGATTACGACGGCGGCGCAACTATCTCCGAATACGTTGACTGCGGTACGGCACATGTCGAGGAGTCGATCCACCACGTAGACGATTCCCACCCCAATCGTGATTTGCTCGGCGGAGAATCCGGCGGCATTGAGAATGACTATGATAGCGACCAAGCTGGCCGAAGGTATGCCGGCCACCCCGATGGAGGTAAGCAACGCCATCACAACCACCGAAAACTGGGTGACGAAACCCATTTCCACACCGAACAATTGAGCGAGGAAAACGACCACCACGCATTCGAAGAGGGCAGTGCCATCCATGTTCACGGTGGCTCCCAGTGGCAAAGTGAAGCTAGTCACTTTGTGGGATACTCCGGCACGCTTNCGTACACATTCCATGGTGAGCGGCAAGGTGGCGGAGGACGATGCCGTGGAAAAAGCCGTCAACAACGCGGGTGCCATGGCCCGATAATGATTCAATGGATTTTCCTTGGCGATTACCTTGAGGAAGAACGGGAGGACGACAAAAAGATGAATNCCCAGTCCCAGCAAGACGGTGAGGGCGAACTTTCCCATGACCTCGAATAATTCGGTCCCGGTGGTCATAAGTGTTGGGATGACCAGTCCGAGCACACCGATGGGGGCGAACATGATGATGAACTTGGTCATGGCGAGAAAGGCGGAGTTCAGGCTTTCCCAGAAGCGCAATTGAGTGGAGCGTTGGTTTTCCGGCAACTTGGCCACGAAGAACCCGAACAACAGGCTGAAGAAGATGAGCCCGAGCAATTGTCCCTTGACCGCGGCCTCAAACAGGTTGGCGGGAACCATGCGCTGAAAAATCTCGAGTATGCCGCGGAAACCAGATTCCGCGTTGTTCTTGGCCCCTTCGATCTTGTTGGCGTCAGCTGAGGCGCCTTGCTCTATCATTTTCTCTTGCAGCTCGCGCGATACCTCGCCGGGCTGAATCACATTCACGAGGGCTAAGCCAACGAGCACAGCGAACAGTCCGGAGACAGCGTAAAACCCGAGTGTCTTGGCTCCAAGTCGCCCGAAATTACGTTCCCCTCCCACGTTTATGATGCCCACGATGATCGAGGTGGTGACCAAGGGGACCACCATCATCTTGAGGGCATTGAGGAAGGTTTTCCCCACAAAATTAGCATAATACTCCAATTCCCCGAACCAAAAGGGCTTCTCATCCATGCCCTCGGTCTCGAAGTTCGCCCACAGTCCGATTGCGAGGGCCAGTGCCAACGCGATCACAATTTGCCAATGCAGGGCGATTCTTTTCATGGTGAAGTTATTTGTCTATGGTCGAACAAGGATTGGATTATGGCGAGATTAAGTTCAGTCATGTCCTTGGCCACCAAGTGGGCGTCTCCGAGAAGTTCGGCGGGGCGGGTGGTGGCCACCCCGATGGCGATCATGCCTCCCGCCAAGGCAGCTTCAATTCCGTGGGCGGTGTCCTCGATGACAAAGCATTGGGCTGAAGGCAGACCGGTTCTTTCGGCTGCCTTGAGAAACACCTCGGGATCGGGTTTTCCGCGTGTGACGTCTTCGCTGCAAGTCATGTCGGAAAACCTGCCCTGCAGGGAAAGCAATTCCAGGGACATCTCGACGTTGGCCCGCTCGGTGGAAGTGCCGACTACGCATGGTACGTCTGCTTGGACTAATTCATCGATCAATTCTCTAGCTCCTTCCAGCGCAACCAAGCCCCGCTCGGCCACGATATCCCGATACAAAGCTTCCTTGCGCAAGCTCCAGCGTTCGATTTCGGCTGGATCTTGGCTCCAGTTCAGGATTTCGGGAATGATCACGGCATTGCGCTGGCCGAAGCCGCGCTTGAAATGATATGCGGGCAAGGGCTTACCCACTTCCTTGGCCAATAATTCCCAACTTTCCTCGTGGGCGAGCGAGGAATCAATCACCACGCCATCCCAATCAAAGATTGCCCCGATTTTCATGTCAGGGTCGGAGATCCTCTACCTCTTTGTCTTCCTTGGATGGGTCCAATGGCGTCGGGTCGGGTGCATTGTCGTTTTCGCGGAGTTCATTCAATACCCGGTTTACGGTGGCTTCGGTGCCTTCCTTGTCGTCCACTGGATACGAATACTTTTCCTTTTCCGTGGCCGAATCCTTTTCCGTTTCGTCTCTCGTTTCCACGGTATCAGGATCTGTGTCTTCCGCTGCCGCCGCTGCCGCCGCCGCCGCTTTTTCAGCCAAGATGCTATTGCGTAATTCGTTGGTGAGAGCGACCGCCTCGTGGTCCAGCCCCAGAATGCGCTGCTGAATCTCGAGGGTGACGGTTAAAATCTCCATCGCAGTGTCCTTGCGGTCAGATAGGTAGTGGAGCTTTCCCAGTCCTACTTGGGTACGAAGTGTGAGTGGGTCTTCGGGGCCGAGGACTCGCACTTCCGTTTCGAGGGCTGCCTCGAGTCGGGAAAAAGCTTCCTCCAGCTTGTCTTCCGCCACGTAACAGTCAGCCAGGCAATTCATTATGCGAAGGGTTTCGGGATGTTCATTGCCTAGCTTGGAGCTCATGCGCTCGAAGATATCGTTGTAGGTGTCTTCTGCCTCGACGAATCGCTCCGCTTCAAAATGAAGTTGGGCGATGGCTTCCATCGTACCAAAGGTAGCCGGGTGATCTTCACCCAGATATTTTTCCTTGTCCAATTGGATTTCCAGATAAAGTTCGAGCGCCTTGGCGGACTCTCCTTGGGCTGCGACAATTTCGGCCAAGGTGTCTTTCCCTCCCAAGGTTTCGGGGTGATCCTCGCCAAAGACCCGTTCCATTTTTTCCGCGGTGCTCAACCACAGGGCATGAGCTTCCTCGAGCTCCAATAATTCCTTTTGCGTCCTGACTAGCCTGGCGGCGGCCCGGAGTGTGTCCGGATCATCCTCCCCCAATCGTATCCTGGATAACTCATAAGCAGAACCAAAGCGTGACTTCGCTTGCATGAGTTTGCCTTGAGCCAGGAAGACGGAGGCGAGCTCGGTCATTGCCCGTATGGTGGCCGGATCATCCTCTCCTCGGGTTTGCTCAAGTTTTTCCAAGGCGGTGGAACTCAACTCCTCCGCTCGCTCGTAAATTCCCTGACTGCGGTACAGCGTCGCCAAGTCCATTTGCGCTCGGAGTGTTTCCTGATGCTCCTGTCCCAGTATTCTAGTCCGCTGCAAAAGCACCACCTTGAGCAAGTCCTCGACTTTCTTGTGATCTCCCTTGGCCTGATAAACGTGGGCCAGTTGATTCATCACTTCCACTGTTTGCAGGTCATCATCCCCCAATGTCTCCTGCAGTAGAATCAATGCCCGGCTCAAGTGTTTTTCCGCGTCGTCGTATTCTCCAATGGATAGATAAGTGCGACCCAAGGTAAGTCGGAGGCGGGCTTCCACTTCAGGGTCCGTGGCTGCTTCGGCTTGCAGTTGCTCCAGACGATCCGTTCCTTGGTCAAGCATCATGCGGACCAAGCCTTTGTCCATGATACTGGCTTTCTTAGGCTCAACCGAAGCAAACAGGTCGGTCACGAACTTGGTAACGCTTTCTGCCTTGGACAATTCCATCTCGGCCACGGCTTGGCTGCTTTCAGCTTGAGATCGAGCGATCTCGGCTGCGTTTTGTTGCATGAAGGCATAGGTGGCCAAGGCGATGGTGGCGAGTGTTGCCGTAGTGGAGGCCGCAGCGATCAGACCGAGCTTGCGGTGCTTTTGCTGCAGGGCACGCCGTTTCAGGTCGTCCAGACCAACGCCAAGCATGCCGGCTATGACCTTGAGCAAGGCATCCTTGGAGCCATCTCCAATTTCGCGGGCATCGGCCGCAATGGGTTCCTCGCGCACGTCGGTTAAATTACCGTCCTCCCCAACCGCAAACTTGGCTGCGTGTGGAAAGCATTCTTCTCCTTCGGAACCAGGGCGATCTGCGGCATAGGGTTCGCCTGACACGATGAAGTACAGGATGCGCAACTCCCTTCCCATCGCCTTGAAATCCTTGATTTCCTGGTTTACCCACTTGGACTCCACGGCATGCGGCGAGCAGACCACGATGAGATGACTGGATTGCTCCAAGGCTTCCATGATGGCTTCACCCAAACGAGATGAACTGGCTAATTCCTCGCGGTCCCTGAATATCGGGAAAAGACGCCTTGGAATTTCACCATGTTTCGCTTGGCGACCGACCAGCTTGGATGGCACCCGAAAAGCTTCCAGCTTACGATGCAGCCATTTCCCCCACTGCTCATCTTTGTGAGCGTAGCTAATGAAGGCACGATATTTGAAATTCTCCATCGAACAAAAAGCGTAAACAGCATGCTGTCTTCCTTCGTCGGAGCAAATTATTTTCTTTGCCAATACGAAGTTTTACAAAACGGACAGATTGAAAGGCCATTGTAGCTGCATTCGGATTCCATCTAAGTCATTTTGTGAATAATTTTTCATTGCCCCCGAAATTTTACCATGCTTTTTCTGTTTTCGTTCAGGGGAGCCCCAGGCGAGGGGCTGAGAGGCTAGCGCGCTCCGCTAGCGACCCTTTGAACCTGAAACGAGTAATTCCGTCGTAGGGAAGAACATTTGGCTTTCTGGCCAAAGAATGGCACCTCTGGGGTGGAGTCGCTCGAAAAAGAAACGATTCCCCATGATTCAAAAAAAAGAAACCCCTCCCGGCGAAAACACAAACTCTGGATTACTGCCCCATTCAGCTAGGGTATACCTTAAGGGTAGTCGGGCTGACTTAAGGGTTCCCATGCGGGAAGTTTCCCTTTCCCCGACCCGTTCGCCCGATGGCTCCCTCCAGGAAAACGAAGCCGTGCGCATCTATGATACCTCGGGTCCTTGGGGCGATCCTGACTTTCATGGCGATTGCCGGCGAGGCTTGCCTCTCCTTCGTGAGGCTTGGGTGAAAGAGCGCGGGGACGTAGAGGAATACGTGGGGCGCAAGGTACGCCCGGCAGATGACGGTTATCTCTCGGAATCGCTGGCAGCCCGCGCCAGGCAAGCGAAGGAAGGGCGCTTGGATCGTTTCGAGCGTGGATCGCGCAAGGTACTGCGGGCGAAGTCCGGGCATGCATTGACCCAGCTGCATTATGCCCGTGAAGGGATCGTCACCCCGGAAATGGAATTTGTGGCCATTCGTGAAAACATGAAGCTGCAAAGCTTGGCGGACCAGTTCGAGATGAGTCCGGACGCTTTTCGTAACGAGCTTAATCATCAGCACCCCGGCGAATCTTTCGGTGCTTCGATCCCGGATGAAATTACCCCGGAATTCGTTCGTGAGGAAGTGGCTCGTGGGCGTGCCATCATTCCGGCAAACGTGAACCACCTGGAGTTGGAGCCGATGATCATCGGTCGCAACTTCCTGGTCAAGATCAACACCAACATCGGCAACTCAGCGGTTGCTTCCTCAATCGAGGAGGAAGTGGAGAAAATGCGTTGGTCATGCAAATGGGGCGGAGATACCTTGATGGATCTATCCACCGGGAAGAACATACACCAAACGAGGGAGTGGATTTTGCGTAATTGCCCCGTCCCCGTGGGCACAGTTCCCCTTTATCAAGCCCTCGAGAAGGTGAATGGGCGTCCCGAGGCGCTCACTTGGGAGATTTTCAGGGACACCTTGATCGAGCAGGCCGAGCAGGGTGTCGATTACTTTACCATCCACGCAGGTGTCTTGCTCAGCTACGTTCCTCTCACTGCCCGGCGGATGACGGGAATCGTTAGTCGTGGCGGCTCAATCATGGCGAAGTGGTGCCTAGCTCACCATCAAGAGAATTTTCTCTATACCAAGTGGGATGATATTTGTGAGATCATGGCTGCTTACGACATCTCTTTCTCGATTGGAGATGGTTTGCGTCCGGGATCCATTGCCGATGCCAATGACGAAGCTCAATTCGCGGAACTCAAGACGCAGGGCGAGTTGACCCAGCGGGCATGGGAGTTTGGGGTTCAAGTCATGAACGAAGGGCCCGGTCACGTTCCCATGCACATGATCAAAGAAAACATGGAGAAGCAGCTCGAGTGGTGTCATGAAGCGCCTTTTTATACCTTGGGCCCGCTCACCACTGACGTCGCGCCCGGCTATGACCATCTGACCAGTGCCATTGGCGCTGCCATGATCGGTTGGTATGGCACCGCCATGTTGTGTTACGTCACGCCGAAGGAACATCTAGGCTTGCCCAACAGGGAGGATGTTCGGGAGGGAGTGATCGCCTATAAGATAGCAGCTCATGCCGCCGATCTCGCCAAGGGGCATCCGGCCGCCCAGTTTCGAGATAATGCCTTGTCCAAGGCAAGGTTCGAGTTTCGTTGGGAGGACCAGTTCAATTTGTCTCTCGATCCCGAGAAAGCACGGGAATTTCATGATGAAACCTTGCCCAATGAAGCCGCCAAGACGGCTCACTTCTGCTCTATGTGCGGACCCAATTTTTGCTCCATGCGCATAACCGAGGACGTTCGTCGTTATGCCGAGGAACAGGGCGTCTCCGAGGAGGATGCGCTGGAAGAAGGGATGCGTGACAAGGCCGAGGAGTTCAAGCGAAGTGGATCCGAACTTTACCTGGAGGAATCGAAACCGTGAAGGTCCTCGTGAACGACAACCCAAGAGAGGTGCCTGATACTGCCGATCTCTTTCATCTTCTAAGTGAAATTGGCATCGAGAAACAGAAGGGAGTTGCGGTGGCGGTGAACGGAACCATCGTTCCGAACTCGATTTGGACCGAAACTGAACTTCATGCAAACGATCAAGTGCTCGTTGTGCAGGCTACCCAAGGCGGATGATGAGAGCTGAACCCTTCGCAAGGATCGTTGTAATATCCTCTCCCAACTACAAGGAACGGGAGGCGGCGATCATCGAGGAGTTGATGCAGGCCGGGCTCTGGCGTTTTCATCTTCGGAAGCCAAACTGGAGAGCCGAAGAGTTGCGAGAACTATTGGATTCCGTTCCAGAGGAATATCATCCCCGCATTGTTCTCCATAGACGCAGGGAGCTCTTGGCCGAGTATGCTTTGGCAGGGTATCACCTGACTTCCAAGGAGTCTTACCCGACTGGAAAGATGCCTGGCACGTTGTCTCGATCCTTCCACGATCTCGATGATTTGCGGAATTGTCGCGAGCAACTTGATTACACCTTTCTCGGTCCGATTTTCGATTCCGTTTCGAAGCAGGGCTACGCAGCGGCATTCGAACCGTCTGACTTGCGTGGCTTTTTTAGGGATCTTCGCCAACAGGGTGATTCTCGTCCTATGACATTCGCTTTGGGCGGGATTGTTCCTGACCGTGTCCGCGTTTGTTTGGGTTTGGGGTTTGATGGTGTTGCTGCCTTGGGCGCGATTTGGGCGAGTCGGTCTCCATCGAGGAAATTGCATCGCTACATTTCGGCATATCCTTGGGTCGACAAAGAACTTGCCGGTTAGATGAAGGATTTTCCGGGACATCGCTTGCATTGCCTTACGCGCGATCTTTGTGACTGGACGCATGCGGAGCAAGCTGAGGCGTTTTGTTCCGCAGGGGCTCGTTGGATACAATTTCGCATGAAGGGAGCAAAGCTGGATTTTTGGGAAAAAGCGGCTATTGAGGTAGGGGAGGTATGTCGTCGCCATGGAGCTACCTTTATAGTGAATGACTCCATCGAAGTGGCTCGTTTTGCAGAGGCGGACGGGGTGCATTTAGGTTCTTGCGATGCCTTGCCTGGCGAAGCTCGCGAGCAATTGGGGCCAGACGCAATCGTGGGCGCCACGATTCATGACCAACTGGAGCTTGCCACTGCCGTATCCGAGGGCGTGGCCAATTATTATGGATTGGGGCCTTTTAGGAGCTCACCCACCAAGGGAAATTTCCTGCCCGCCTTGGATCCTGCCGAGATGGACCTGATGATTGAGCTCGCAGGAAAGATACCCGTGATACTGATTGGTGGCATCACCCGATTTGATGTTCCCGGTCTGATAGATCGAGGAGCTTATGGAGTGGCTGCCTGCTCCCAACTTTTTTCGGGTGGGGCCCTCGAGGAAAACACCAAAGCAATGCTTGCGGCTTGCGCACGTGCTGTGGAAAAAGCGGCATGAGTGATCCCTTGGTCATCGGTGATCGCACTTTCTCTTCCCGCTTGTTTACGGGGACCGGCAAGTTTAGCTCCGGGGAGACCATGCGGTCATGCCTCGAGGCATCGGGCACCGAACTGGTCACCATGGCCCTCAAGCGCGTTCGCCCGGAGGGGGAACCTGATGCGATCTTGGATCACTTGGATACGGATCGCTACCACTTGATGCCTAACACTTCCGGTGCCCGGACCGCGGAAGAGGCTGTCTTGGCAGCCCGCCTTGGGCGTGAGGCATTGCAAACGAACTGGGTGAAAGTCGAAATTCACCCTGACCCCAAATACCTTATGCCTGACCCCGTCGAGACCTTGCGAGCATGCGAGGAATTGGCTCGCGACGATTTCGTGGTATTGCCCTACCTGCATGCCGATCCGGTTCTTTGCAAGCGCCTCGAGGACGTGGGGGTGGCTGCGGTCATGCCCTTGGGGTCTCCCATTGGCAGCAATCGCGGCCTCCAGGCGAAGGCCTTCTTGTCGATCATTATCGAGCAAAGCACCTTGCCTGTGGTGGTTGACGCAGGCATAGGCTCTCCTTCCCATGCCGCCGAGGCAATGGAGTTGGGAGCCGATGCAGTTCTCGTCAACACTGCCCTCGCCGTGGCCAAGGATCCGGTTGGCATGGGTTCTGCGTTTCGCAAGGCAGTGGAAGCGGGTCGGACGGCTCGCTTGGCGGGACTTGGAGCTGCCTTGGAGCGAGCCCAGGCCAGTTCGCCGCTCACTTCTTTTTTACAAGAGGAGTAGACCGTGGCTGATACTTTTTCGAGCGAGCTGGATCGATGGTCTTGGGACCAGGTAGGTGAGCGAATTGAGGCCAAGACGGCTGGAGACGTCGAACAGGCGCTGTCTCGGGCGGGGGTAGCTGACATGGAGGATTTCATGGCTTTGGTTTCGCCTGCGGGCGCCTCCTATCTGGAGGATATGGCGCATGCGAGTCGCGAGATCACTTTACGTCGCTTTGGTAACGTCATCCAGATGTTCGTACCCCTGTATCTGTCAAATGAGTGTACAAACGTTTGCGACTATTGCGGTTTCAGCGTGACTAACCAAATACCCCGTAAAACCTTGACCACCAAGGAAATCTTGGCTGAGGCCGAAGTTATAAAAGGGTATGGCTATGATCACGTTTTACTAGTTTCAGGCGAAGCCCAGTCGCTGGTCGGCCCGTCTTATTTTAGAAACGCCATATCCACGTTGAAGCCGTATTTCTCCAATGTTTCCATGGAGGTACAGCCTCTGGAAGAAGAGCATTACGAGGAAATGATTCCCCTCGGTTTGCATGCCGTGCTCGTTTATCAGGAAACCTATCACCGCGACCTTTATCGCCTCCATCACCCGAAGGGGCGCAAGCGTAACTTCGATTATCGCTTGGCCACCGCCGAGCGCCTGGGACGAGCAGGAATTAACAAGATCGGATTGGGTTGCCTTTTGGGATTGGCCGAGTGGCGGACAGATCTCTTCTTCTTGGCTCTTCACCTACGCTATTTGGAGAAACGTTTCTGGCGTACCCGCTATTCCATTTCCTTTCCTCGCTTGCGACCGTTTGAGGGCGAGGGAACCTTGCCCCTGCACGAGGTGAGTGATCGTGATCTGGTCCAAGCCATTTGCGCCTTTCGTTTATTGGATCCCGAACTGGAATTGGCTCTATCCACCCGAGAAAGCCCACGATTTCGCAACCATGCCACCCGTCTTGGCATTACCTCCATGAGCGCCGGGTCCAAGACCAGCCCCGGTGGGTATGTCAATGGGGAAGACGTTCTCGAGCAGTTCGAGATCGATGATTCGCGCGAACCTGCTGAAATCGAGCGCATGTTGAATGCATCAGGCTACGAAGCCGTCTGGAAGGATTGGGATCCGTCCTTCGACGGATCGGGAATGCCACTTGAAAAATCACTTGTGTCATGTTGAGTCCCGACGAGCTGATCCATTACCAACGGCATGTTTCCTTGCCGGAGATCGGAGTGGATGGGCAGGAAAAACTCAAGCAAGGCTCGGTCCTCGTGATTGGTTCGGGTGGCTTGGGATGCCCCGCCCTGCAATACCTTGCCGCTGCCGGAGCGGGTCGAATCGGAATCGTGGATTTTGACGTCGTCGAGGCGAGTAACCTGCAAAGGCAAACTCTGTTTGGCTACGAGGACCTGGATCGGCCCAAGGCGGAGGCGGCGGCAGAGCGCCTGAAACAGCTTAACCCCCATGTCGAGATCGTTCCCCGTGTGGAACGTTTCACGGTGGAGAATGCGCTCTCCTTGGTGGAAGGCTATGACGTCGTCTTGGATGGCTCGGACAATTTCCCCACCCGCTATCTGGTAAATGATGCCTGCGTGATGGCTGGCAAACCGCTGGCCTTTGGCTCCATCTTCAAGTTCGAGGGGCAAGTCAGTGTGTTCAATTTTGACGGAGGACCCACCTATCGTTGCCTCTTCCCCGATTGCCCCAACCCGAAGGATGTCCCGAATTGCGCTGAAATCGGGGTGTTCGGGGTGTTGCCGGGAATCATCGGTTCCATGCAGGCGGTCGAGGTAATTAAGATAATCACCGGCGTGGGCGAGCCCTTATCCGGCAAACTGCTTGTTTTCGATGCCCTCACGATGCGCTCGCAACTCATTTCATTTTCACCGGATCCAGCCAATCAAAGTATCGAGAAACTGGAGGAAATTGTATTTGAATGCGAGGTGCCCGAGGAAGAGGAGGCAGCCACAGAATCCACTGATGGCGAGGATGAGGAAACGGAATCTGCGATTTCACTCAAGGCATCTGTTTCCAGTGTCGAGCTCCGTGGTTTGCTTGACGATGAAGCTTCCATCCAGTTGATCGACGTTCGGGAAGAGTGGGAGGCGAATATTTGTTCCCTCGAAGGTGCCACCTTGATTCCCCTGGGGGAGCTTCGCAGAGGCTATGCTCTACCTCCCGCCTTGGATCCGGAAGCTCCTTCGGTGGTTTATTGCAAGGCAGGCGTTCGCGGAGAGGAAGCTCGCGGCCTACTTGGGGAGAAGTTCGGTTTCACCGCGGTGTCCAATCTGGAAGGTGGCATCCTCGCTTGGGCTGAATGCGTTGATTCTTCCATGCGCACCTATTGACTGCCCCTTGTCCTTGTGTCCGGAAATAGGCGTTGTCGCGGGATTTGACAGTTCCGGGGGAGCCGGTGTCATGGTGGACGGCGAAACCGTTCGACATCTCGGGGGTACTCCTCGGTTTGCGGTCACTGCCTTGACTGCCCAAACCGATGAGGTTGGCTTTTTTTCGGAACCTGTTTCGTCCCCAGTGCTGGAGGCACAACTCGAGGCAATATTCTCCGGTGCCCCTCAAGCTATGAAGATAGGCATGTTGCCCAGCCGGAAACTTGGTGGCGTATTGGCCAACGCTCTGCAAGCTTTTCCCGATCTGCCGGTGGTTCTAGATCCTGTTCTCGCCTCCTCCTCGGGACTTTCCTTGATGGACGAGGAATGCATCGGGTGGGTCCGCGACGAATTCATGTCACATCTGACGCTTGTCACGCCAAACTTAGAGGAAGCCCGCCAGTTTACTGGCATACAATGTGATTCGCGAGACGACGTCGAGCGAGCAGGAGAAGCGTTTATCTCCCTTGGCGCTCGCGCTGTCTTGGTCAAGGGAGGGCATCTGCCCTCCGACACGGCCGCGGATTACTTGATCACTAGCCAGGGTAATTCCAACTGGATCGAGAGTCCCCGGGTGGATGGTGCCTTTCGTGGTACCGGGTGTCGTCTTTCCTCGGCCGTTGCGACCAGACTTGGCAAGGGCGCGGACTTGTCGGATGCGGTCGCGGCCGCGAAGGGATACCTGACCGATTGCCTGCAGCAACGGACAGGGTAGGATGGTTTCGGTTTCCGCGTTGCCTTTGGAGTCCCCTCGAACATCATGCATTGATTTGTCACGAAGTTCATGAAGATCTTGTTTCTAGGAGACGTTGTCGGTCGGCCGGGCAGGCGGGCCTTGGCTGACTTGGTTCCCGCCTATCGCGAAGCGGAGGGGGTGGACTTGGTACTCGCCAATGCCGAAAATGCTGCCGGCGGCTCCGGCCTCACCCTCAAGATAGCCGAGGAAATCAGGTCTTGCGGCGTCGATGCCATGACCTTGGGCGACCATGTCTGGAAACAGCGCGGATTTGATCAGGATATTCAGAAGTTGTCCCGTGTCTGCCGCCCCGCCAACCTCCCGCCGGGCAACCCCGGGCGTGAATTCGTTGTTTTGGAAGCGGACGGTTTTCGCTTGGCGGTTTTCACTGTCCTCGGCAGGCAGTTCATGAACCTAAAGGTCGATTGCCCCTACCGTACCGCAGATCGCATTATGTCCGAACTGGACGGAAAGGCGGATGGCGTGATCGCTGAAATCCACGCCGAGGCAACTTCCGAGAAAATTGCCATGGGCTGGCATCTTGACGGGCGAGCCACTGCCATCGTGGGCACTCACACGCACGTACAAACTGCCGATGGCCGTGTGTTGCCGAAAGGATCCGCTTACCTGACGGATTTGGGAATGAGTGGCCCGCATGACTCCGTGATCGGACGAGACAAGGATGCCGTGCTCTCCAGTTTCATGGATTCGCGGGCACGGCGCTTCGCGGTGGCCGGCGAGGACGTTCGGCTCTGCGGTTGTGTAATCGAGCTGGACAAGTCGACGGGCAACGCCCAGTCGATTGAGACCGTTCAGCTGACCGCCTGAGCTTGGGGGGGGAACCTTAGCGGTTTCTGGAGAGAATGCTCAACAAGTAGAGCAAGTTGCCCAAACTCGCGATGAAGGCGGCGACATAGGTCCAGGCCGCGGCGTCCAAGGTCTTGCGTACCCCTTCCATTTCGTCGCTTTGGACAATGTTCAGGTCTATCAATTCCTCCTTGGCCCGCTTGCTGGCGTCGAACTCAACGGGTAGCGTGATCATCTGGAATACAGTTAGTACCATGTATACGCCGACGCCCAACCATATAGCTCCCATCATTTGGAAGAAAAAGCCACCGAGGATGACAAAGGGAAGCAACTTGGAGGAAAACATGGTGATCGGGACCAAGGCCATCCGCAGGTTCAGCATGGAGTAACCCACCTTGTGCTGAATCGCGTGCCCCGCCTCGTGGGCAGCCACCCCAAGGGCCGCCAAGCTAGTGCCGCGGTAGTTGCCCTCGCTAAGAGCGAGACGCTTCTTCGAGGGGTCATAGTGGTCGGTCAAGGTGCCTGGCGTCTGCACGATCTCGACGTCATTGATCCCGGCCGCTTCCATCACCGCGGCGGCTGCCTCGCGACCCGTTACGTTTCCACGAGAGGCCACTCTCGAATAACGGCCGTAGGCAGACTTTACTTTCATTTGGGCCCACAAGCCCAAGAGCATCGGTATTATGATTAGTAATAGAAATTCCATTTTCAGATAAGGATTTTAACTGAATATCAATCTAACTTAGATTCCGGGGAATTCAAGGCGGAATTCCCGAATTTCCTTGATTGAGAAGGGCAGTAAGGCCATCCTTTTTCACCGAACTCATGGGGAGCGGGAGTAGCTCAGCTGGATAGAGCAACGGCCTTCTAAGCCGTAGGTCGAGGGTTCGAATCCCTCCTCCCGCGCCAGCTTCCGAGATAGATTCTGATTTTGATGGGTCTTCGTTGACGAGGAGCCCGCAGGCGCCATGCTGAATAGGTCTGGCTGATCATTGGCTGGAGCAACTTGAACACGACAGGAGGACTTTTCTTATGACTCTTTGGTATTTGATTAAGACATTGCTAACGGCGGTTGTCATCGTGGTGGTCTCGGAGGTGGCCAAGAAGAACGAGGTAATGGGGAGCTTGATCGCCTCGCTGCCCTTGGTTTCGGTGATCGGCATGATGTGGCTGTTCGGCGAGACGGGTGACGCCCAGAAAATCATCAAGCACTCGACCGGCACTTTCTGGTACGTTTTGCCGTCCCTGCCCATGTTCCTGGTGTTGCCGTGGTTGATGCAACGGGGGTGGGACTTTCATTTGGCCTTGTTGGTCTGCATTCTCATGACGGGCGGTCTTTACCTTGGCATGACCAAGTCGTTGACCAAATTTGGAATCACTTTGTGATTTCCTGGATTCATGGAAACACCTTGGGCAGACGAGAAGCTGGTGGTTGGTTTGACCGGTGGCATAGCTTGCGGCAAGTCGACCGTGCTCGGGTTCTTTCAAGCCCGCGGTTGGGAAACCCACTCTGCAGATGCCATCGTCTCCGACCTGCTGGCCAAAGACTCGAAGGTCATCGCTGCCATCCGAAAGGAGTTTGGTTCGGAAGTCGTTTTGCCTGAAGGAGGGGTTGACAAAAGGAAACTCGCGGCGGTAGTATTCAGCCATTCTTCCAAACGGAGTTGGCTGGAGCAATTGATTCATCCTCTGGTTCGCGCGGAATGGTTTTCCCAAGTGTCTCGATCGGCTGGAACTCGCCATGTCGTCGAAATTCCCCTGCTCTTCGAGAAACACTTGGAATCTCTCTTTTCATGCGTTGTCTCCGTGTTTTGTAGTCCGAACATACAACATGAAAGATTGATAGCCCAAGGCATGAACAACGAGGAAGCCAGTGCCCGTATCGCAGCTCAAATGCCTGCCCGTGAAAAGGCAGACAAGGCGGATACCGCCTTGCTCAATGACGGAGACCTCTCGCACCTCGAGGCCCAAGTGGACCAGTTTTTAGAAAAGCTTTCCAAAGCATAACCCTGTTTCATTCAGGATTTTTTTACCCAATACCTTATCTTATTTGCCATGAGAACAAGAGGCAGACCCAAAGACTCGTCCCCAGAGGATGAAGCCAATCCATCCGTCGAAGACACCAACGCATCGCAAGAAGCTGAAGCTCCTGCGGCCAAAGACAATGGCCCGAAGGAGCCCGAGTCGAACGATGATCCGGTGCAGGTACTGACCGAAAGCGATGCCAAGTCTTCCCCCGCAGCGGAAACGAAGCAGTCAAAGCCGTCTGGCGAGGATGAAACCGATGGAGATAAGCAACGCCAAGGTAACAAGGGAGGCGGGGGAAGGAATCACCCGCACAAGAATCAGCAGAGGAATCGCAACAAACAGCAGCACAACCGAAAGCAAAAGCATCAGCAAAGGAAGAAGCGCCAAGGCGGCAGGAGAGGCAAGCGGCCTCCCATGGATTTCGAGGAAAAGCGTCCCCTTGTCCTCGGTACGTTGCTTGAGTTCGAGGCCTTGAGCGACCCCGATGCTCTCGAGGAATTTGCCGTTCGGGCCGAAGGCAAGGGAGGCGATGAAATTGATTTCGCCGCGCTCTATGCCCTCGACCTTCAGGAGTTGAAGGAGCAAGCGGTTGCCCTAGAGGTGGAACTGGGTACGGCCCCGATCCGCGAGGAGGTGCTCGACGCCATCTTGGATCGCGCCGCCGAAAACAATGTGCCGGTCAAGGTAACCGGAGTGCTTGAGTTAATGGAAGAAGGTCACGGCTTGTTGCTTCAAGCCAAGGACAGCTACCGCATCAAGTCGCAAAGTGTCTTTGTTCCCCCTGCCTTGGTTAAGAAATTCGGTTTGCAGACCGGACACGAAGTGGAAGCCTTGATTTTGCCCAAGGCGGAGGGCGCGACATGCCCCGTTGCCGTGCGCGTACGATCCATCATGGGGGACAAGCCGGAGGCCGCATCCAGAACCGTTCCCTTCACCGAATTAATTCCTTACTATCCCCTTGAGCGTATGTTCATGGAGACAAAGGCGGACGTGGAATGGGATAACGTTTCGATGCGCGTGGTGGATTTGGTTTCTCCGATAGGCTTTGGTCAACGTGGCCTGATCGTGGCTCAGCCCCGCACCGGAAAGACCGTCTTGTTGCAGGGCATTGCCCATGCTATCCGGGAAAACAATCCGGATACTCATCTTATCATCTTGCTGATCGACGAACGCCCCGAGGAGGTAACTGACTTCAAGCGCCAGATCGAAGGGGCCGAAGTTATCAGTTCCACCTTCGACGAGCGGGCCGAAAGCCACGTTCACGCGACTGAAATCGTCATTGAGCGGGCTCGCCGCATGGTGGAAGTGGGCAAGCACGTCGTGATTTTGCTCGATTCCATTACCAGAATGGCCCGTGGCTACAATACCACCATGCCTAACAGCGGAAAAATTCTGTCCGGTGGCGTAGAGGCCAATGCCTTGCAACGCCCCAAGAGATTCTTTGGTTCAGCTCGAAACATCGAGGGCGGGGGCAGTCTCTCCATTTTGGCTACTGCCTTGGTGGAAACTGGCAGCAAGATGGACGAGGTTATTTTCGAAGAATTCAAGGGTACGGGGAACATGGAACTCCACCTCGACCGGGAGTTGGTCAACAAGAGGATTTTCCCTGCCATCAGCTTTGACTTGAGCGGTACCCGCAAAGAAGAATTGCTCTATCATCCGGAGGAACTCGACAAGGTCTACGGATTGCGCCGGTCGCTCAAGGGCGTGCCACCCGCGGAGGCCATGGAAATGTTCATCAAGCGTGTCCGCAAGACCAAGAGTAACGCGGAGTTCTTGATGTCCCTCGGGAAATAATTCGCCTCGCGCCTGTTGTTGTTACGGTTAACACGATTCAAGATTCTCTCCAGTGAATACCACCGAGGAATTTATGGTCGAGACCTTGCAAAGCCAAGGCTTGGTGACTGATGAGCAAATTGCAGAACAACGCAGCGCGGTCCTTGGGGACCCTGAGGTTTCGGACAAGGAAATTGCCCTGCTGAATCGCCTTTTGGAGGCTTCCGGCGTGGCCAAGGAGGAAATGGTTGCCTTTGTGGCGGAGGAGCTGAACATGGAGGTGGCCGACCTTCAGCAGGTGCGGCCTCCCGAGGACGTTCTTGCATCGGTGCCTCTTCCGGTTGCTCAGGAATACTCTGTTTTTCCACTCGAAGTAGATGGTTCCGACATCACCTTGGCCATGGCCAATCCTCTGGACATGGATGAAGCCGACAACCTGAATCATCTCCTAGGGAAGTCGGTCAATCCCAAGATGGCTGCCCGAGAGGATATAATAGTCGCCATCAACGAGCATTACGGGGTGTCTGCCGAAGCTCAAATGGCGGGCTTTCTCGATGAATACGACGAGCCTGTCGGTGTTGCAGAGATGGACGTGGGCGATGACGTCACCGAGGAAGACGCGCCTATCATTCGCTACGTGCAATCGCTTATCCAGACTGCCTTGGAGCGGAGAGCATCGGACATACACCTCGAGCCCCTCGAGAAAAAATTTCGCATACGCTACCGAATTGACGGCAAACTGCTGGAGATCGAGCCACCTCCCAAGCGTCTCCAACCCGCGATACTTTCGCGCCTCAAAATTATGGCCGATCTGAGCATCGCCGAAAAAAGGGTGCCACAGGATGGCCGCATCAATATCAAGGTAGGAGGCCGCTTCATCGACCTTCGGGTGTCTTCTTTGCCCACTGCCCACGGTGAGAGCATCGTGATGCGTATTCTGGACAAGGAAAGCTTGCGTCTCGGTTTGCCTGAACTCGGCTTCTTCAGCGACGATCAGGAAGTGTTCGAGAACGTGATTGGTTATCCGGATGGCATTTTCCTGGTTACTGGCCCCACTGGTTCCGGTAAGTCGACCACGCTGTATTCGGCCCTTAACTTTATCAATAAGCCGGACCGCAAGATCATCACCGTGGAAGATCCCGTCGAGTATGAGTTGACTGGCGTCAACCAGGTGCAGGTTCGCCGGGACGTGGGAATGACTTTCTCCGCTGCTCTGCGAGCCATGCTTCGTCAAGCGCCCAATATTATAATGGTTGGTGAGATCCGGGATCTGGAAACCGCGGAAATTGCCATCAACGCGTCTCTCACCGGGCACATGGTGTTCAGCACCTTGCACACAAATGACGCTCCCAGCGCCGTTTCCCGTCTTGTCGACATGGGCGTAAAGCCATTCCTCGTGTCCGCTTCCCTGCGAGCCGTCTTGGCCCAGCGATTGATTCGCTCGATCTGCGGGCAGTGCAAAACGAACTATGAGCCCACCAAGGCGGAATTGGCCATGATGGGCATGACGGAAGTTTCGCCCGACGCCACCTTCATGCACGGGATCGGTTGCGATACCTGCGGCGGTTTGGGTTTTCGCGGTCGAAAGGGCATTTTCGAGCTCTTTACCGTGAACGAGGAGATGGAAGAGAAGATTTACAGTAATTCCACTTTGGTCGAAATTCGGACAAAGGCTCGGGAAATGGGAATGCGTAACATGCGAGAGGATGGCATGCGGAAGGTGCTTGCCGGTATCACTACCTTGGACGAGGTGCTGCGAGTCACGGTTGAGGAAGGATAGTTATGTTCGAAGACCATAACCCGACAATCTACGATATTTTGTCAGCTTCTCCCGAAGTGCCACAGGAGCAGCTTGATTCTCTCTATGGTCCCCAATACAGAGAGAACTCAAAGTCCTTCGCCGATGAAGTGGTGAGGGCGCAACTCGTCACCAAAGGCGCCTTGTTTCGCTTGATCGCCGACTTTCTTGGGTTCGATGCCATCGAAGGTGAGATGCCCCAGCCCGAAACAGCCGCAATCGCTCTTCTTGAGCCTACAGTGGCCCGTGATTACGGAGTGATCCCTTGGCGTGCCAACGAAGCTGAAATCTTCATGTTGGCCAAGGATCCCTTTAATTTTTCCATAATAGACGATCTCACTTTCTCCTTGAAACTGGATGTCCGCCTCGTGGTTTGCGACCCAGAGGAACTCGATGAGTTGATTCTGGAAACCTATGGTTCCGATGAAACGACTTTGGCCGACCTGCTGACTCAGGTAGCCTCGGACTCTTATGGTGACATTGATGAAACTAAGGAAGAGGATCTTTCGGCAGCGGCTGCCGACACTCCCATCATACGTTTCGTGAATCTTGTGCTTCAGACCGCAGTGAAGGCGGACGCATCCGACATTCACTTCGAACCTTTCGAGGATGAATTCCGCATACGCTATCGAGTGGACGGCGCCTTGTACGAAATGGCTCCTCCGCCCAAAAACCTCTCCATTCCGGTCATTTCCCGGATCAAGGTGATCGCCGACCTGAATATCGCGGAACACCGCATCCCGCAGGATGGCAGGATAAAACTGACTATCGCCGGTCGCCCGGTTGACCTTCGGGTCTCCACCTTGCCCACGCAGTTCGGGGAAAGTGTGGTGCTTCGTGTTCTTGACAAGTCGGTCGTGAATTTGGATCTCGAGGCACTTGGCCTGCCTGAGGACATCAAGACGGAGATTCGGGATGCGGTCGACCGTCCCAATGGCATTTTTATCGTCACCGGGCCTACCGGTAGTGGAAAGACGACGACGCTTTACAGCGCTTTGCGCGAAGTGAATGACGTGGATACCAAGATTCTGACTGCGGAAGATCCGGTTGAGTATGAAATCGAAGGCATTATGCAGGTGCCAGTCAATCATCAGGTGGGCTTGGATTTCGCCCGTGCTCTGCGAGCATTTCTCCGTCAAGACCCTGACAAAATCATGGTAGGGGAAATCCGTGACTTGGAAACTGCCCGCATTGCCGTGCAGGCTTCGCTTACCGGTCACGTCGTGCTCAGTACACTACACACCAATGACGCAGCTGGCGCTGTGACCCGTTTGCTCGACATGGGGTTGGAGCCTTTCCTTTTGGCCGCTTCCCTGGAGTTTGTTCTCGCTCAGCGGCTGCTTCGTAGCATCTGTCAGGATTGCAAGGAGGAATTCGTTCCCAAGAAAGACATGATTACGGATCTCGAATTGAAGCCCGAGGACTTCGAAGGTCGAAAATTCTACTATGGCAGTGGTTGCCCTGAATGCAACGACACCGGTTATCGCGGACGCTGTGGCCTTTTTGAAATGATCCGCATAACCGACGCGATCAGGGAGCTGGTCACTGAGGGCGCTGCCACCTTGGTTCTCAAGCACAAAGCGATCGAGGAAGGCACCCGTACGATACGCGATGATGGATTGCGGGCGATCTTCGACGGACGCACCACCATAGAAGAGGTCTTGAAATATACCTGATTTTCCCTCATCACTATAAGCCATGCCCAATTTTCAGTACACCGCACAAGACCAAAGTGGCGCCGCTCAGCAAGGAAACGTCGAAGCCACCGATCAAAACGATGCCTACGCGCAGGTAACTGCCATGGGCTTGACGCCAACGGCCATTGAGGAAGTTGCGCAAGCCGTCAGCGCTGCCAAAGGCGGAAAGAAAAAGAAGGGTGGCATCCTGAATATTGAAATTGGGGGTGGTCCCAACAAGGAGGATCTTTGTGTGTTCACTCGTCAAATGGCGACCCTTATCCAAGCTGGCTTACCCCTTCTCCGAAGCTTGGAGGTGATGATCAAGCAACAAGAGAAGAAACCTAAGTTTCGTGAGATCTTGGAAGGCGTTGCGGATAACGTCCGGTCCGGCGGCACTCTTTCGGATGGTCTTTCAAATCACCCCAAATATTTCGACAAGTTGTACTGCAACATGGTCAAGGCGGGTGAGGCCGGCGGTGTCCTCGAAGTTGTCTTGGACCGTGTCGCCACATTCATGGAGAAGTCGATTCGGACTGCCAAGAAGGTAAAGGCTGCCATGATCTATCCATCTGTCGTCATGGTGGTGGCGGTAGGGATCGTGGCCCTGCTTATGGTCGTTGTCGTACCAAAGTTCCAAGGCATTTTCCAGAACATGCTGAAAGGCGCCGCCTTGCCGGGACCGACGCAGATAGTGATCGGGGTAAGTGAATTCTTCGTGAACCAGAAAATCGTGGCACTGGTCGTTATTGTTGCGATGTTCTTTGGGATCATGGGCCTGAAACGGACCAAGAAGGGAGCCCGCATGTTTGATTGGCTGGGCATTAACTTGCCCAAGTTCGGTGACGTTATCGTCAAGTCAAACGTGGCCCGGATTACCCGTACCTTCGGTACTTTGCTCGATAGTGGCGTACCTATTTTGCAAGCTTTGCTGATTACGCGGGAAACACTTACCAACAGCTATTTTTCGGATGCTATGACCAAAATGCACGATTCGGTCCGAGACGGTGAAGCATTGGCCACACCCATGAGCAGGGAGAAAGTTTTCCCGACCATGGTAACGAGTATGGTTGAGATTGGGGAGGAGACGGGCGAATTGCCCGACATGCTCAACCGCATTGCCGACAACTACGACGAGGACATCGATAACGCGGTGGCAGCGCTCACTTCGATCATCGAGCCCATCATGATTGTTTTTCTGGCGGTTGTCGTGGGATTCATCGTTATCGCCCTGTTCCTTCCCATCGTCAGCATCATCGAGACTTTGGGAAAATAGGACCCGGTTGCTCCCGTTGTTGTCATGGCATGATGCCAGGCGCTGATTTGCTAGAGGTCGTATTTTCGAACCAATTTGGAGAAGTCCCGGAACAAGGGATTCTCGGCAGTTCGCAACAAGGCGTAGAAAACCGTCTCGAGTGGCAGGGCATGGACACCTGCGTCCACAAGGGAGCGGAGAGCCCATTCCCCGTCTTTTGGCCGCCGGCAAGAGAGGCAATCTGTGAGAGCAGTCACCGCGAAACCGGCCCTCAAGGCATCCAGCGCGGTTTGGTGGACGCAGACAGAGGTTTCCACTCCGGCAAGAAGCAGATGCTGAATTCCCTCGGTCCGCAGTGCATCTTCCAGTCCCTCCGCGCCAAAGGCGGAGAAAGCGGATTTTGCGAAGCGGGGAGCGGAGGGGGCCAAGGAAAGCAATTCCTCGTCGAATTCTCCCAACTTTTCGGGGACCTGCTCGGTGAGGTATGTTTTCATCCCGGTCAAGGCCGCAGTTTCCAGTAGCAGAGAGTTTCGCTGACGAAGTTTTTTTCCTGCTTCCACCACCTCCAGAAAAACTGGTTGCAGGTCAATCACGAGTACAGCCGTCGCTGCTACCGTGGCGCGCATCTCGGTTTCTTTTGTTGAATCCACTTGCCTTTCCATCTTCTTACCGTTCGATTCGTGAGCTTGAGGGTGGAACAAGGAACCGCAATGCGAAAACCGTTGAAAGGCATTTTGCTCACTGCAGGGCTAGTGCTTCTGTGCGGGGCGTTGCTATCTTCTTGTGGCGGTGGCCCCGACCCTCGGGCCATGTATCGCCCCAAGTTCTCCATTGAGTCGAACAACATTCCCTTTCTGGACGAATACAATCTCTTGGGTGTCCAGTTGGTTGAAATTGACAATCCGTTCCCCGAGGCCAAGCGGAAGCGCATTTACTCGCTTTGGTTTAATTTGGATAGTCGTGGGCGTTTTGCCCTTCATGCGGAAACCGGAGACAACTTGGGGAAAACCATCCACATGTTCATTCAGGGGCAATCCGTTGGCTACCATCCGATCCAAGGACCTGTTGACAATGGTGTGCTGCCGATGCTGCTGTCCTCACAACTTCAGGAAGCCGATGCTCGCTTTCTGCATAAACAACTGGAGCGTACCATTGTCGAGGTGCACAAAAAGGGAAGACGCTGATTTTCGGCCGATGGCTTTCCTTTGCCTTTTTATGGGAGCTGTTCTTGCCATTGGGCAAGTTTGTGTTGCGAAAGAAGGCATGGTGCTGTCGTGGCCCACCGCCAACCCTGCCTTCGCTCAAGGCAAACCTTACGGCAACTACGTCCAGCCGACCTCGCGGGAAAATCCCATTGAGTCAGGTATTTACGGTTGTGTCCGTAACAATGGCTTCAAGTTTCATGAGGGGATTGACCTGAAGTCGATAAAGAGAGATGCATCCAACCGTCCCCTCGACACCGTGTTCGCGGCCATGAACGGGGTGGTGGTTCACGTCAACCCACGGGCAGGCGACAGTAGTTATGGTATATACGTGGTCCTGGAGCACCGAGAGCTTAATCCTGCCGTTTACAGTCTCTATGCTCACTTGTCTCGCGTGGAGGCGCCCCTGAAGGTAGGGTCAGCGGTTAAGGTGGGGCAGCCGATTGGGCGGATGGGAAATACCTCCGGTGGATACCGCATTCCACTGGAGCGGGCCCATTTGCATTTTGAGATCGGGTTGCGGCTAACCGACCATTTTCAGGCATGGTACGATCGCCGCAAGTTCACTAGCAAGAACCGCCATGGCAAATACAACGGCATGAACTTGGTGGGTTTTGATCCCCTTGCATTTTATCGTTCTTACAATGCCAAGAAGGTCAAGCACCCCATCGATTACCTTGCCTCTCTGCCGCAGGTGGCGGTGGTGCGGGCCAAGTCCACCCGCATACCGGACTTCGCTCGCCGTTACCCGGCCTTGAGTTCGTATGATGGGAAGGGGAGAGCGCCAACTCTTTGGGACGTTACCTTCGGGCCGGCTGGCATCCCTTTGCGCTGCGATCCCGCTCCCGCCGGCACCAGTTTGCCCGCCAAGCTGCGCTACCAGGTATTGTCCCACAAGGCTCCGCCAGGTTGTTGCAGCAAGTGCCGGGCCTTGGCAGTCCGCAGAGGAACCAGTTTCATTCCCTCCAATCAGTTGGGCACCTATCTCGAGTTGTTGCTCGGTAATTGAAGTTGAGGTCGGGTGGCTTCCCTCAGGCAATTCCTTTGAGGAAGCATTTCGCGCTTGTTGCGAGCGACGTTTTCCCGACAATCTAAATTTTCCCAGACAACAATCTCCCCAACCGAAATACATCATGAATCGTTTGCTCTCCTGTCTCGCCTTGTTTGCCTTTGCGGTTTCCTTTTCCCATGCCGAAAAGGTTGCCGCCGCCGATCCTGCCAAAGTGGATGCCGACTACGCCATACAAGGCGAGTACACCGGTACCGTGAAGGGTGAGGAAGGTGACAAGAAACTAGGTTGCCAAGTAGTGGCCCTCGGCAAGGGCAACTTCATGGCCCGTGGATTCGTCGGCGGATTGCCCGGTGATGGTTGGAACGGGACCAAGGAGGAAATGGTCAAAGGGTCCAAGGCGGACGATGGCACCGTGACCTTGAAAAATGACAAGCACCAAGGCGTGATCAAGGACGGCGTCATGGAGATTCAGACCTTGGAAGGAAAGAAGATCGGGCAACTCAAGCGCATCGTGCGCAAGAGTCCGACACTGGGAGCCAAGCCTCCGAAGGGAGCAGTGATACTCTTTGATGGCAAGAAGCATGGAGCGGATCTCTGGAAAGGCGGCCGTCAAACGGAAGATGGTTTGTTGATGGAAGGATGTACCAGCAAGGCGACTTTCGGGGATTTCAAGATACACATCGAATTTCGTACTCCCTATAAGCCGACAGCCCGCGGGCAGGGCAGGGGAAACAGCGGGTTTTACGCCCATGGCCGTTACGAGGTGCAGGTGCTCGACTCCTTCGCCCTCGAGGGCAAGCACAACGAGTGCGGCGGCATATACTCGACCAAGGCTCCCATGTTGAACATGTGCTACCCCCCGCTTACCTGGCAGACCTATGACGTCGACTTCACGGCGGCCAAGTTCAAGGACGGGAAGAAGACGGATAACGCTGTCATGACGGTGCTCCACAATGGCGTGCTGATTCATGACAAGACAGTTTGCGATCACGCCACCACCGCTTCCCCGATGAGGGAAGGTCCCCAGCCCGGGCCTGTCTTTTTTCAGAACCACGGCAATCCGGTGCGTTATCGCAACATTTGGGTGGTCGCCAAGTGACGCTCCCGATTGCAGGAATGGGACGTTGGCTTATTGCCTTCGTTTTATTGACCTTTTCTTCCTGCGGACCCGAGGCTGAACCCGCGAAAACCGCTGAATCCAGTCCGCCGTCCGAAGATTCCAACTTTTCGCCTTCAACGGCCGCCCCGACGCAAATAGATCCGGGACCCGGGACTCCTGCCGAGTTGCAGGTCGCCCCGACCGGTGACTTGGCCAAGCTTCCGCCAGCCGAGGCGGAGATTCAGTTGGCCCTGCAAAAGACCAATCCCGAATACCAGGGCCAAGGTGTTTTCCATAAGCAGGGAGCAACCATTCTCGCCGCCGAATTGGCAGGCTGCGGATTGAAGGACTTGGCTCCGCTTCGTGGCCTTAAGTTAGTGGGGATCGATCTAAGTGGTAATCCCCTGAGAGACCTGCGTCACCTGCGTGGCATGCCGCTTGAAACCGTGTTTCTCGAAAACACGGAAATCACCGACCTGCGACCGCTTCAAGGTATGCCGATCGCCGAGCTCAGGCTGAACCAATGCGCCCGCTTGCGTTCCTTGAAAGGACTTGAGGGCATGCCCATTCGAAACCTTTATTTGCCTGGCACCCAAGTGGATGACCTCACTCCGCTCAAGGGCGCTCCGATTGGTCAGCTTTGGTTGAATGATTCCCCCGTGACGGATATAAGTCCGCTCAAGGACGCTCCTCTCGTCAGTCTTACCCTGCACCGCACTTCGGTGGCTGACCTATCCGTGGTACAGGATCTGCATCTGCTTCAGCGGTTGCATATCGGGGAAACGAAAGTGACTGACCTGACTCCGCTGAAAGGCGTTAGCCTGACCCGCTTGGTCTTTAGTCCGAACCGCATTACCAAAGGCATCGAGGAAGCCCGGCGCTTGCGTGGATTGAATGAAATCGGCACGCAGTTCGACGACAAGGGAAAGGATCTCATGCCCCCGGACTCCTTTTGGACTCGTTACGATGCCGGCGGTTTCAAGTAAGGCGGGCTCAACGGTTTCCCGAAGGTAGTTTCATCCCGAAGAGGCGGGCGATCTCCGTGACGAATGCCTTGTTCTTCAATGGGCAGGCTGCGCGCCAGTCGGCCAGATACGTCCGGAAATCTATGGATTTGTTTGTTTTACCGACGTTCAAGTAGGCGGTGGCGGCCCATCTTTCCGGTTTCTCTTCGAAGATAGGAAGCAATTGAGTCGCCACGGTGGTGTTCTTTTGTCGGTTGGTCGGATTTTTCCTAAGCGCGTCGGCGTTTTCGCGATACCATTGGGCGATGGTTTTTTGCTTTGGCCAAGGATGTTCGTCGATTCGATCTTGAGCGTATTTGCGAAACTGGGGGCCATAGCTTTTCCAGTTGGGGTAAGGAGCCTTTGTTTTCCATGCTTCGGTCATGCGCCGCATGGCGAATAGCGAGGCGGTTTCGCAGAGGCTTTCCTCGAACCACTGGTTGTCGTTCGAGCCAGCCTTGTATCCGCATATGATATGCCCGAATTCGTGAGAGAACTGAAAGGCGTATTGACACCAGAATTGTTGGTTGGTGTCCAGGTTGACGAAGTATTGTCCCTTGTCTCCCCGCCGGAAGAGGACGATTGGCCCACTGTCCGAGCGATTCACCACGATGGTGTTCAGTTTCTGCTGGGCGGCATGTGGCCATAACTGGCTCGAGGCCGAATGGAGCACGGCGTGTATGTCTCGTAGGGATGCCTGCCAGTTGGCATCCACCACTTGGATCTCGGGATGTGTCTTGGTCTGCTTTGCCGCTACCTCACGGACCGTCGGGGAAAGAAGGAGCGCAAGCAGGCTTGCTGTGACAAGAACCCTCATGGCGCCTCGATCGTGGGCTTGCCCTTTAGCCAGCCGAGGGAGATGAGGAACTTGTCCATCTCGAGCACGGTCTTTTGGTAGTATCCGCCTTTTTTGCCCTGATTGAAGAATCCGTGGGGCTGTCCGGCGTAGATCCGCAATTCGCTGCGACTGCCTGCGTCTTCCATCTTCTTCTTGTAGGCTTCGGCTGTGGATACGGGGATCAGACTGTCCTTGTCTCCGAGAAAAACTATGGTGGGGGGCGTACCTTTGCCCAAGTTGTGCATGGGTGAGATCTCCTTGTATCGGGCGGCAACCCGCGAATGGCCATACCCCTTGGGGCCATTGTCGTAGACCGGGTTAAAGAGGACGAGAGCATCTGGCTTGGAAGAAATGGAGCGGTCTTCGCCTTCCTCCTCCAGTCCGGGGACCGTCCCCGTGGCAGCCGCGACATGTCCGCCGGCGGAGCCTCCGCCCGCTGCCACTCGCTTTGGATCGACGCCGAGCTTCTTGGCGTTCTCGCGAATCCAGCGCACAGCCGACTTCCCGTCTTTGACGCATTCGAAGGGCGAGGTGCCTTGGCGTGACTTGACGCGATAATCCGCAGTGATGGCAACCATGCCACGAGATGCCAGGTATTCGCAATGAGGCTGGAATTGGGCGGGGTTGCCACCATTCCATCCACCGCCGAAGAAGAACACGATGGCGGGCCGCTTGTCTTTTTTTGGATCGTGGCCCTTGGGGGAGAAAACGTTCAAGAGAAGTTTTGAATTGCTTGCCTCCTTGTATACCAAGTGCTTGGCGCCCTTGAGTGGACTTGGCGTCTTCACTTCCTTGGCGGACATGCCAACGACCAGGCATGATGCTAGCAAAAGATATATGGGGTGGCTTGGTTTCATGAATCTAGGGTTAGGGGAGATCTGATTTGCGGTCAACCTTGGTAGGCGCGAAAAGCGTATACTTGGGCCCTGTTGAGTCCATGGGTGCCTCTGATTTCCAGCTCCAGTACCTTGGTCGACAAGGGGTCGAATTCATGGACCCGAAAGCCTTGATGATTATCCGTCACAAAGGCCAGTTCATCCCACTTGGATTCGTTGTTTTGAGCGAGCAAGCGGTAAGAGCGCACGATGGACGTTATTTTGTTCCAGGGACTGGCCGCTGGGCGTTGCGGGAAACGATATTCGAGGGAAGCGTCGAAAACGATTTCGACACGTCCGATTCTTTTTGGCTCGTTCCAACGCAGCTCGATCCACTCGGGGTACTTGAAGTCGGTTGGCTGAGAAATCCACAAGTTAGGCAGGTGCGTGGGGCGAGTTTCGGGCTGGATAACGTTTTCGCCACTGTAAACCTGTTGCTCCGGTTGAATCTTGAAACAGAGACTGGAGGCTGGCCCAGGCGCCGCGGGCAGGACGGGCTGTAGCTCGGTGTATGGATTTCGAGGTCCTATGCCACCGCGTTTCATTACTTGGCGCATGGCCCCCACGGGAGCATTTTCCGAAAGTTGGGGGACAATACTTGGGTTGCCCGCGATTCGAAGGAAATGCCAACCAGGCCTGACTGGTTGCGATTCAAAGGGGAATTCCACCCACTGTTGCTTTTCTTTAGCGGCCATTACTTTTGTCTCGGCCAGCGCTTTGTCGGGAAAGGTCGAGCCATTGGCTGGCCCGGCGAACAAGGTGGCTTTGAGCTCGGCATCCTCCGACAGGTCAAGCAACACCGAAACCGAGTCGATGCTAGTCGTGTTCACGGGGAACTGACATATGACGTCCTCGTCGGAGGCGGGTATGGGGCGACTCGCTGATTCGCAGGAACAAGTGGGCAAGACCGAGGAAACGGCCACTTCGGCTTCCGTCGCAATGTCATCGGGATCGGAACAAGCGGCCATCCAGACGTCATGATTGCGACGAAGCAGGCTGGCTCGCAAGGCCGCGGCATCGCCTTCTCTGGCCAGGCTTTTGGGCACTCGGTTTGACAGGGCGGCCTTGGCAGCGGCCACTCCGATGGCTTCCCCTACGCTGGCTGAGGTAAGTGGTGCCTGCAGACTGTACGAGACGTTTGCCGATACACTGGCATGACCGCCCGCAATGAATAAATTCTTCAACTTCTTGGCATAGAGGCTCCGCAGGGGGATGGCGAATGGACCGGGTTGCTCGACGTGACCGAGAGGGGAAGTGGTGAAGGTGTCGGTGCCGGCGAAACCGGCTCCGCCACTGGCCACTGCATCGTGGAAAGGAGTTTGTTTTTCGATGTCTTCCACTGACAGGACGTGATCTCCGCGAACCCGTCGTGTTGGGGTGGCTTGGAGTATGGATGAAATCCATGCCAAGTCGTAGTGACTGGAGCGTTCGCTGAAACGAGAATGGTTTTTTACGAAATCCCAGGCGGCATAGGCGATTTCCCGGGCATCGGGTGGCGGCGCTTCCGGGATTTCTCCGGCCCATTCGACAGGTAGCACTTCTTCCGGCTTGGCCAAGAAAGCTTCCGCGAAGGCCACTCTTGGAGCCACTTCGTTTTGCTCCCAGTCGATCCTTGTCCATTCCGGGCGACGAAAGGGAGCGTCTTTTCCCATGTTGCGCGCCTGCAGGTAGGTCACGAGGCGGCTGCCTTCTCGCCAGAGGCCTAGACGGTCATCCTCTGCTTCTTCCTCGGGCAGCATTTCGGCCTCTACCAAGTTGGCCAGATTGGCTTCGCCAGTTGCGTCCACGAAGGTATGTCCACGGAATTTTTCCGTGGAACGACCCAACATGCCATGACCGACCAAGGATTCCACGCGGTCTCCACGATCATTCTTGGTGGCGGTGGTAACGGTTACCCCCTCGAACAGGTCGAGTCGAGGCTCCCGGCGGACAAGGTCGCGCAGCACGCGGTCCCAGATTTCATAGGACCCAATGGCATCCAGGCGCAGGCGATCGAGCATTATCTCGTCAATCAGTCCGGTCTCGCGCCCATATGCGAAATTGCAATGGTCCGCTCCGAGCAAGGGGGCCCGGGCATCCGGTCCGACTCGCCCACCTAATTGTTCGCGGGCCTCGACCAAGGCGGTGAGCGCTCCTTCGCGGGCAGCCGTCACTGCAGCGCAGATACCGGCCAAGCCGGCTCCGATCACCACTACGTCATGCCTGTTGGAACGTTTCATCAGATTGATTTAGCCGAGAAATGCAGGAGCTGTCCTTGGCTTTTGCAAGGCTGGCAAGTGATGGCTGTTGGGGCAATACCCGAACCTGTGAACTTCTGTTGGACATCTTCCACTTGTGTTCCATCTGTCAGCGATTGCTCGGGGATTCAAGTGAAACCGCCAATCGTCTGGTCAAATGACGGAAATAGTCCTATTTCGGAGCCCGAATTTCAATTGCCGTGTCAAAGCCTTCTACTTTTTGCCTGCTCCACCAAGCCCCTTCCTCCTTTTGGTCAGGTGAGGAGAAATTGTACTGCCACAGGGTGACTCGAAGAAAGCGGGGCTTCTTTTCATGGTAGGGAACTTTATCGAGAAGTTCCAATACACTGGGTTCCGCATTAGCCAATTTCTCGAGAAACTCGGCGAACCAGAGGGACCGCTGCAAATAGCTGGAAATCATGGAATCGTAGGTTCTCAGAAATTGTTGCCTTTGGATGGAGTTCATCCTTTGCAGTTCGGATATCGCATTGGCGCCAAGAGCAGTGTCAAGGTGCATGAAACTATCTCTGGTTCCGCCATTTGCTATGACTGTCAAGAAACGTCCGTAGAGGAATTGGGACAAGGAATGTTGGGCGTAGTTTTCGGCGTTCAATGCCTCGAACCACATTTGCCAATCCAGTCGCGGCATGTGCGGAATGAAGAATTCGGGCGCTTTCTCTAAGTCACCCGGCTTCCACTTGAATTCGTAAGGTTTCCAGGTTTCGCCGTCCATGCTTGCCTCCACGATCAATTCCGGACGTGTCGTGGTCATCACCCGAAAGAGGCCATAGGAGTTCAGGGAGCGTGTTTGACGAGCCTTTTGCAGGATGTTTAGCCTCCATGCCGACGGTTCGTCCGAAACCTCCCCCGGACTGGGCCTGTTCCCCTCGAAATCTTTTTTCAAGTAAATGGATCCCAAATAGGGCACCAGAATGCCCAGGGGCACTAGTCCGGCTAGCCGCAAGCGCTTGGCCCAGGCCATTTCCGCCACCTGAGCTTGGTTGTTGCTGATCCAGTGCCGGAGGCGTCGGGGCAGGATTTGATCATCGAGCAGCGGTAGGCACAGGACAACGGAGAGGAGGTTGAAGAATCCGTAATTGCCTGATGCCATGATGGCGCATTGAAGGAGGATTTGTCCGGCGAAGGCCAAACGTCTCGCGTTCCGCGGAAGGAAGAAAAAGAAGGGAAGTACCAGTTCCGCCGTATACATGAACCAGAGAGATATCTTGTCCAGAAAGTCTGGCAATCTATCGAAATACCAACTGGTCCAAGTGGGGATTGGTTGGGTCCAGTAATGATACTCCAAGGCAGTGAAGTCACTCCATGCATTTGTGTCTCCTGGGCCGAAGTAGGTGAACTTCACGATGCCGGACTCAAACATCAACTTGAATAGCAGGAGCAAGATCAAGAGCCGGCCGAGGCGCGATGGGGCAGGGGTGGAGCGTGGGCCGCTGAAGATTTTCCATGGCAGGAAGAATACGCTCAGCAAACAGGTTTCCATAAGGAGATTATCCCATTGGAAGTGTAGGAAAGGAGTGCCCACTACCATGACCGAGAGATAACAGACCCATATCCCTGCAACGGAGAGGGCTGGCAAAACCCCGACCATCAGCAAGAGGCTGAATGCTACGCCGAAGCCAAACAGGAGGGTCAGGCTTTCTCCATCGGGAGCAAGCCAAAGCAAAGTGGGCAGAATCCATTCCTTGGTTGGGGCCTCCGGATTGTTTTGGCTTATATTCCAGGCATTTTCCAGTTGATCGTGGAACGGCATGATCCCTTCGTCTCCGACCAAGCCATTTGCTTGGCTCCAGTATGAGACGAAGGCGATCAAGGCGACCAACCCCAAGCCTCGGCCAAAGAGCCAACAGGAAAAACGATAAGTATCAGGGAGCAGGCTTTTGCCCCATAGTATCTTGGCGCAGAATGAGATCGAACTGCGCCGCTTTGCCACCATCCCGTAGATGGCTTCGGACATCCGGGCGAACAGAGGCATTTTTTGGTAGAGGGCAAGTAGAACAGGTTTTTTTCCGATGGCCAATGCCCTGCAAATGGCTTCCGCACCGCGAATTGGGCTGTCTTCCCCGGGAATAAACAAGTGGACCGCTTGTTCGTAATCTTTCTCCGACACACTGGCTGGGCGCTTTTCTTTGTCCTGCAAAGGTGAATATTCTATGATTTCCCCGATGTCATGCTTCAGTTTCTCGATGCAGCTAACGCAGAACTGGCATTCCCCGTCATAGATCAAGAGAGGTTTTTCTCGGTCATCTTCCATTTGTTTCTTCTCGGTCATTTTGTCTCTCCCGAGCAAATGATGATTGCAAGCGCTAGCCCCAGAGACCTTCGGCGTCCTCGAGCACTTCGTCAGGATGGACCTTGGCTTTCACCTTGTGATAAGCTTTTGCGATCTTGCCATCCGCTCCCACCAGAAAGGACATCCTGTGAATTCCCTCGAATTTGCGCCCCATGAAGCTTTTCTCGCCCCATACACCGAATGCCTTGACGATTTCCTGTGATTCATCGGCAGCCAGAGGAAAGGGCAAGTCGAACTTGGACCGAAATTTTTCGTGAGATTTCTCGGAGTCGCAACTGATGCCGATTACAGTCAGGCCCAGTTTGCTGAAGGACGGCAAGTGGTCCCGGAATCCACAAGCTTCGGCGGTGCAGCCCGGGGTGTTGTCACGGGGATAAAAATAGACCAAGTAGGGAGAGCCGGCGAGATCGGTCGTGGACCGTTCCTCGCCGTTGGCCTCGCGAAAGGAAAAGGTGGGCGCTTGGTCGCCCTCGTTCAAGGGATTTGCTTGTTTCATGGTTAGGTTAACAGATGATTGTTGGGCCGGCTGACAACTTCATATCATCTCGCCGGGGTCATTCGGAGGGATACTAGCGCCCGAATATGCTCTCGAGCGTCTCTTCCGTGGTCGAACCGTTGCCTGTCCCTGTGATTGCGCTGAAGTTCGCAGTCACGGTGAGGGCGGAATTGACGGTTATGCTCAGGACTGCCGATGTGCTCGAGGAGTCACCGCTCCAACCAGTGAACTCGTAACCGCTGGCCGCTGTCGCGGTGAGTGTAGCGGTCTCGCCCTCCAAAAAGGTTCCGCCTCCCGATACGCTCCCTTTCTCCGACGCTGAAGAGGTTGCCGTTACCTGATAGGAGGGGAGGGCTCCAGCCCATTGGTCGCCTGAGTAGTCATAATACCAGAGGCGACCGTTGGGATTGGTTTGCAGAATGCCGGTGTCAGTATCCTGGGCGAAGCGAATCCAATTGTTCTTTTCCTTGCTCCAAGCCGACGGATAGACCTGATCGTTGGTCCATAGCCAATCCATCATGTCATCCCAGTACCAAAACCCGCCGTCGGCCACTTGATCGACGTATATCCAACCGAAGTCATAATGGTAGGCCCAGTTGTCGTCGGCTTGGTGAAAGAAACCAAACCAATTGCTTTCTTTCCAGCCTGCTTCGAGTTCGGTGGCGTTTAGTTCGTAGTGAAGTTCCCCCGAGTCGGAATGAGCGACGAAATGAGCGGTCAGATCGACGTTTTCCGTAATAGTAAGGGAAATGCTAGTTGAATTGTAGTCGGTTAGGAAAAGGCCGCTCCAGTGCGAGAAAGCGTAGCCATGAGCGGCCGTTGCATTTAATTCTGCAGTGGTTCCATGAAGATAAGTTCCCGCTCCCGAGAAGGTTCCTGCGTTGGCTTGATCGCCTTGCACGGTAACGGAATAGGAGGCTGCCGCAAAAGACGCCGTAACAGTTTGGGATGCGTTGACCTCGACGGTGGTTGAACTGGCGGTGACATCGGTTATGCCGGATCCACTCCAGCCAGAGAAAACATAACCAGTTTGGGGAGTTGCCGTTATACTGGCAGTGTTGCCATGAGAGAAAGTGCCGCCTCCCGAGACGGTTCCGCCTCCTTCGGCCTGAGTTGCAACGGTCAAGGTGTGGGAGGCAATTTCAAAGTTGGCGGTGACGTTCCGATCCTCTGTCAAGGAAACGGTCGTGGAGGAAGAATTGCTTTCGGCTATGCCGGAACCGCTCCATCCTGTGAAAACGTAACCGGTCGAGGCGGTGGCCGAGATGGAGGCGTTGGTATCGAAGTCGAAAGTGCCGGCTCCGGTCAGAGTGCCTGCGTTCGTGGGATTGCTAAACAATGCCAAGGTAACGGTGGCTGGCTGGAAGTTTGCTGTAATGGTCTGGGAGGATATCACTGTAACTGTGGTGGAACTGGAGCTGGCATCCGTTAGGTTGGATCCACTCCACCCGGAAAATAGATATCCGTTGGCTGGGATGGCTGCTATGTTAGCTGTTTCCCCATGAGAGAAACTGCCTCCACCTATTACGGAGCCACCCTCGGATGGGCTGCCGGAAACAACGAGTGTGTAGGATCCGGTTTCAAAGTTGGCCGTGACGTTTCGGTCCTCGGTCATCGAAATGGTGGTGGCGGACAAGTTGGCATCCGCGACCCCGGAACCGCTCCAACTCGAGAAAATGAAGCCCGAGCTTGGGGTGGCGGTGATTGTTGCGTTGGTTCCGTAATCAAAGGTGCCGCTACCCGATGCACTGCCATTTGCCCCGGCATTAACTGTCAGGGTATGTTGATTGAGAGTGAAATTAGCTCGGATCTGGTAACTGCCGCTGGCGGTCGCGGTGGCGCTGCTTGCGCTGGCATCCGTCAACAACCCGGTAGCATCGATGACGCTGATCGTTTGACCCATTCCTGAATGATGGCCGCAATAGTAATACAAGGTGGAGGGAGTGTTTGTATCCACCACAATGCTGACTGTACCGCTTGCAGCGCGAGAATTTGTTACTCCTGTGGTGTATTCGCCGGTGTAGGAGTTGCCGCCACCGGCTGCGTCCGTGCTGAAATAAAAGGGGTGATTGGCGGTGGTTGTGCCATCGAGGATGAACTGGTAGACCATCCCGCGCACCAAAGTAAGGGGAGGGCTTTCCCTGCCATCTAGATAATAGGCGTTGGCCGAGCCATCATATTGGCGAGCGGCGGTTGTCACCAGGAAGTCCATGGTGCCGTTGGTTTCCCATCCCGTGAAGGTGTAGCCAGTGTCCGCGGTCGCCGAGATGGATACGCTTTCACCGAGTGTATAGTTTCCCTCGCCTGTGGTTGTTCCACCGGCTGTGGCATTAAACTCGAGCCGTTGGTTGAGGGTAGCGAAATGGGCTGTGGCATTGATGTCTGAACTTTGATCCAAGGTGACGGTTGCAGCGGTTGCCGAAAGAGGCGAACCGAGAGTGCCCCCGGAAGCGCTCCATCCCAGAAATTGGTGTCCACTTGCTGCGGTCGCGGTCAGGGTTACGCTGGAGTTCTCGGTGTAGGTACCTCCGCCACTAGTGGATCCGGAACCTTCTGGGTTGGCAAAGGTTTGGAGGACATATTCATTGATAGGCACTTGGGCGAAGCTAGCTGTGACGTTGCGATCCTCTGTCATCGAAACGGTGGTCGATGATGAATTGGCGTCGGCGACCCCATCGCCGGTCCATCCAGTGAAGTAAAAGCCCGAATTTGCCGTGGCAGTGATCGAGGCGTTGGTTCCATAACTGTAATTTCCATCGCCGGAAACAGATCCATTGGAGCCTGCATTCACGACCAGTTGATGAGTGTCTGCCTCAAAGTTAGCCGTGACCTTTGAGTCTGCGGTCAAGGTGATGGTGGTCGATGCGGCGTTTGCGTTGGCCACGGTGTCACCGGTCCAGTTGACGAAGTGATGGCCAGTGTCGGCGGTTGCTGTTATGGAGGCGACGGTGCCATGGTCATAGGTTCCGGCGCCGCTGACGGAACCACTGCCATTTGCGTCCGCTGAGAGAGTGTATTGAATGATGGCGAAGCTGGCCGTTACGTTCCGGTCACTGGTCATCGAGACCGTGGTGGTGGCGGCCGTGGAGTCAGTTGCGCCGGCACCGGTCCAGGCAACGAATTGATAGCCTGCTTCAGGAGTCGCCGTTATGCTGGCATCCGTGCCGTAATTGAAGGTTCCCGCGCCTGAAACGGAACCACCGGATCCTGTGTTTAGCGTCAATACGTGTTCATCGATGGCGAAGTTCGCCGTCACGCTGTTGTTTTGTTCCATGGTGATGGTGGTGGCTGCGGAATTCGCATTGGCAACGGTGTCGCCGCTCCAGTTCACGAAATGATAGCCTGTTTCCGGTGATGCGGAGATAGATGCATCCGCACCGTGGGCATAGGTGCCTGCGCCGAGAACGGAACCACCGCTTCCTGCAGTCACTGACAAGATGTATTGGTTAAGGGCGAAAACCGCGGAAACGTTTCGGTCTGCAGTCATTGCAACGGTTGTGTTTGCCGAGCTGGTCGAAGACACTCCTGCGCCAGTCCAGTAGTCGAACGAGTATCCCGTGGACGGTGAGGCGGCAATAGATGCGTTTGTTCCATAGTCGAAGGTGCCGGCTCCGGAGACGTTTCCTCCCGTGCCCGCGTTCAGCGTCAGTACGTGTTCATCAATGGCGAAGTTTGCCGTTACGCTGCGGTTTTGATCCATGATGATGGTGGTGGACGCCGCATTTGCATCAGTCACGCTTTCTCCTGACCAGTTCACGAAGTGGTATCCGGTGGACGGGTTGGCCGTGATACTGGTGGTGGTTCCATGGGTGAAGTTTCCTTCCCCTGAAGCGGAGCCTCCAGTGCCGCTGCTGACGGTCAATGTATATTCTTTCAACACGAAGTTGGCCGTTAGGTTTTGGACTTCGGTCAAGGTGATCGTTGTATTGGCTGCAGTTGAATCAGTCACGCTGGCGCCTGTCCAACCGGAGAAATCGTATCCGGTGCTTGGCGTCGCGGTGATGCTCACGGTGGTGCCGTGGTCATAAGTTCCTGCCCCGGACACGCTGCCTCCGGTTCCTGCCGAGAGCCCGAGGGCGTATTGTCTCAATGTGAAATTGGCGGTGGCTGCCTTGTTTCCGGCTAGCGTGGCGAAAGTATAGCTTGCGGAGTTGCCATTTGCATCTCCGGACCATGATGTGAAGTCGTACCCCGTTGCCGCATTTGCAGTCAGGGTGACGGATGCGCCTTGGTTGTAGGTTCCTCCGCCGGTCACGGTTCCTCCGGCAGCTGGTGATGCATTGGAGTCGACGTAATAGGATGGCCAACTGCCATCCGCGGCAAGGTTTCGATGAAATTTGGGCCAATCGCTTTCGGCTAGTCCATATCCCATGTTTATCGAATACAGCTTATCATCAAAGGAGCCGAACAAGAGGTATCCGTTTGAAGTCAGGGTGAGGGACGAGTCCACCACTCCGCCCACCGTGATGCTAGCTGAGGTGCTTGTCCAGGACAGCGTGCCATTGGATTCATATACAGCCGCGACGTTGCTGCCCCCTCCGACGTAAGCCACCAAATAAACGTTTCCCTGAGTATCCACTGCAGGGGTTGAATAGAATACGTCACCAACCGCTGCGCTCCAATATTCAACGCCTCCACTTGAATCCAACGCCCGCAGGTATCCGTCCCTCGATATGAAGTATAAGTTGCCCTCGGGGCCGAAGACAGGAGAGGAATCGATGGCATCAGTCGTTTCGAAGGACCAGTTCAGGCTGGCGCTGGAACCATTGTCAGTGAGCGAGTACAGGAAACCGTTCTTGCAGCCAAAGTATATTTTGCCAGAGATGTCGAGGGCGGGCGAGGACAGGATGGTGTTGTTGGTGTCAGCTACGGTGTCTGGCACGGTATAGGTCCACTTGAGAGTACCGTTTTCATCGATGGCGTAAAAGTCTCCGTCATTGGCCCCGAAATATATGGAGCCATCTTCTCCTATGGCTGGCGAGGAGTTGATTTCGTCACCCACGAAGTAGGACCATTTCTGGGAGCCATTCGATTCCAAGGCATAGAAGAAGTAGTCGCTGGAACCAAAGTAGATCGTGCCGTCTGCCCCAATTGCGGGCGAAGCAGTCACTGCGCTGCCGGTTTCAAAGGACCATTTGCTGGTGCCATCGGCTGAATCGATGGCATACAGCTTGTTGTCCCAGGATCCTACGTAAACGGTGCCATCATCTCCGATCGCCGGAGAGGAGTCGATCCAGTCAGTCGCTTCGTCAAAAGTCCACTTCAGGCTACCATTGTTTTCAAGGGCATACAGTTTGTTGTCTCCGGAACCAAAGTAGATGTTTCCATTGGAGTCGACCGCGGGTGAGGAGTATATGTTTCCATTGGTTTGATAGGTCCATCCCCAACTCTCGGTTTGCAATTGGGCTTGCAGGTTAAATGAGCTCCAAGTCAAAGCGCCCAAGCCGAAGGCAATGGCCTTCATGCATTTTCCCTTGCAGAAAACTCCATAGGTTTTCGAGGGCATCTTGGACGCTGGGCTTTCTCTTGTCACCTTGTCTATTATTGCCACAAGTTGCATGGAATCGTCAACTATCGCTTTGCTTTCCTTCCAGCGAGGCCAGTAGCAGGAAACAGGCACCATCTTTACCACTGCTTTCAAGGGAAAGTTGAGCGCCGGCAAGATCGGCCAACTGTTGGGAGATAGCCAGTCCTACGCCAGTCCCCCCCTGCTTGTTGCTGGGACGCGGAGCAAAAGGGGCGTCCAGCATGGATTCGGGTAAGCCGGGACCATCGTCACTCACCCGGAAGGCAAGTTTGTTTTCTGCTTCCAGGTCGCACCCAAAGGTAACGTCTCCTTTTTCAGCGGTGACTTCTATGGCGTTTTGTCCCAAGTTAAACAAGGCGAGGACAAGCAGGTTTGCTTGCATGTTGTCAATGGATGCCTCGGGAACGATATCCGGCATCTTCAGGGTAACTCCTTTGCTTTCCGCCAATGGCGCAAGGCGTTTTTCCAAGATATCCAGAGCCTCCTTCGTGGTGAAGGCGTATGAAACGCCTTCCGTGCGATGTTCCTGCAGGACCTGTAATGCCTCTTCGACCATGGCCTGCATGGATCTGGCGGCTTGGGATACAAGCCGAATTTCTTCATCAGCGGGATCATTGGCCTCTTTGTCTTTCACGAATTCATGGAGACCGGCGAGAGGGTTTTTCAATCCGTGCATGAGGTGGGCTGAGACGGAACCGAGCGCAGCTGACTTGCTGGCGAGGACTAATTTCTCATTTGCCTTCGCCAGTTTTCGGCTTCTTTCGGCCAGCATTTGGCTCGATCGGCGTAGTTTGTGGAAGAAAATCCACAAGATGGCCGTAATCAAAATACCTCCGGTTCCAAAGGCAGCGCCCGCCTGCTTCAGCAAATCATCGTCCAGAGCAGTGATTTCCTCCACCACCTCGGTGCCATCGAGCAGGAAGCTGGCGTAACCGGTGGGCAATGATCCGTCTTCGGGAATAAAAGCCATGAACACCTTCAAGTCAGGTGATGATTCTTGTAGCCAAGTTGCTTTTGGTTCTCCTTGTACTAATTCATTAAGCAAATAGTCGTCTAGTTTGCTTTGGTCATCGGTATTGGGCAGCGCATGCCGCAACAAGCCTTCGGGATCATGGAACGCAATGGCTTTCACGTTGGGCAGTTCCAGGCACCAGAGCCCGATTTCGTCAATTACCTGTTCGGAGGAAACGGTCAAGTCGATGAGATCCATCTCGATTAGTTCGGCATTTTCGAGAAGGGCGACATCCTCCGCTCTGCGATACTCGCTGGTGACGATTTGCTCGAGAGACCGGGCGGCCCGATCGAGAATGCGATTTTGGATTTCATCTCGCTGCTGCCAAGTTACCGATCCTACTATTAAGCCGAAAGTCAACAGTACTGCCAGCGAAACCAAAATCATGGCGAAACGACCGATAGGCGCGGCCATTTCGCTGTTTGTCCGATCGTTCACAGGGAACGGTCTCCTCCGATACTGAAGGTGCTCGCGTTGTATTCATAACCCCGTGCGTTGGAGGAGTCCTGTTCTCGCCGCCATTCCAGAAAGCCAGTCCAGTTCTTGCCGAAGGCGCGTTCCAATGACAAACTCGTTTCAATGGATGAACGATACAATGTGTTTTGGCCGTCGTCCCCCAATTGGGTCTTGTAGTTGTATTTGGATAATCCCAGTCCCAAACTTGTTTTCCATTTCACGCCTCGCCGAGCGATGGAAAAATCGCCGCGAATCAGGTTGTAATCGTAATACCCCGGACCATCGTCCATGATGCCTTTGAAGTCTCCATTAGCCTTTATTTGCCAAATCTTTCTGGTCCCGAGGGTATGGGTCCAGTTCACGCCACCACCAAGAGACCAACGTTTAAACGTGCCTCCCATGGGGAGACCATTGCGATCTCTCAATTCTCGATTGTCGTACTCTCGCCGAGCGCCTGTCAGGTCCACTTCTAGCTTGGAGCCAAATCCGTACCCTTTGTTCAGGAAAAAACGCGTCTGCGTTTCAAGGTTATCTTCCGAGGGGTCACGGTATATCACTCCAAGCAAGGCAACTTCGGCTCCGAGGTCTATGTTTTCCGTTGCCGGAGCACGGAGGAAGGGGCGTATTTCGAACTGGTTGGCTTGCACTTTTGACGAAGCTTTATCGAATTCATTGAAAGAGGCGTCATACACTTGATCGTAGTAGGTGTATTTCAGCTGCAATCCTATTTCGTTTTGATTCGCGCCCATCCACCCAAGTTCGTCTTGTATCATGAAAAGGCTCGAATCGTTCATTCCTTTTACGTCCGAGTAGGCGGTGAATTCACCGAATGCATAAAGATAGGTCTGGAATCCGTTCTCATCCTTGGGGCGGTGCAGAAAGGCATCGATGCTAGTCTTGAGGAAACCACTGGCATCTTTTTCAAATGGGGATAGCAAGACATTGTCTGCCCAGCCTAGATCCATGCGGGCTCCGAAATCTTTTTCCCAGCGAGGCAAGCCGACTAGATATTCCCCGATCACGGTTTGCACTTCGTTGATCATGGGATCGATTGCCTCCGGTTTCTCGGGCTCCATGTCCAGGGACGGGAGGTTGTCGCCGAACAGCAGTTGGTCGAGCATTTCATCCTCGGATACGGTGGTTTGTCCCCAAGATGATGCAGGGACCAACAGAATGAACGAAAACAGGCTGAGCCCTGGAATCCTATTATAAAAATCGCGCATGCCAATGAGAGTTATTACGATGAATGCCTGAAAAAACTGACGTATTCAAGCATTGCCGTGGCCCTTTTCAGGTTGCGCCTTCAAGGTCTATGCAAAAAAGGCGGGCCACCGTTATGGTGACCCGCCAATGGAAGTATTATTTGCTCGTCAGGAAGAATCTCAGTCTTCTGAACGGCGATCGCCGGTCTGGGCATTGTCGCGAATGGCTTCGCGGAGCGCCTTCTTGGCTTGTTTCAATTGTTGGTGATGATCCTTTTGGGCTTCCCTGAAAGCAGCAATCATGGCTTCACGCTCTTCCTTGCTGGCATTTTTCAAGGCTTGGTGCAGGTCGTGCCTGGCCTTGCCCAAGAGTTGATGGATATCTTTCATGGCGTCGGCTTTTTCCTTAACCGCGGCAGGAGGCTCGGGACGATCTCCCTTGTCGTGCTTGGGACGATTTGCCTTCAAACTTTCGTGAATTTCCTTGGCCACTGCAATTTGAGCGTCGATGCGGTCTTGGTTATCTGCCTTGAAGGCTTCCGCTGCCTTTTTGACGTCTTCTCTGGTGGCATCATCGCCGAGAGCTTCGATCTTTGCCTTCAGCTCGCCGCGAAGAACGTCTTGGGTTTCCTTGTAGGAATCCATCTTGGTCTTCAATTCTTCCGGAAGAGGCTTTTTAGGAGGAAGTGTGGGACGGATCGGAGCAGGAGGCTTTGGACGCTCTCCGCCACCTAATTGTCCGCCGGGCTTTCCACCACCTTGGCCGGGCTTTTCCGGTTTGGGATCAGGACCGCCGGTTCCTGGCTTGTCCCCGCCATCGGGCTTTTCGGGGCGCGGTTTGCCTGCGGGCGCTCCGGGCCTTGCCTGGAATCGATCATCCGTGCCATCTCGGTCTTGGTCGATGTAATTCTTAATTTTTGGCCCAGGAATGACATACCCTTCCTTGTCGAGCCACAGTCCGTACTGAGTTTTGTCGATTGGAGCAGGCTTTACCTCAGGCTTGGGTTTGGGCTTGCCGGTGGTTGCGTCAACTCCATCGGGAAGGCCACCCACTTGCTTGAGAGCATCCATTAACTGCTTGAACTCGTCCGGCTTCATGGTCCTTGCCAGAATCGCAATTTGCTCGGGAGTCATTTTTTTGACTGGCGGCGATTCAGCAAATGACAGGGAACTCAATCCCAGGAAAGTTGCCGCTAGTAAGAATCCTAGTAGTTTCTTCATGTTGTTTTTGTTTTGTTGGTTACGATTAATAGAATTTACAGAAACACAGAGGCAAGATCTGCGCCTAATTTAGTATATTCCATAAGGCATTGGTTAACAATGGAAAGAGGTGTTTTCATGCAGGGGTTGGAGTTGCATTGAATGACGAAATTGGTAATATTCCCCAGTTTGGGCAATCTTTTTAGGGGGATATTCCCCGATGGAGAAGCGCCTTGACGGTCGCCCCGGTAGTCGAAAACATGTTTATGCATGACTGAAATCCAACATTCAATTCCCCCTGTGGGACTCAGAGAAAAAGCGCTTCGAGTCATGACGGATGCTCGTTTTCCTCAGTTGGCCTCGATGGATGGCGACCAACCTCGTCTCCGTCCCGTTTCTCCCGTAAAGACAGATGGATTTGTGGTCTACGTGGCGAACCTGCGTTCTTACAACAAAACAGGAGAAATCGAGAGTAACCCCAAGGTTGAGTTATGCTATTTGGACGAGGGACATGACCAGGTGCGTATCACAGGGATGGCCGAGGTGGTGACGGATACTGGCTTGTTGCAGGAAATTTGGGACGAGAACCCTCTTCTTCGTAAGTATCTGGGAACCATCGACAACCCCGAGTTGATCGTTTATCGAATCCGGCCCGTCCGGGTGCGGTACATGAAGGAATGGGCCTTGGCCTATCACGAGGTGTCTCTTGCGAAATCGGATTGAGGCTCAAGCCATCTCCCTTTGCTTAAGGCCGGCCGAGTTCCCAGCTAGCTTTGCCGCCATGGATTCGCAAGAGTTGAACGGCTTCCGGGCTGTCGTGAGCAACGTCGGTAGGGGTGATCCCTTCGTCTCCGAAGCGCGCATTGACGTCGAGGCCAAGGCCGATCAGCTGGGAAAGTAATTTCTTATCCTTCGAAAAGGCGGCGGCATGCATCAAGGTATATCCTTGCTTGGCCACGATCTTGGGATCGGCTTTTTTGTTCAGCAGATATTGGAAGACGTCACGTTTGCCTGAAATTGTCGCGTAGATCAGGGGCGTTGCACCGAACCCGTCGAGTTCATCGACAGGTTTTCCCGAGGTGATGAACTTTTGCACGNCATACTTGTCGCCCAGTCCTGCAGCCATATGAAAAGGATACTTGGATTTCAAACCGAGAGATTTGAGCTTTGTCACGATTTCCCGATGGCCGCCGGCGGCCGCAAGCTCTAGTGGTCCGGTATCGTGTTTGTCCCGAGCCCGGGGGTTGGCGGCGAGGGAGAGAAGAATTTCCAGAATCTCCAGTTCGCCGCGCAAGGCAGCAGTCATGACGGGGGTTTCCCCCTCATCGCTTTTGGCATTCACTTCCGCTCCATTTTCGAGCAGTACCTTGACCACTTCCTCGTTTCGTCCCCACACGGCGCTGTGAAGAGGCGTGCCCCGGTCTCTTCCTCTAACGTTGATTTCGCCTCCATTGCGAAGAAGATATTCAAAGATTCCGGCTGAGCCTCTGTAGGCGGCGAAGTGCATGGGTGTGTGGCCTGACCTGTCAGGTGCATTGACGAGGGCGCCTTGACGGATTTGTTGATCCACCCTTTGCAGGTCATTTGCCGCGATGGCTCGAAAAAGGTTCATGTTGCGGCGGTCGGTGAATTCCGTCTCCAACCGTTTGGCGAGGGTAGCTAGCGCATTTTGCTTTTTGTCTCTCATGAATACATGCATGAGAAAGCTACCCTCCGCATCCNCGGANAGTGNTATTTTGTCGAATTCCTCCACGATGTCCATGAACATCAGGAAATCATAATGCGGTACGATGGCCTTGCGCAGGGAACGGGCAAAGGCTCGGAGGTCAAGTTGAGCCAGCAAGGGTCCCTTGGCGAGGCTTGCTTGGTGTTTCTTTCCCAACGGATGCAATGACTTGCCCGAGATTATTTCGCGACGGTGATCGATCGTGGTAATGAACAGTTGATTTTCTTTTCGCTCCAGACTGAGGCCTGATGAGGACAGGGCATAGTCGAGCAAGTTGCTTTTGTTCGCGGCAGACAAGAGAAGATCCAGCTTTCGGGTGTCTGCTATCTCCGCCCCCAGAAAGAATGCTGCAGGAGCTTGCGACCAGTCAGGCATCGTATCCGCAGTCAGGATCGGCAACGCTTTGCGGTGCTGACTCCATGCGAAGACCAAATCTCCAGCGAAAGCATCAATGGAATCGATTGGTGATAATTCGAGCTCGCTCTCAAGTTTTTCATCCTCTTTCTGGAGAATCTTTTGCAAGAGTCTCTTGAGCGTAACTGGATCTAATGAGATTCCGCCAACGCCAATGGCACCGTTGGGCAAACGAGCGACCAATTCCTTGCTGACCGAGCCTGAAAAGAGCTTTTTGCGACCCTTCGGCAAGGCATTCAGTTTGAAGGTGAGGCGTCCGTTGTTTGCAAGGGCGGTGAGGGACAGGCTGCCATCAAGAACTTCTATGGCTTCAACAAGACGCGCGAATTGCTCATCCGGGGCAAAGCTCTTTGCAAAGTCGGCGAAATTGCCAACGTCGAACTGAAGGGCGAGATCGTAGGGGCGTTTTAAGTGAGTAGCGAGTTCATCAGGTTTGGGAGCCTTTTCTTTGGGACCCAGAATGGAAGCTGCGAGGGATTGGAGGCGATTGGAAACACCCGCCACCTCGTCTTGTTCCTCGATCAAAGGTGAATCCATGGCCGATGGGGCGGCGAAAAGGAACAGCAAGAGGTTTCCTCGTTGAGCGGTGAGGAATGGAAGCCCTTTCTTTGCTCTAAGGGTTAACCCTTTATTCTTCCTCGCTTCGATTCCAAATGTTTTGGCAATGGAGTCCAGATGATTGTCCAAAACTTCTTTATCGTTCACCAGGGAGAGCGCGCCGAGAATCAAGCCCTTGTTTTTGCCATTGCTTCTTTGGGCAAAGATATGTGTCGGAGTCTTGAGGTTGAGACCTAGGCTAGAGGGGTCTGCCACTAGTGCTTTTATGCCATCCGCGATACCGCGATTGTTAGCTATGGCCGGTCTCCAGTTGACCAGTTTCTCGTAGTTCGCCTTTTCCAGCAACTTTTCGATTCTAAGGGATAGGGTGAGGAAACTTTCGTCTGGAACCGCGGTATCGAGAGGAGAAAGCTTCTCCGGAGCCTTTTCGGCGGCAGCAAGACCTTTGGCCAGCAAGGCGAAGGTAATGATGGCGGTAAATAATCGGAAGATTTTCATCAGTCTTGGAAGGATAGCCGGTGAAGGTGACGGCAGCCGATCATCCAACGTTTGAACAAGGCTCGAGGTAGGTCAACTGTTCTTTCGCGTTGCCTTCCGATTAGGGCGCGGCGTAATGAACGGTTTCCAGCCAATAACAAAAAAGAATATGTTCACGGGAATTGTGGAGGAAACAGGCGAAGTCTCGTCTTTCGATCGGACTCACGAAGGCGGGCGGCTTGCTGTCGTTTGCAAACTGGTTGCGGCGGATCTTTCCGTTGGAGACAGCTTGGCCGTGAATGGGTGCTGCCTGACCGTATCCTCGTTGGAGGGTGCCAAGGCATGGTTCGATTTGCTGGAGGAAACCATTTCCTGCACCTCATTTGACAACCTTCGAGCCGGGGATAGTGTGAACCTCGAGCGGAGTCTCGCTGCGAATGGTCGCTTGGGCGGCCATTTTCTTAGCGGGCACGTGGATGAAGCAGCCAAGGTGGCGGTTTTCGAGAAACGGGGGGAAAATTATTTCCTGGAAGTGCAAGCGACTTCCGAGTCAGCGAAATATCTGGTGCCCAAGGGATCCATTGCCATCGATGGCGTGTCGCTGACGGTTTACGAGGTAGACGATTCCAAGTTTTCTGTTTGGTTGATTCCTCATACCCTAGAGGTCACGACCTTTGATCGCCTGCAGCAGGGAGACTTGGTCAATCTGGAGTTCGACCTTTTGGCCAAATACGTCGAGAGCATATTGGACGCCCGGTCATGAGCAGTCAGTTGGGAGAGCATTTGCGCGCCGTGGAGGAAGAGCTGCGACGCTGGCGATCGGAGGGGGAATGCACCGTTCACGTTCTCGAATCCTCCATGGAGCTTGTTCGGGCAGCGGTGAGAGACTCCACTGCAGTTGAAAAGAAACCTACTTCAGCAAGTTTTCCCTCAGAACCAAGTCCTCCAACGCCGAGCTCTCCCGCGCCTCCAAGCGCGCCAGCGCTGAAGGAATTGCCATCGCCGCCGGAGATCGAATTGCCCGAGGGTGACCGCGCCAGTAAAATGGAATGGTTGCGCGATCGTGTCCTTGATTGCCCCACTTGTCAGGCGAACTTGAATCCCCAGGGCAAAGTGGTCTTTGGTGTCGGTAATCCCGATGCCGATTTATTCTTTTGTGGCGAAGCGCCTGGGGCAGACGAGGAAACGAAGGGCGAGCCATTTGTCGGGAAAGCAGGAGCGCTCTTGGATAAAATCATCTCGGGCATGGGCTTGCAGCGCGAGCAAACCTATATTGCAAATGTCATGAACTGGCGCCCCCAACATGACAACCCGTATGGCAATCGTCCGCCGACGCAGGATGAAATGAACTTTTGCCTGCCTTACCTGAAAGCTCAGATTACGCTCGTTCAACCCAAGGTCATCGTGGCCCTCGGAGGGACCGCGGTAAGTGGCTTGCTCGGACATGATCCCAATCGTCGAATGGGCGATGTCCGCGGTAACTGGGCCGAATTCGAGAAGGTCCCCCTCATGATTACTTTTCATCCTTCCTACGTTCTTCGAAACGGATCTGACAAAATCAAGAGGATGGTGTGGGAGGATATGCTTCAAGTGATGGAAAAGATCGAGCTGCCGATTTCGGATAGGCAACGAGGCTTCTTCACCTGATCAATTGCGTAAGGGGCTTCTGGAGTGAAAGTGGTCATAGTCCTCGGGGGAGATGCTCCAGCTTCCGTGTTGATGAACTGGAGATTCAAGGCAGCGGATTTCTCGATTGCCGCGGATGGTGGGATGCACGCTTGCGTCGCCGCTGGACTGGAGCCCGATTTGTTGATTGGCGACATGGATTCTTTTGTTGCCAAGGAAGGAGCCCCTGCCTGCGACACGATTCGAATCGATGGCCAGGAACAAACTGATTTCCAGAAGGCGCTGTCTCGTCCTGAACCTCAAGGAGCTGATGAAGTCGTTGTCCTCGGCGGAACGGGCGGGCGAAGTGATCATTTTCTGAACAATTTACTGATCGCCGCCAGTTTGCCTCTGCATGCATCGGTGATCTTTGATTCTGATAACGAGATCATCCATCGTGTGACGTCTGCATGCCCCTTCGCTTGTCAGGGTATGGACGGTCAAACGGTCAGTCTCATTCCGCTGGGAGATTGCGGGGGAGTGTGTTCCAAAGGTTTCGAGTGGCCTCTCGTGGATGAATCCATGGGTGTGGGAAAGCAACTATGCCAAAGTAACGTTGCCCGAGCGGACGAAATCGCCGTCAGTCTGGAAAGCGGAATCCTCTTCTTGGTTGTATTGAAACATTAGCGCGCGGTCTGTTGCGCTTTGCGTACAAAGAAGGTGACGGGTGATTTCTCGGCCGTGGTTTCCTCCTTGAACGAATCGAAGTTTTCGGCAGCCAGGTTGCCCACGAACTGTTCCACTTGACTGGTTTCCTCCATTCCGCCGGGATGCCCTCGATAGGCCGTGACTGCGAGCAAACCGTCTGGCTGGAGCCAGTCCGCGGAGATCTCGAGAGCTGCCAGGGTATTCGCCGGTGTGGTGACGATCGACTTGTCCCCGCCGGGCAAATACCCGAGATTGAACACGATGAAACGGACTTGTCCTCGCGATGCGGGAGGCAGCAAGGCGCCCATTTTCTCGTGCCCCGCCTGATGCAAGACACACCGATCGAGCAAGTCACTGTCCTTCAGCTTTTGCTTGGTGGCTTTGATTGCGGATTCCTGCAAATCGAAGGCATGCACCTTGCCGGAGTTGCCAACAAGTCCGGCCAGTACCTCGACGTCATGGCCGTTGCCGGCGGTTCCGTCGATGGCTATGTCTCCGTGGCGCAAAGTCTCCATCATGGCGTGATGGACTTTTTCCACCATTCTCATCGGGGCTTTCCTTCATTGAATCGCAACAGATCGACTTCTTGGTCGAGTTCATTTCGCTCAATCAAGTGAGATGCGAAATGTTTGGCCAAGGATGGAGCCCAAGTGGCTCCTTTGGAACCAAAGCCGTTGAACAAGGCGATTTGAGGATGTTTCGGGTGGCGTCCCATGACTGGCAAGCGATCCCGAGTGCTTGGCCGTATTCCGCATCGCTGAGCAATCACCGAGAAGTCATTGCTCAGGAAACCTGCCAATCCATCGAGAATCTCCTGTTGCCCCATAGAGGTTGCTCCAGCCTCGAGGCCGTCGTGATCATAAGTGGAGCCTGCCCGCAGAGAGCCATCTTCCGTGGCCAGTAACCAGTACCGCGATTGGAGGATGAAGTCGGTGGTTTCTTTGGTTCCTTGCAGGTCGAGGGTTTCCCCTCTGGACGGACCAAACGGAAGGAATTGAAACCAAGGATTTTCCAATACCTTGGCTCCTTCGCAAAACACTATGCAGGTTGCGTGGAGGTCTTTCCATACGATTCCATCGTCTGCCATCTCCAAATCCTTGTGTTCCAGATACTCTTCCCGAAAAATGTTTTGTTCCTGAAATTCCCGGCGAATAGTCGAGGCAACTTTTTCCAAGTCGACCCAGCTCACCCCGCGGATCTCATAACTGCCGAATTTGTCAGTCCATCCTTTTGCGGTCCAGTGGCAGGGTGGGGATTCGGCTCCCAAAAAAGGATTATAAAGAGGGTCTGCCTTTCGTTTCCTGAAGAGGGCGATCTCTTTTTCGTTGCGGGGGAATCGCAGGATATGACCCTCGTGAAGAAGGGTTTCGCCCCATTCCTTTCCCATCACCCGATAGAAATTCTTTGCTTCGGCCAGATAAGGTTCTGTTCTCCAGGACTTGGCCAATCTCTTGCCCGTAATGGGATTCATGATCCCTGCTGCCACGGGTGTGGCTGCCTTTGGTATGCTTTTTCCCACCAACACGCAGGAAGCTCCGTCTTGCCTTAATCTACGGGCGAGCAGGCAACCGGCTAACCCTTGGCCGGCGATCATGAAGTCAAAGTGGTTGTTCACCTTAAGCGAGCCACCATAACCTTGTCTGCAATCCTCGCAAGCGGATTGCCACGAAGTCGCCATTGTCCCTGTTTTGAGTGGACTTGAGAGAGGTTTTTGAGGAAATTGCCAAGGTGAAAGGACGATTTTGGGCATGGGCCGCACTGCTTTCCTCCCTGACCTTTTTGGCATGGCAGGTTGGTTTCGATGACCTCACCTTGGTTGAAGAGGAAGACCGGTCGCCCACCAAGATCAAGCTGCGCCACCGCTCGCCGCCCCGTGTGAAAAGGGTTCTCGAGGAAATACCTCCATGGGAGCCATCTGAGGATTTTCTCGACGCGCTCCTCGACGAAAGCTTCCGCATTCGCGATATTGTTGTTCGCTTCCAGGACGATGATTCCATGCGAACCTTTCTGGCCGCCGCCGCGGATCAGGGATTGCGGGTGGAGGACAACTTGGCCCAACTTCGCATGCTCCGAATTCGCTTGGCCAGTGGAAGCCAAGCCCGCAAATTATTCCAACTCCTGCCCGATGACAGCGAGCCGGAACCCAACTATCCGGTCATCGCCCCCGATATTCCGCAAACCGAGGGCGTTCGAGGAATAGCGCCTTTCGGTCCCAAGGCAGTGGATTGGCTGGATGCTCCGGGCGACCGCTCGAATTGGGGGGCAGGCGTACTGGTGGCGGTTCTCGACACCGGAGTGGATTTTTCTCATCCGACCCTCGAGGGCGTCAAGGGAACCAGCCTGAATTTGGTTGAGGGTGAGACCGATGAAGCCTCCTATGATGGTCATGGCACCGCGGTGGCTTCCATTATAGCTGGAAATCCCGATCAAATAGGTGGTCTCGCGCCCAAGGCGGAAATTTTAAGTGTGCGGGGGTTGAACGACGAAGGGGTTGGCGATGGCTATACCGTGGCTAAGGGAATCATCGAGTCGGTGGACAGGGGAGCGGACGTCATCAACTTGAGCTTGGGCACCGACGGCAATAGCTTTGTACTCGAGGAAGCCATTCAATATGCCCAGCAGAATAACGTTCTCGTAGTCGCCTCTGTCGGCAATGATGGCAAACAAGGGGTTACTTTTCCAGCTCGCTACAATGGGGTCATCGGAGTCACGGCGATTGATGCCAAAGGTACTCAGGCCAGCTTTTCCAATTATGGCGCCGGGGTCGATATTGGCGCCCCCGGTACCGGAGTACACGCGGCGTGGTCGGAGGAGGGGCTTGTTTCCTTTAGCGGAACCTCCGCGGCTACCCCGTTCGTGGCAGGAGCTCTGGCTGGGTTGATATCCGAAAATCAGGCAATGCCCAGAGAACGTTTGCCCGAACTTCTCTACACCCATGCCAACGATGACGTCATGCCCGGTGAGGATGTTTACGTCGGAAAAGGCATTCTAGACTTGGGCCGGGTTGTGGGAAGGAATGAGAAGGGCACTTACGACGTTGCCATCACTGGCTATTACTTCGATCCAGACAACTTCGGAAGCGAAGGCGACACACCGTTTTTGGTGTCCATCCAGAACCAAGGCACGGAGTGGGTTGACCAAGCTACCTTGAAGATAGAGTTCGGGGAAGTAAGCAAGGCCTTGAAGTTTTCCAATTTGGGAGTGGGGGAAGTCAAAAGCCAAGAATTGCAGCTTTCGGCCAAGAATGCCAAGGACCCCGAAGGCACACGCATAGCATCCCAATTGTCCATGGAAAATCACGTCGACGCCGACGCCGACAACAACAAACGAGTGACTCGCATTACCCTCCCGACGGAGGAATAGCGCTTTCTTCTTTTCGCATTACGTATCCTCCGGGGCATTCGGACTTTAGTTGCCTCATGCTGCGATTAAGCCCCGGATGACGAAAATCGGCATCCAGTTCGGCTAGCGGCAGGAGCACGAAGTCGCGCTCGGGTATCCCGGGGTGGGGGACTTCCAGTGCGTCCCCCTTGATCACAAGGTCTCCGTATAAAAGGAGGTCCAGGTCGATTGCCCGCGGGCCATTTTCCCGGATCACTCTTTTCCCCAGTTCATTCTCGATTTCTTGCAGTTCCGCCAGTAACGGCAAGGGCTCCAATTCGGTGGTGATCAGGGCAGCGGCATTGAGGAAGTCTGGCTGGTCGCCGAAGCCATAATGCTTGGAGCGGTAAAGGGAGGATACCTTTTCCACTTGGGCGAAGCCTTCTAATTTCTTCAAGGCCCGCTTGAAAGTAGCCCGGACGTCGCCGAGATTTCCTCCTAGTCCGATGAAGGCTTTAGCGCTCAACCTCGACTCTAATCTCCTTCAAGCCGAGCCGCCTGGTGTAGCGTGGCTTGTCCACCTGCAGGTGAAGACGTTGTATGGAGAAACCTTCCATCAATTGATCGGCCAGTTGTTCCGCGAAGCGCTCGAGAGTCTTTCCTTCGTACTCCAGAGCGAATCTCTTCACCGTCTCGATTACTTCACGATAATCCACCCCTTCCGATAAATCATCGGAGATAGACACCTGTTCGAAGTCACACTCGAGCGAAAGCGAGACAAGAAGGTCCTGCGGCGCCTTTTGCTCTTCTTCGAGGAGGCCTATCTTGGCCACCACTTCTATGCCATCCAAGGTGATCTTACCCATTTCGGCTTGATTCTTCAGGTTTTGATTCTCCGGTCAACGCTTGGCCTACCGCAATAGCTTGAACGGTTTCGCGCACGTCGTGCGCTCGAATGATCTCCGCCCCGCAGGAAACTGCATGGATGGCAGATGCAAGGGACCCACCGAGACGTTGGTCCACGGGAGCTCCGCAGAGTTGTCCGATCCATGACTTGCGAGAAGATCCGAGCAGGATGCCCCAGTCCGGGTCGGCGAGGTGATTCAGGTTCCGCATGAGCTCCAGGTTATGCTCGGTGGTTTTGCCGAAGCCGATGCCGGGATCTATCCAAACCTTGGGCAAGTCACGTTGGCGGAGGGAACCCTTCTTGGCATCGAAGAATGCCTTCACCTCTGTCACTACTTCCTCGTAGCTCGGATTGTTCTGCATATTCTTGGGGTCCCCTTGGGCGTGCATCAGGATGAGGCCGGCCTGGAATTCCTCGGCAAGGTCATACACTTCCTCCGTTCCTCCTGAAACGTCGTTCACGAGGTGAGCCCCGCCCTCGAGCGCGGCGCGCTGGGTTTCGAGGTTGCGGCTGTCGATGGAGATCATGAACTCGCCCTTGGGCAACGCTTCCAGGATAGGTAGCACGCGCTTAAGTTCCTCCTCGATCGAGACAGGTTCGCTTCCGGGGCGCGTGCTTTCTCCTCCCAAATCGATGATGGCTGCGCCTTCTTCCGCCATTTCCTGGACCCGGGCCACTGCCTCTTTCGGATCGAGGTGCAATCCTCCGTCGCTGAAGGAATCGGGGGTTGCGTTGAGAATGCCCATTACGGCCGGAAATCCCAATTCGAACTGGTTGCCGTTGAAGCTGTATTCAGGCATCGTGAGAGGATAGATACCGGCTTTTTATTTCGCCATACAGTTTGACGGCAGTGGTCAGGACGCTCTCTTGTCTTGCTCGCCAACCCACTTCGGCTATGCGGGCAAATCCGACCAATTCTTTTCCTGATCCGGTGGCGAGGATTTCAGTGAATTCGGCCAGTTCCTTCAAGTAAACGGGACGGCGAACCACCTTGTATTTCTCGGCTAAGGCAGGAAGCAACTTGGCCAAGGTAATGCCAGGAAGAACATTTGTTTCGGGAGAGACCAGGACATCGCCTTGGACGAATATCAGGTTGGAGGTAGATCCTTCTCCGAGTTGCCCGTCGGGAGCCAGCAACAGGGCCTCCTCACTCGCTCGGTTGAGTTGTGTGACATGATCGAATAACTGGTTGTCGAGTGATTTTGCCTCTGGGTTTTTGCGAACGTAAGGAAGCAGGCGTCCTTCCATCCAATTCCCGCTGAATGGGAGGTCGCGAGTTTCCAATTGCAAACGATCCTCCAGAACGGAAACCCGAAGTAAGCAGGGCTTATCCTCCGCTCGCAAGGCCGCGACAGACTGGATTTTGTCTCGAATCAGGTCGATTTCGAAGGGACAAGTCACCTCCAGACGAGCAAGGCAGTTTTGCAGGCGCGACAAATGGTCCTCGAGAAAAAGAGGGTAGCCTCCCTTGCTGTCCAGACGCAGGGTGGTGTAAGCCCCGGGAGCCCCCCATGGGTTCACGCAGGATATGGCGACCAAGTCCTTATCCCAAGCAAGTTGAGAGGATGTTTCCGATGAGTTCGCGGCCATGATCAGTCAAGAAGGATTCCGGATGGTATTGAAAGCCAAAGAGCCTAAGGTCAAGATTCTCAAAGGACAATGGCACTCTGCGATGTTGGTCCCAGGCAGTGACCTGCATCGAGTCGGGTAGGCTGGGGGGAGCAATTTGAAGAGAATGATACCGGCCGACGTAAAAAGGTTCCGAAAGCCCGCCATAGGTGTGAGTTCCGCTTTCCAGCGAAATGGGGGTACGCGCTCCATGCAGCACGGTGTCCTGTCTCCTCGTGCGAGCGCCTTCCTCCTCAAGCATGAGCTGAAAGCCCAGGCAGACCCCAAGAATGGGCTTACGTCCACGCCAGTTTTGATAAATTGCCTTGGTTTCCGGGTAATCAGCCGGTGTGCCCGGTCCCGGAGACAGGGCCAGCATGCGCGTTTCCTCTTCCTCTGCGAGCGGAGAGGCTTCCTTTCTGTCCACTACGCGAACTTCCCCGAATTCGCTCAGGAGATGTTCCAAGTTGCGGGTGAAGGAGTCTTTGTGATCGATCAGAAGAATCATCGCAGCGCATCCAGCAAGGCCTTTGCCTTTATTAGGTTTTCATTGCGTTCGTATTCGGGAGTGGAATCCACCACGATGCCTCCGCCGGCTTGCGCGTAACTGCTTCCACCGGTTGTCACGATGGCTCGTATGATCAGGTTGAGGCGAAGATCGCCATTGTCCTCGATCGTCCCGAATGAGCCTGTGTACGGTCCCCTGAAGCAAGGCTCGAGGGAGTCGATCAGTTCCATGGCCCGAAATTTCGGGCATCCGCTGATGGTGCCACCGGGCAGCATGGCTCGAAAAATTTCAGGCAATTCGACGCCTGGTTTCAGCCGGCCTTCTATGGTGGAGACCAGATGGTGAAGGTGGGCGTAGGTTTCCACTTCGCGGAAACATTTTATTTTGACCGATCCCGGAAGGCACACCGCAGAGAGATCGTTGCGCTCCAAGTCGATCAGCATGTTATGTTCGCGCAACTCCTTTGTGTCTTTCAGGAAAGATGCCAGATTTCCTTCCTCCTCATTCCCTTCCGGCCTTTCATAGGTGCCGCCGATGGGTCGAGTGATCAATTGCGCGCCTTTTTTCAAGAGGACGGTTTCGGGAGAGCAACTGACGATTGAAAACCCCCCGGCGTCGAGTAGAAAGGATTCCGGAGAAGGATTGGTTGCCTCCAACCTGCGGAAAGCGACCAGCGGGCTTAGGCGGGACTGGGATTCGTAACGCTGTGAAATCTTTATTTGGTAGACGTTTCCATCCAGAATCTCTTCCCGGGCTTGCAGGAAAAGACGTCGATAAGACTCGAAATCCAAGTTGCAGGCGGGTTCTTCCGAATTGCCGGAGGAAGCCGGCATGGGAGAGACCGCTTTGGAGAGTAGGGCATCCTCTAGTTCACTTGCTCTGTGTTTGGATTCCGATTCCACCTCAAGCTGTTCCCCCCTGATCCTTAGTATGGTCCTCGGTCTGCCAAACCAACCACCGGGCAAAGGAAGATCTCGATTGGCGCGACATGTCATGCCCGCCAATCCGGCAAGGAATTCATAGGAAAAGAAACCCACCCAACCGGAAAACCCCAATCCGCTCTTTGGGCGAGGTGTCAGCAGTGTCTGCAACGAGTCCTCGGGACGATCGACGTCCAGCTCCAGTATTTCATCGAAATCAAGAAAAGCGAGGTAAGTGCCATCTGCTTCACGCCGCAATGCGATTGGACTTCCCAATGCCGTCAGTCGAGCAAGCGGATCGATTGCCGTTTCTTTGCTCATGCGGTCACCTCAGCCAGAAGGTCCGGGATTTCCCCGAGATCGTTCACCCGCCAATCCGGGCCATTTTTCTCTCCCACCAAAATGGACCTCCATCCTGCCTTGCGGGCGGCTTCTTCATCAAGAACTGGATCGTCTCCGACGTGAAGCAGGGCGGAAGCGGGTAATTTCAAGGCAGTTTCCACTTCTTTGAAAATTTGCGGGTCTGGTTTGCTGTAGCCAATTTCCGCAGAGACAAACACTTGTTCGAAGAATGGCAATATCCCCAGGTCTTCCAGTACCCCGTGCAACCGGGAATCGTTGTTGGACAAGACGCCCAAGCGAATTCCCTTGGATCGCAAATGAGTCAAAGTGTCCTTGGTTCCTTCCATCAGGCGCCATGCGCGGCCCTCGCCGAAGCGGTTCCACAGTATCTCGAAGACCACTTCCATTTGATCGTCCGGACAGTAGCCGGAGATTGATTCTTGCACTATGTTTTTCCAGAAAACTCGTGGTTGGAGCATGGCTTGAGGTGACTCGGCCAAGGCTTGGCCGAAACTTTCCCTGAACTTTTTTTCGATTGGGGCTGCTTCGCAAATCATCCCTCGATCCCGCAAGGTTTCGGCATAGATTTCACCCACCGTCGGATTAGGCGCAATCAAGGTGCCCGCTGCATCGAAGGTGATGAATTGTATTCTTTGCATGGTGCCAAAATGAGTTCTTTTCGCTTATCGACTTGTTGCTTCGCTCCGGGCAAGGTAAATCCTTTGCCGATGCAGCTCGGCAATTCAACTTGAAAAAAGAGAGAACGCCTTGAGAAAAATTTTCGCAGGACAGGCTTTTACGCTAGCATTGGTCGCTGTTCTTTTGTTGGCCTATTGGTTCCCCGAACACGGGGTGTCGGGCGGAGCTTTGCGGACGGAGGTCACTACTCCGTTGGCGGTTGTCGTCATTTTCTTCCTCCAAGGGCTCAACCTTTCCGGCGTTGCCATGAAACGGGGATTCTCCTCGTGGAAAGTGCAACTGTTCGCCCATTCCTTTGGTTTTTTTCTCATGCCATTGGTGGCTTGGGCATGCGTGTCCAATGGTTGGGTTTCTCCGGGATTGGCTCCGGGTCTTCTTTTTCTTTCGATTCTACCCACCACGATTTCGACCTCGGTCGTCTACAGTGATGCCTCCGGTGGCGATGCCGCAGCTTCTACCTTTTGCGCCGCATCTTCCAATCTGCTGGCCATTTTCTTGGTCCCTGCGCTGGCTTCCTGGCTTATCTTTCCCCAGCTCGAGGGGAATTTGTCAGGTCAGGACGCTGGCGGCCTTGGGTTTTACACTCATTTTCTGGAGCGCTTGGTTTGGCTAATCGCCTTGCCAATGCTAGTCGGTCTGCTGGCAAGGCGATTTCTGGCTTCTCTGATCGAACATCGAGGCGTTTTTCTGCGAAATGCCTCTTTTTGTTGCGTACTCTTCATTGCCTATGCCGGTTTTTGCAAAGGATTTCGTGAAGGGGATGATTCCTTGTCCGATGGCTTCTTTGTAGAGGCTGTCCTCTGGGTTTTGGCACTTTTGGCATTTGCCAATTTTTCCGCTCTTTTCTTGCTCAAGTTCTTCCGTTTCAGTTGGCCGCAGGTCATCTCCTGTTTTTTCGCATCCACTCAGAAATCCCTGGCCGTTGGATTGCCCATGGGATACCTCTTGTTCGGTCAAGAAAACCCTAGGCTTTTTGCCATTCTCTTGCCCCTTGTACTGTTTCATCCACTCCAGCTTCTTCTCGGGGCCTCCTTATGTTCCTTGTTGCCAAAAAATTCATCTCGAACCTAGCGATGGCTTTCTTTTTTGTTGAATGTTATCCAGTTTCGTTGGATTAGCGAGGTCATGGTCTGCAAGACATTCAAGCAAAAGCAAAAGATGCGCGCCGCTTGTCGCGCCGCTGCCACCGTGCTTGATCGCCTTTGCCGAATCGTTGGCCCGGGCATCACTACCCTTGACATCGATCAGGAGGGAAAGCGCTTGATGGACGAGTTCGGAGTCAAGAGCGCATGCCATGGCTACCGCGCAGGTTCGCGCACTTTTCCTGCCTATACTTGCCTATCGGTCAACGACGAGGTGGTGCACGGAATAGGTACCAAGAAATGTGTCCTTAAGGAAGGCGACATCATATCGGTCGACGTTTGCGTTGTCCTTGACGGCCACGTCGGAGATAATTGCCGCACCGTCCCCGTGGGTTCGGTGGCGCCTGATATATCTCGGCTCCTCAAGGTGACCGAGGAATCCATGCACCGAGGCATCGCGCAAGCTGTTCACGGAAATCGAGTGGGCGACGTGTCCAACGCCGTTCAGCGATGCGTGGAAGGGGCGGGGTTTGCCGTAATTACGAATTTCGTGGGCCACGGCGTGGGTAAATCCCTCCATGAGGAGCCCCAAATCCCCAATTATGGTAAAGCGGGCAGTGGGCCCGTCCTCAAGCGGGGGTTGACCGTTGCCATCGAACCCATGGTGAACATGCGAAACAAAGACATTTCCATGGCCTCTGACGGCTGGACGGCATTGACTGTGGACGGTATGCCATCAGCTCACTTCGAACACACCGTGATGGTGGACAAGGACCGTCCTGAAATCCTTACTGTGCCCGAGGGGCAAGAAATGGCTTAGACAAGATGCTCAAGACCATAGAACGCACCATCCTTTGTTTCGACGTCGAGTGGGTTCCTGATCCCAAGGCGGCCGAGATTCTTCATTACGTCGATCTTTCCGAGCCTGGCAGCGAACGCGAAGCTTTCGAAACATTGTGGAAGGAAGAGGGCAAGGCGGATGAATCGAACCCTCAGCCTTACCTGAAGACTATCCTTTGCCGGATTGTCTCAATAGCGGGCATTGTGCGCGAAGATAACGGCGGATCGGTTTCGCTTCGTCTTTTTTCCATGCCCACCGACCCCGATGACCCCGAAAAATCGGCGGAAACTCGAATATTGTCCGGTTTCCTCAAGGCAGTGGGCGACAAAAGGCCCCAAATAGTGGGTTACAATTCGGCGGGGGCTGACCTCCCTATCATCACCCAACGCGCCATTATCCATGGATTGAGGGCTCCTGGCTTCGGCGAACGCCCAAACAAGCCATGGGAAGGGGTGGACTACTTCGATTCCAGAAACAGCGACTTTAACGTCGACCTTTGCCCCATGCTTGGACGCTTCTCCCAGACACCTAGTTTGCACCAAGCGGCTTCTCTCTCTGGAATCCCCGGTAAAATGGGGGTAAGCGGAGCCTCCGTGGCCGAGCTTTGGTTGGAAGGCAAATTACGTGAAATCGTGGACTACAATGAATACGATGCCTTCACTACTTTCTTGCTTTGGGCGCGAGTCGCCCATTTCGCGAACTTGTTGACCGATGCCCAATACGAAGAGGAGCAGGTCAGGGTTCGCGAGCTACTCGAGCAAGAGATTGCAGGGGGCAAACAACATCTTGTCCCTTACCTCGAGGAATGGGATCGCTTGCGCGAACTGACCGGACAGGCCTAGTCACCCATGAAGGTATGCCGTGTTCTCCGTGACTCGAGCCACCAGTTTCCTTTTTTGCCAACTCTAACCACAATGGAGAAACTAGTCATGCCTGATATAAAATCACTGATCATAGGCCTTGCCCTCGGTCTTGTCGTTACCTTGACCACTGCCTTTGACAAAGAAGGCCAAGAAGGTCGTTATCAATTGGAAGCCTCTAAAATCATGCAATACGACTCGCTCAGCGGCAAGGAGGTCATCAAGGATCACCTCGTCAAGATAGATACCAAGACAGGGAAGGTCTACAAACACGTTCACATACGATCCGGGGCTAATTCCACCGAGCGATGGATTGATATTACCGGGGACGTCTATCGGCCCCGCTGAAGGCGACTTTGGTGACGCTTTCGTTGTTCTCTTGCCAACGGGGGCAATTTCGGCAATTCGGTGGCGTGCGAGTCGCCATCGGTTAGGGCTCGCGCCTGTTCTTGCAACGCTTCCCATCGGTTCCACTGCAGAGCAGGCGCATGGGCGATCAAGCTGAGTAGTGACCGCCATTCCAGCAAGGCTCGCTCCAGATCACCCGGACGTAGTTCATCGTCGAATAAATTTCTTTTGTCCTCGGGGGGAGCCAAGGCTTCGCGAATTGCCTCGGCGGCGCCATCTCCATATTCGGGAGGCACTCCTCTCACCAGGTAACCGCCGCAGGTGACGTCCCCGTAAATTTTCCGACAGGTCACTCCGAGGCGACTACCTTGCCCTGCCAGTGCCGCGAAACGATGTCCCGCCCTGAGGTTCGCCAAGTCTTGGGCCAATTCTTCGATCAGGTAGGCTTCGTCCTCGAGGGCAGCTGCCACCGCCAAGCCTTCTCCCTGATGGAAGAAACTGAATATAATGCCCCTTCTGGTGGGGGAAGCTTCGCCGTCTACAAGACCAAGTCCATGCCAAGTTTCCACGAGGGAATCGTCGCGAAACTGGTTGTCCTTGTCCGTTTTCACGAATGGCGAAACCCAGTCTTGCCGGCGTTTGCGCAACGGTGGATTCAACAGGGCTGCCCCCCGTTGGTCTGTCCAGCCATAAGCATGTGCTTCGCCGTAGTCGAGGCGGGCGCTCACCATGCCGCCCCTTTCGATCAATTCCTTTAAGCGGCCACCGCAGCTTAGCTCCGGAAAGAGGGGACCAAATTGTTTTTCCAAGGCCTCCAGGGACCAATGTTTCTTGCTGTATCTGCGCAAAAGCTTGGGGTTGCTCGACTTGAAGTGGTCCCTCACTCGGCGGCGAAAGGATTTCAGCAGGGCGACCTTTCCCTTGCCTTCTTCCTGCGGGAAACGAGCCACCGGCATTTCACGCCCATAGGTGCGCCGTTTTCCTTTGCCACGCCTCCATAAACTGCCTGCCTTGACTGCTTCCAGCGATTGCGGGCAAGACAACGCCGACCGCCATTCGTCGCCGATCCTGAACAGGGCATCGGCCAAACGGACCTTCACGGGTCCTCTTCGCCGCTCCCAACGTTCTTCGGAATTGAGCATCTCGATTACTTCGTCACGTGATGAATCCCGTTCCTCATCCGAGTGATTGGCTTTTTGGGCGGGCTGTCGCCTTTGCTTTTGCATGAATGCCTTGAAGCCAAAAGAAATCGATTCCTCGCGAAAAAGGCGTTCGGCCAATCTGCGGGCGGCTTCGATCGGCGACTTTTCATTCTCTGCGGCCAGTCTCATGAATTGAAGCAGGGAGCTCCAGTCCACCCGGCTT
>PAZC01000018.1 GCA_002716045.1 Opitutia bacterium
CCGTGGTGCGTCCGTTGATCAGGTAGCTGTGCCCCCCGTACATGCCGATGTCGTTGCGTGTGCCGTCGTGGTCGTTGTAGCGGGCGTCGGTCGGCCCCGCGTTGCTGCCAACGAAATTTGCATCGGGGTGTCCATCGGCGTCAAAGGGGGCGTCGGTGTTGTATGGCAAAGTGACCGAGTCGTAGCTTACCACGCCACCGTCGATGAGGGCTGGATGCACATGGCCATAATTACGCCACAACAAATTGTTTTTCAGGATAACGTTGGCGAAGGGAGCGTAGACAAGGCGATTACCGCGAGTATTGCCCCCGAGAGTAAAGCAATGCCATATGGCATTGCCCAAAATTTTGGCGCCTGTGGTGGACTGGACGAAGATCCCCATGCCGCAGTCAGTCTCAATGCCACTGCTACCAAAATCATAACAATCGTATATGAGGTTGTTGACTATGTCCGCCTTGGCCCCGCCGTTGACGCGTATACCGATGCACTTCGCCGTCATGTCGTAGCCAAACGTTCCTTTGTACCCGCGTATTCGGTTGTTTCGTATGAGGGCGTGGGTGGCGGTTCCGTTGACGTCGATGCCAATGCCACCTCCTTCTCGCCCGGCGAACTCGTTGCCGGTCACCTCGGCGTCCCCTTCCAGGTAGCTGTGGCGTATGGTGTTGTAACATATCCAGGAACGCTTGGCCTTGCAGGTGAGCTTTTCCCGGATGGTGGTTTGTAGGATGACGGCCTGCAGGTCGTTGTTCCCGTCGTCCACCGCATCGGCCACCGTGACGTCCCCCAATATATAGCACTTGAGCAAGTGCAGGCTGCTCTTGGTGGCGTTGACGTCGGTCTCTACGCGGATGTTGCTCAACCGGACGACACCGCCCGCGTTATTCGCGGTCACACTGCGGACCTGCACTTCGCCATCGTTGAGGGGACGGAGGGTGAGAGCCTTGCCGCTGATTACGAGGTCCTCGTCGTAGACACCCTGCCAAATGATCAAGTTGTCACCGGTGGAGGCCCCGTCGATGACCGCCTGTATACTCTGGTTGGCAGCCACTATTCGGGTGGCGGCGTGGCCCGGGAGGCAGGCTGCGAGGAAACCGAAGAAGAGAAAGGCGGGTCGTATGGTTCTCATGACATGGTAAATTGCTTTTGGTTGAAGCTAGGGCAGGGGATGGCCCGAATCAACAGGAAACCCGAAGGCTCAGGGGCTTGGCGCAAGATGGAAATCGTCGAAGCGTGCGTGGCAGTCACGGACCGGAGCCCACTTCCTGGTTGAGCCGCCGTGAAAAGTGGAGAAGAGGAATTTGTCGACGAGGGCGACCTCGGGTTCCACTTTGCCGCGGAGCCGCAGCCCCTTCTGGTCGAGGGCGAGCTTTTCATTGAGCCATACTTGGATGCGGCCGTCGGCTTTGCCCGGGGTGTTCACCTGCACGACTTGAGAGAGGGTGAGCCATTTGCCGTGGGTGGCCTTGGCTTGCAGGGGAAAGCGGTCGCCGTATTGGGTCCTTTGGTCGAGGTGATATAGGTACAAGTCCAGTTTGCCGCCTTCGCCCCACATGTAGCGGGCGGACCAACCATCTCCTGTCGGCTTCTTTCCACCGGTGTTGGCCTTGCCCCCGGCGAGTCCGGGAAGTTTGCCGCCCCGGCGGAAGTCGAAGCCTTTCTCGAACAATAGGCGGTAGCTGAGGCGGTAGGCCTTTTGGGGAGCGAGCCGCTCGCTAAAGTGACCGCCTCCTTTGTTGGGGCCGAGGGACCCCTTGGGGAAGGTCAGGCGCAGGCTCTTCCCCGTGGGCTCGGCGGTGATGGCCGCACGCTTGTGAAACTGGCCGAGCGAGGCGTTGGCCCAGTCCCTGCGGAAGACCCGCATTTCATAGGGGCCCTCTGGGTGGGCGTCGAAGTCGATGCGTCGCGTGGCCTGTCGGTCAGTGTCCTTGCCCGTAAGCCCCATTCCGCCGAGGACGACGGGAAAGAGGGCGTAAAGCATACCGCGGGCAAGAGTCACTTGCTGTTTTTAAGCTTCTTGGTAAGAGGGCCGACGATTTCCACGAAGTTGCCGTCCGGATCCTTGAGCATGAGCAGGCAGACGTCTTGAGGAAGACCTTCGGGGAGGCGCTGCGGGCTTTGGGCGTAGGGCTTGACGCCCGCCTTCTTGGCTCGCTCGAGGACGGCGTCGACGTTGGTCACGAAGATGGTTAGGTAGGAAAATCCGGTCTGGGTGTGGATGTGCCGTTGCTTGAGTGTCTTGGCGGGCTTTTGGCTCTTTACCTGCATCACCTTGAGCTTGGTGGCATCTTCGCCTTCGCCGAGGACAAGCACGTGTATGTCGAGGCCGGCGCCGTCGGTCAGTCCGACTTTCTTGGGGAAGTCGCCGCCGACCTTGAAGCCGTCGAGTTCGGTCATGCCGACGACTCCCTTGTAGAAGGCGAGGGACTTCTCGAGGTCGGACACGACTACGCCGAGGTCGATGGTGTGCCTGGCGAAGGGGCCGGCCGGCTTATCTTTCTCCTCTTCGGCAAGGAGGGGGGTGAAACAAAGAGCGAGGGCGAGAACGAGGTACTTGTACATGGTGACGATTGGTTTGGTTATTTAGGTTTTTCGGTGGAAGCGGTGGCTTCGCCCGCGAGGGCGGCGAGAAAGGTGTGCCAGGCAAGTGTGGCGCACTTGAGGCGCGCAGGGTAGCGGCGGACCGCGGTGAGGGCCCCGAGGTCGCCGTAGCGCTCAAAGGGATCGCCGTTCACCTCTTGACCGAGCGCTTGCAGTATCTCGATGGCCCGTTCCTTGGCCTGTTCGGTCGGGCGGTTGCGGAGATCTTCGGTCATGAGTGAGGCGGAGGCCTTCGATATGGCGCAGCCCTGTCCGGAAAAGGCGAAAGCGGAGAATGCATCGCCTTTGGTTTGCAGGAAAACCGCTATCTCGTCCCCGCAGATCGGGTTGCGCCCATCCGCGTAATGGCTCGGGTTGGTCAGCGGACCGAAGTTGCGGGGCTCCTTGGAGTGGTCGAGAATGACTCCGTCGTAGAGGTCTTTCGGTGTGTCAATCATGGCCTCAGCGCAAGCAGTCTATGGTCCGGCTGACTGCTTTCACTAGACGGTCCACTTCCTCGGATAAATTATAGAAAGCGAAGGATGCCCGGGCGGTGGCGGTTTGGCCGATACGGGTCATCAGTGGCTGGCAGCAGTGGTGGTCCGCCCTGATGGCGATACCGTCGGCGTCGAGGAAAGTGGCCAAGTCATGGGGGTGGACGTCTTTCACGGTGAACGATAGGACGGCCGACTTGTCAGGTGCTTGCCCGTGGATGATCAGCCCAGGGAGAGCGGACAATCCAGCGGTGGCTTGCTCCAGAAGAGCCTGCTCGTGGGCGGCCACGGCTTCGTGGTCGAGGGAATTGAAATAATCCAAGGCAATGCCGAGGCCGATTGCGCCTGCCACGTTGGGGGTGCCTGCCTCGAAGCGCTGGGGAGGTGCTGCAAAAGTCGTCTGCTCAATGGTCACCTTGTCGATCATGTCGCCGCCACCTTGGTAAGGAGGCATGTGGGCGAGCTTGTCTTCGGCTCCATAGAGCGCACCGATTCCCATGGGACCAAATGCCTTGTGTCCTGAAAAGGCAAAGAAGTCGCAACCGAGGGCTTTTACGTCAATCGATCCATGAGGAACGCTCTGGGCCCCGCCGCCCCCCGTGACGACACCGTGTTCCTTGGCTTCGGCGACGATCTCGGCAACCGGGTTTATGGTGCCGAGGGCATTGGAGACTTGGCAAAGAGAAAGTATTTTGGTGCCTTCGTTAAGTAGGGTACCCAAGGCATTGCGATCAAGTTGCCCCAAGTCATCGATGGGGGCGGCTTTCACGGTGGCTCCGGTTTGCTCGGCCACTAGTTGCCAAGGGACGATATTGGCATGGTGCTCCATCTCGGTGACAAGTATGACGTCGCCTTCCTTGAGATTGGACAGGCCATAGCTTTGAGACACCAGGTTAAGGGCCTCGGTGGTGCCACGGACAAAGATAATTTCTTCGGGACTTGCATGCAGGTGCGAGGCAACTGTTTTGCGCGCTTGGTCGTAGGCAGCCTCTGCTTCCTCGGCCAAGGCGTATACCCCGCGGTGGACGTTGGAGTTTGTTTCCCGGTAAAAGTTGGCAATGGCATCGATCACAACGTCCGGCTTTTGGGAGGTCGAGGCGTTGTCCAGATAGACGAGGGGCTTGTCCCTAAAGGTTTTTCCGAGAAGGGGGAAGTCGCGCCGGGCGGCGTCTGCGTCGAAGGTGGCGGTCATCGCATGGCCCGCTAGAATAGGATCTTGGTGTTGGGCAGTGCGGCTCGAAGCTCCTGCACGCCGCTCGCGGTAACGTCTGACTGCCAAAGGTAGACTTCCTGCAGACTCTTGATTTCGGCCAATGTGGAGAGGCCGCGGTTAGTCACCTTTGTGTTGAGCAAGTTGAGATACCATAGGTTCTCCAGGTTGCGCAGACCGGCAAGCCCTTCGTCACCGATCTGCGTGTCGCGTAGATTCAAGTGTGTCAGGTTGCGGCATTTGCCGACGTTCAACATTCCTTTGTTGGTGACTTGGGTCTTGGATAAATCGAGCTGAGTCAAGTTGAAGCGAATGGTGGGTATGATACGTCCAATCTCGCTGTCCGATATCGATCCGGCTATGGAGACGAATTCCATGCGAACAAAAGGATGCTTTTCAGCCAAGGGTATTACTTGAGCCCCGTTCTTGGAGGCAATGGCAATGGCATCTGGGCTGAGTGGGCGAACTTTTGCAGTTGCCGCAAGAGTGTCGAGGGGACTGATTTTGGGACCTGCTTCATTGGGGTTCTGCCCGACGGGGCCGGTTGGGGCAGCCGCAGTGACCGAACTGCGGGCGCCTTCGGCAATCCATTTGCGTATGGTTTCAATTTGCTCGGCTGTGAGGGGATCTCCCTTGGGCGGCATGATGTCGGAATCGTCCGGTTCCAGAGCGACTAGTTCCAGCAATATGCTGTCATCGGGTTTGCCCGGCTTGACCACTTGCCCGTCGGTACTGCCCTTCATGGTGGCCTCAAACGAGTCCAGCCGAAGCCCAGCCTTCGGTTTGATGGTACGGTTGTTTTTCTCGTAGGGGGCTTTGTGGCATTCGGTGCAACTTGCCTTGAATATCGGCAACACGTGCTTGGTGAAATCGATGGTGGCAGGACCTGTGGCCACGGGGGCGAGCGGTTGCGCGGGATTGGGGGCCGGCGTTGTTGGGTTGGGGGTGTTCGAACCCGGTGGGGTGACCGGCGTGTTCGGTCTGGCAGGGGTGGTCGGCTTGGGCATCAAGTCGCCGCGCTGAGCCGCTTGACGTACGTAGATTTGATCAGGGAGAGAGAGGATGAATACTGACAGAACATGCGTCTTTCCATCCCTTGTCTGGATTGCAATTTGGTCGCCCTTTACGCCGATGAGCCGGGCGTTAAGCACTTGTCCCTGGGCACTGCGGAAATCACGGAATGGCTCCACTGCCATGGCCACGGAGGCTATGACGGCCAACGCAAGAAGCGTTGCAACCTTTCGTGACCACTTCACCGAATAAGCAATCGATCGCCGCCCAAGACGACTTACTAAACCAATACGTCCAACACGGGCTCGCCTTTGTGGGCTACCGTGAAAGGACGTCCTGATGGTGAGTACATCACCTTCGTCAAGGGGAGGCCCAAGGCATAGGCGATGGTGGCATTGAGATCAGGCACCTTGACCAAGTTTTCGGCAACTTCCTTGCCGTCCTTGTCGCTGTTTCCATAGACCATGCCACCCTTGATGCCTCCACCAGCCATCAGGGCGCTAAATGCCTTCGGCCAATGATTGCGGCCTTGGCGGGCGCCGACAATGTCTGGAGTGCGTCCGAAATCGGAGGTGAGGACAACCATTGTCTCCTTGAGCAGACCACGTCGCTCCAAGTCATAAAGGAGTCCGCCCAGACCTTGATCCAATTGAATGCAATTATCGGCGACTCGTTGGAAATTGTCGTCATGGGTGTCCCAACCGCCCATGGAAACCTCGACGTACCGCACCTTGTTTTCTATCAGGCGTCTGGCGAGCAGACAGCCTTGTCCAAACTTGTGTTGCCCATAGAGGGTGTGACTGGATTTCGGTTCGCGTTCGAGATCGAATGCCTTGAGATCCTCGCTCTTCATCAACTTGATGGCTTCCTTGTAGAGGTCCGAATAGGCCCGCACTTTGCGTTGAGGGTAGGAGTCGAGAAAGTTGGCATTCAACTTTTCCGCAGCAAGCAAGCGTCGCCCGAAGCGGTCGTTGGTCAAATGCTCTGCCATTTCACTGTTTTGCAGTCCGGCGGATGGATTGCCGATGGGAAGAGGGCCATGCTTTGATTCGAGGAAACCGGCTCCCAATATGTTGCTGCCTCCGTTGACGCGGATGTTTTCGGGAAGAGTGGCATTTATTTTGCCTGACATCTTGGATACCCAACTGCCGAGAGTGGGGTGCACGATAGTGCCTCTTTTGACGTAGCTCGTGTGCATCAAGTAGTTGGCTTGTTCATGCGCTCCCTGGTTAGTCGAAACAGAACGGATGAGGGCCGCATTGTGCATTTGCTTGGCCGTGTTGGGCAGGAACTCACTCAAACGTATGCCGTCGGCGCTAGTGCGGATGGCCTTTACGGGTCCTTGTACGGCGGGGTTTTCCGGCTTGGGGTCGAGCGTGTCGACGTGACTCATGCCACCCCCCATGTAAAGGTATATGACATGCCTGGCAGTGGCGGGCCGCTTGCCTGGCGTTACTGCAAAGCCCTTTTCGCTAAGCGTTGGCAGAATGCTCACACCTAGGCATGCCTTGGCGGTGTTGGTGATGAAATCACGGCGACTTTTTCCGCTTAATCGTTTCAAATGCTCTTTCATGGCGTTTTCAGCTTTTGGGTTTGTACTAGTTATTGCACAAAAAGGAACTCATGCGCATTCATCAGGCTCCAGACCAAGTCCGGCAATCCTTCTTCTTCTCCGTATTGACTTATGCTTCGTTTGGCCTCGCGCGCTTCGACTGGTGAGGGGAAGCGGTTAAGAATAGAAAGGAATGCGGCATTGATTCTATCGGATTCCTTGGTTTCTGCGGCGATGTTTTGAAGGAGCGCCGTTTTGGGGTTCTTGAGGAGCTTGCCTTCCACGTAACCGTTCAGCAGCGTGAGCACTTGGGTGACGGATGCGTCTACGTTGGCATTTTGTATTTGTTCGCGGTCAGATCCGCCGAACTGGCGCACGACGTGGCCACCGGGAGCGGGAGATTGCAATTCGGATGCTCGCACTTCCCATTTGTTCACTGCTGGCTTGGCTACCATTGCATCGTCCATGGCCATGCCCTTGGGTTTTTCCTCGATTTGATAACTAAGGAACTTTCGCTTGCAGTTGCTGCAGCAGAAGGCGATGAGCTTGCCTTTGTTTTCAAGGACTTGCGTGCGGTTTACCTTCTTGCCCGTGATGGGACAATTCTCGTTGCTGATTTCCTTGCCCGCGAACTTGCCCTTGGCGCTCTTGCCATCATCGGGCTTGGGCTTGTTTTCTTGCTTGGCAATAAACTTCCCCTTGCAGCCGCCGCAGCAGAAACCGATTGCCTTACCATTGGACATGGCAATTTGCCCGGGCTTGACCGGTTTGCCCGTGATGGGACAATTCTTGTTGGTCGCCTTTGCCCCGGCGGGTATGTTTCCACCCATCATTTGGTTCCTTTTGTCTCGCCGATTCTTGCTTTCCTCGGCGAGTGTCTTGGCTTCCTTGAAGAGTTGTTCGGGAGTCATGGACTTGTACTTGTCGTAGAGCTCCACGTGATCGATTTCTTGTTCGGGAATCCGTTGGTCGACGGAAGGGTGGGTGAGTACGAGGAGCGAATCCCAGATCTGCTCGCCTGACATCCTGCGCAGGGTAGGGCCGGGATAATGATAAGGCTCCTTGCTTCCTGGATCGAACTCCAGTCGCGATGCGCGACGTTGGAATGTTTTAGTGTTGTAAATGACACGCTGAAACTCGGTCAGGTCATAGGAAAGCCCCTTCATGAGATTTTCGAGGTAGGTCATGAGAATGGGATTACTCGCTTGAGTCTTGTCGGTCATGGTGTCGACCGGTTCGATCAAGCCGATGCCCATGGCCTTTTTCCACATGCGGTTTGCGATCACCGTGGTGAAGCGAGGGTTTTCTTCGGAGGTGAGCCAGTTGGCGTAGGCTTCCCGTGAGTTGATTTCCTCGAGCTTGAAATTGAGCTCTACCTGCGGGCCGAACATGGTCTTGGCCAAGACTTCTTCCTTTGGCTTGCCATCGTCATATTGGTAGTCGTCAGGCAAGTTGATCTTGCCTTCACCCTTGTTGTCCAAGCCGTGACCGATGATGTCACCTATGCTGCGGGCGGCCCGAATCATGTCTTGGCTTCCGCCTGCCCGTTTTCGGATCAAGTCACGCAATCCGTTCGAAGCACCCATGGTTGCTTCGTTTCGCAAGTTGCCCGCTCCGTGCGTGAAAGCGGCCATTTGATAGAAATCCTTTTGCGTCCACTTGTCGAAGGGGTGATTGTGGCATTGGGCGCATTCCATGCTGGTTCCAAGGAAGATGCGTACGGTGTTTGCCATGTTGTCAAGCGGCATGCCGCGATCGCGAAAATAATAACCGACGGGTCCGTTTCCTTCCTCGAAAACTGGTCCCGTGGCAGATACCAATTCCCGGACGAACTGGTCATAGGGCATGTTCTGGCGGATTGTTTTCTTTATCCAGTTTACGTAGGGGATTCCACCGGACCGGACGCCATCCAAGTTGCTTTTGGCCCGCAATATATCGGCCCAGTAATGGAATTCCGAACTTATGTGGCCTTCGGAAGCGAGCAACTTGTCGACGAGTTCCTGCTTCTTGGTGGTTTTGCGACCTCGTTTGATGAACTCGATGGATTCCTCCAGAGTGGGTATTCTGCCAGCAAGCAAAAGATACGCTCGACGCAGAAAGATCTCATCACTTGCCATTTCGTTGGGAGACTTGCCCTTGCTGGCCAAGTTGGATTCCACGATGCGATCAATTTGGTCAGAGAATTTTCTGAGTTCGGGCAAGGGAAGTGGCCTGGCCAACTTCGGTACCTGGGCAATGGCTTTCTCGAAATTTTGGCGAACGTAGGTTTGATCGGCTTCGGAAAGTACCTCGAGCTTGAAGCGAAACAATTTTCCATCCGATCGCTTGAAGGTGATGTATTCTCCCTCGTACTTAATCACTTCGCCTTGTATCTTCGAACCATTGGCTGAAGTGAATTCCCGGCCATGCAAGCCACTTGCGAGCAAACCGACGAAGGAGAGCAAAAGAGTGAGTTTTGCGAGCAGTATTTTCATGTCTATATGATCATGCGGTTAAATAAGCTAAGAGTAGCTGTTTCCTAGCCATTGATACAAACTGAAGAATTTTGGATTTAGTTTCAATCCTTTTAAGGAATAATATACTCATGAGCGCGTTGAATACAATGACCCCTGGTTGGGCAAATCGTTAGATCAATCGCTGGATAGCGTGGAATTTAGAAGGCCAACTTGAGTTCCAGCCCAAAATTTCGAGGCGCTCCAGTCGAGACAATGCCACTCGTTGAAAGACCAGTTTGTATTTCTTCGTCAAAAAGGTTGTTCACTCCCAATAGAATGCGGCTGTCTTCGGAGAGTTCGTGGGTGAATCCCAAGTCGATCAGGAAAATGTCATCGAGGCTCCTGCTATTGCGAGCGTCATCATGGCGGTCGGATTCACGTCGTATGTCGAGCCGCATGGACCAGTCCTCAGGTTTCCAAAGGATGGATGACGTTACCCTATATTCGGGTGTTTGAGGAAAGCGATTGCCTTGTATACTTGGATTCTCGGGACAACCAAGGATTTCTGAGTCAAGCCAGAGGCCACTCAAGACGAGGCTGAAATCATCGGAGAATTGGGTGTCCAAGGCAACCTCCATGCCTTGTGACCGAGCACGCTCCAAATTGATTCTCCGAGCATCATTGGGATCGATTGGGGAGGATACGTTGGATACTGAGTCACGCAACTGATTGTGAAAAAGGGAGACGGAAAGGGACCATTTGTCGGTTGCCTCCCAGTCTATCCCAAATTCGCACTTTGTTATTCGCTCAATGGCCAAATCTTCGTTGGCAGCCACGGAAAAGTCGCCCACCCGGTATGGTCGATAGAGTTCGTTCAAGGTTGGCTGACGAACATGGGATCCAAGGCTCAGACGAGTATCCAGCCTTTCGGAGAGCTCCTTCATCAGTTCGAACGAGCCGCCAGCAGTGATTTTTTCACGTGCGGAAAAGATTTCATCGGTCAGCGCCCAACCCGAACGCATGCCTTTGTCATCCCTGAACCAATCTCCCCTCAATTGAGCTCGCAGTTGCCAACCATCCTTTGGTTGGGATGATTTGCTAAAGGAAACGCCTATTTGAGTTTGTCGACCACCCGCTCGCCGAAGTGCTCCCGAAAACTTGTTCTCCTCGTGGGTGTGGCCTTCCCGTCGAATTGCAGCCAGGGTCAAGCCGAGATCTCGATCATTACTTTGCCAGCCGAGCTGATGCATTAATCCAAAGGATCTTGCTGGAACCATGTATTGATCGAGGGCAAGGCTCTCTGAATTTCGGTCGGCTGCCACTTTGGTAAAAGAGCTGGAAAAATTTCGTTCTTGGCCAAAAATCAGGGTGCGATTGGTTTCCCTATCCAGCCCCAAAGACCAATCAAATCCGTTGCCCTGGTTGCGGGCGAGGGGAGTTCCATTTCCGCGACGTTCGTCAAAGCCAGCTAGGCTGGCAGAGACTCTGCCAAGTTGAACAACGCGAGAAACATTAGTTCGAGCCGCTTGCATTTGGCTCCAGGCATGCTCGTCCACAAGTCCTCTCTGGTTCCTTCGAACCACAGGATGGCCGGCGAAGTCTTCCATTTGAAAGCCAACGGTTGTTTCCCAGCCTTCTTTCTGGGAGGCGGTGGCTGCGAACCCACCCGCGGAAAAGCCATGAACCTCGCCGGTGGCGAATCTGATTTCTTTTTTTGGTTTTTCATCTGGTCGCCGACTTCTTATTTCGATGGTCCCAGAGGATGAGGAGAAGAGAGAGCCTTTGAGGAAGCGAACGCTTTCTATTTCACCGATCGAAAAACGGTTCCATCGAACCCATCCTCCGAAAGGGTCGTTGATGGGGATGCCGTCTAGTATTACAAGCGATCTCGATGCTGCGCTCGTTCCGTTGCCATGAAGTGAAATTCCTTGGGAGGTCGGGTGGGCGATACCTGATCCAGCGCGACGATAAAGGCCGAAACCGGAATTCTCTTGCAGAATTTCCTCCAGATGAAGCCTGGATGAGGCCTTTATTCGTTCTTGCGCAAAGACTTTTGAATCTACATGGGCGGATGAAAGCGCTTGAGCCTGAGTTTCCAGAGGTTCCAGTTCATCCTTCTGGGCGAGAGTGAATTGGAAAGAGAGAACAATTGGAAGGAGAACGCGATTCACTTTTTAGTCAGGCTTTTTCCGAGGGTGGCGGCCAAAGCCAATTGCTTCATTCCCGCTCAGGAACGTCCAGTGGCTTTGTTCTCGGGGGCAACGTAGCGTCGGCGAACCATCATGCCGAGCCCAAGCACAATGCCTATCGGGAGGGCGGAGAGGAAGACTGTGGTTCCCACGTAAGTGTTTCTGGTTTCTTCCTTTCCGGAAAAGCAAACCGAGCAAGCGTCGGCTGCCTCTGGTAGTGCAAGAAGCATCGAGACAAGCAGTGAAAATATAAGAGTTCGTGTCATGAGAATCTTTTGCTCAGAGGATATAAACGAGCCAATAAAGAATCGGCCAAACTGCTACCACGAAATACCAAAAGGCTTGCCCTGTCCAGAACTCGCTGGGAGTCAGAAGCGATTGCTTCATCTTGCGATAGGCTATTGCCAGAATGATGATGGCGATCACTGCATGAAGGGCGTGCCCGCCAATGATCAGGTAAAAGAAGCTTCCGAAGGGCCCTGAGGTCATGGTCATCCCGAAATGAATCAAGCCGATCCATTCATAGCCTTGGACGAGTACGAACACGGTGCCGAAAAGGATGGACAAAAAGAGAAGTCCGCATGCCTTTTGTTCTTCTCCCGGCAGGAAAAAAGAACGATTGGAACGAAAGGCGAGAAAGCCGCTAAGAAAAAGTATGAGGGAGTTGGCGGCGGTGGCTTCGACCGGAAGCCTCGGTTGATTGGGCGGAGGCCATTCGGGGGCGCTTGAGCGAACCACCAAGTATGCGCTGATGAGGGCAGCGAATACCATGATCTCCGTCACGATGAAAATCAGCATCCCCAGTAACCCGTTGGGGATGGCTTGGGCAGAAGACCTTAGATTCGGCAAGGGGTTGGCTTCGGTTGTACTCATCAAATGTTATTGCCCGGGGATTTTACCAACATCTCGTATATGCTCCCAATTGTCGCCCTCTGTCTTGAGAACGTCTGGAGCCACTCCTGCGAAAAAGACGAGCATGCAAAGCATCACTATGGCCATCAGGTACCATACAATCTTTTTTTCGATGTCCATGTGCATGAACCATGCGGCTACCATTCCCGCTTTGATGACGGCCACTACGAAAGCAGTAATCAATACAACGGTCACCACAATGATTCGGTTTTCGATGTTCTTGACCAGTTCGGGCCCGAAAATACTTACTACCAAAAGAACCAGTAGCACGTAATAGATTTTCTTGTAATCCGGGTGGTCGTGATGTTCGTCTTCAGACATGGCGATTATAATGCAGTTTTCTTAGAGGCCGGAAGCGATGTAGAAAAGGGGAAAGAGGAAAATCCAGACCAAGTCCACAAAGTGCCAGTAGATGCCGATGTTTTCGACTCGGTGGAGAAATTCGCCTTTTCGAACGTCGTGGGCAATGATGGCCATAATGATCATTCCGCAAAGAACGTGGAAACCATGGATGGCAGTTGCGATGAAATAAAATGCCCAGAACACGCTGCTGGTGATTGTAACGGGGTCGTGATCCGAACCATACCAGTGAGGGAAGATCTTCGAGGTATACTCGTAAAACTTCACGCACATGAAGATACCGCCCCCAATGATTGTCCACCAGATGTACTTGTAGGCTTCATCAAGCTTCTTTTCACCGGCTGCCTTGTGGGCCAGAACCACGAAATAACTGGAGGTTAGAAGAACGAAAGTATTTAAGGACCCACACCAAAGCTTTGTTTGGGCTGCCTGTTGAGCCCATTCGTCACCGTGTTGCAGTCGATACATCAGGAAAGATGCAAGTAGACCGCCAAATATAACGACTTCCGATGCGATGATCCACCAAACACCCAATCTTCCCGTGGGGACTCCGGTTATGCTGCGTGAAGTGGCAATTGGGATTTGGAAGGCCATGATTTTCGCTCGGAGTTGTTAGGTGTTGTCAGTTCTAGTTCTTTTGATCTTGCGGCCAGTAGTCTTCCTTGCGCTGAGGGACGCTATATTCATAGGGCCCGCGATACACTTCTGGAAGTTTCTCGAAATTGCCATGGCCCGGAGGCGAGTTGGTGGACCATTCCAAGGTATTTGCTTTCCATGGGTTCTTTCCCGCCTTTTTGCCCTTGCGGAGACTCCAAACCACATTGATAAAGAAGATAACTTGAGCCAAAAGCATGATAACCAAAGCCGTGGTGGCGAAGATGCGCATGTTTTGGAACTCCTGAGAAGATAGATCCTGGAAATGCTGGAAATTGTATATTCGCCGATGTTGTCCGCCCATGCCTAATATAAAAAGCGGTATGAATATGCAATTGAAACAGATGATGGTGATCCAAAAATGCACTTTGCCCCAAAACTCGCTTAACATCTTTCCTGTCCACTTAGGGAACCAGAAGGTTATGCCTGCGTAGAATCCAATTATGGCTATGGGGAAGAACGTGTAATGAAAGTGAGCCACCACAAAATAGGTATCATGCATGTATATGTCTGCACCGCTAGCCCCCAGATGAATGCCAGTCACACCGCCCAAAAGGAATTCGACCACAAATGCAAGGGCCCATAGCATGGGTACGGTGAAGCGAATGGACCCACCATATAAGGTGGCGATGTAAAGAAAGCATAGCTCTGCGATCGGGATGGATATGAGGAGAGTTGTGACGGTGAAGAGGTGTACCATGCGCGGGTCCACCCCAGAGATGAACTGGTGATGAGCCCACACCACGAAACTTAGGATGCCTGTGGCGAATACCGTGTAGAGGGCTAGTTTGTAACCAAAGAACTTCTTTCGAGCGAAAACGGGAATAATCTCTCCGCAGATGCCCAAAGCAGGTAAGAGGACAACATAGACTTCTGGGTGACCAAAGAACCAGAATAGGTGCTGCCAAAGAACGGGATCACCTCCCTCGAAGGGATTGTAGAAAGCAGTGCCCACCAGTTGGTCAAAGAGTAGCATAATGGCTCCGGCAAGAAGAGGTCCGACCGAAATCATGAACAGTATGCTTGCGATGACTATCATCCATACCACCAAGGGGATGTCGAACATGCGCATTCCCTTGGCTCTTGAATTCATTGCCGTGGTAATAAAGTTGATCCCGCCCATCAGGAAAGCGACAAATTCCAGTCCAACCGCGGTCACCCAGAGACTGGAGCCCATTGGAGTCAGGTTGTATTTATCTTCAGCAGACAAGGGGGGGTAAGCGGTCCAAGCTCCACCGAACCCTCCTCCTGGCACAAAGAAAGACACGATCAATACGATGGCACTAAGAAGGAATACTTGAAAGGAAAGGCGATTGATACGAGGAAAGACCATATCATCGCAACCGCACATCAAGGGTATAAGAAAGTTACCGAAGGCGGCGATGAGAACGGGCATGGCCACCCAGAAAATCATGATGGTGCCATGATTGGTTACCAAGGAATTGTATTCCATCGAGGAGACGCGACCAAACAGAGGAACCGACTCATCTGGAAAAGCCAATTGCATGCGGAAAACATAAGCCATGAATCCACCTATGATGGCCATCACTGCGCCGGTTAGCATGTACTGCATGCCAATCACTTTGTGGTCAGTGGAGAAGATGTACTTGCTCCAGAAACTTTCGTCGTGATGATGGTCGCCGTGATGGTCGCCGTGGGCTTCCTCTAATTTGGTGGCCGTGTCTGCCATCTTCTTATATCTCCTTTGTATCTAAATTTAGTTGCTGCTCAAGACACCTTGAAGCTGTCCACCAGTGGCAGAGGGAGTTTGTTCCGAAAGCCATTTCTCGTAGTCTTCCTCGTTATGAATGGTCAAGCTCGCTGCCATCACACCATGACCAATGCCGCACATTTCGGCACATTGGATGTCGTATTCTCCAGTGATTGTGGGGCGAAACCAGCCCTTGATCTCACGACCAGGTATGGTGTCTTGCTTGAGGCGGAAAATAGGGATAGACAAGTCATGCATGACATCTCTCGAAGTAAGTTCGTAATGGTAGGTAGTGTTGACCTTGATATGGAGTTCATCGACCGTTGCGATGTCGTCTTCGGTGTCGAGGACCCCATCTGCGCCGGGATGAACGAAGGTCCAAGCCCACTGTTGAGCGATGACACGGATAGTTTCGTCAGGTGGTGGCAACTTTTGCTTAATTTCATGCCAGACCTGAACTGCACCAACAATTAGCACCACATCACAGATAATGATTAACCAATGAGGTATGCTGATCCATTTCTTGTGAAATTTCTTGTCACCCCCGATATATTCAGCCGGAACACCTTCCTTGGCACGGAAGCGAAAGATGAAATAGAAAAGCACCACTTCGGAAATGACAAACCACACGCCCACGATTACAGTGATCAGAGTGAAGAGGAAATCTATTTCACCCGAGTAGGTGGAACCGCTTTTGACCAAACTTTCTATCATCTTCTTGTTTTAATTGTGGTACTAAATCGTGTTCGGAGATCTCATTCCTTGATCAAGCGACGAACGTCGCGAGGTAAACGCGACATGGCGGATTCATTAGACAGTGAATAGGAACCCCGAACCTTCAGGTTGCGATCAATCAATATCAGTCGATCCGCATGTAAACGAGGATCCTCGACCATAGGCAATTTGAGATCCTCAACCATTAGTTGGCGGACAGTTTCCTTGCTGCCGGTTAACAAATCCCAGTTCTTGGTATCGATACCGTGTAATTCAATGAATTGGGCTATTTTTTCAGCGGTATCATTTTCGGGATCGACCGAGACAGAAACCAGCTGAAAGTCCTCGAGGCGATCAAATCGCTTTTGCAAAAGGGTCATCTCCTTGGACAGGCGGGGACAAAGTCCGGTACATTGAGTGAAGAAGAAGTCGATCACTGTGACTTTGCCTTCGAGGTCATCCGCGGTGAAAGTTTGCTGATCCTGGTCGGTCAACTGGAAGGGGCTTACGTTGCTAATGACAGGTATTTCGCCATCCGATCCCAAGCGCATTCCAATGGCCACAACCATGGATCCCACGGCTAGCAAGCCAAGGACGGTGGTGAAGGTGAGGAAGCTCTTGTTCATTTGGGAGCTGCCGGCGTACTTGTTGGGGTAGTGGTTGCCCTTTGGTCCGCTTTCGTTGTTTCACGGGCAGTTTGGCGGATGTAGGCAATGACATCCTTCATGGCTTGTTCGTCTGGCAGAGTGGCCATGACGATCGGGCGCATGGTCATTCCCTCCACGTCCTTTGGGTTGGCTCCACGCAGACCATGCTTGAACTTCTTTAATTGTTCCAGCATGTACCAATCCTCGAGATAAACTTGAGTGGGGGCCTTCAATTCCTTTTTTCCCTCGGATTTTTCGCCATGGCAAGCAATGCAGGTGAGATAGAGGGTTTTGCCTCTCACTGGATCGCCGTCTGTGATCTCATCCTTGGGCTGCCTTGGTTTGAATTTGGATACATGATGGGCGACAGTCAAAAGATCGCTATCCTTTCTCAGCGTTCTCGCCATTGGGCGCATACGCAGACCTGAAATATCGGCCGGATGGGCACCCCGTCCTCCGTTGCGAAATTTTTTCAACTGATTTACAATGTACCATTCCGGTAAGCCGGCGATTGAAGGAGCCATCAGTTCTCGTTTACCGTATCCTTCTGGGCCATGGCATGCACTACATAACTGGTAAAGTTGAGCACCGAGTTTGTGGTCATACTCATCTTCCGCGTAAACTGATGAGGCTGCCAGCGAAAAAACAAAAGATAGAAAATATAACTTTCGCAGGAATTTGCTAAAACTGGATCGAAGGTTCATTAAACTAACGCTTGGAATATATGTTTATACCTCATGCATTGCTCAGGTATATTACTATTCACCGATATTACAAATCGTCGAGCTCAATCGTGCGCGTGTAGTTAATATAAGGCTTGGGGTGCGTCATGAGTAGCTTTTCTACTAAAGACATTAATTTTTCATTCGTTCCGCTTCTAGTGCCGATATGCGGTGTTCTCGCTCTTTTGCGATCTCGTTGAGTGTTTCTTGGAGTTTTGGCGAAACTGCGAGTGGCTTATTTGCTGGCATGAGAGAGTAGCTCTTTTTCCCATACCTTCCATTCTTGCGACATTTGAACTACTTTTTCAGGTAATTGTTTGGCAAGGTTCTTGGTTTCATTAGGGTCGACCGAAAGATCGTATAGCTCCCATTTCGCTCCTTTTTTTGGCTGCCCGCTGCGAACGAGCTTCCAAGTGCCTTTTCTCAGCGCTCGCCCCTTTGCGTGACTGAAAAAGAGGCGCTTGTGGTCGACGCGGCCCTTTCCTTGGAGGTCTTGCAGAAGCGATTGCCCGTTCCATGGGATTGTTGTCTGGAAGGACCGCTTGATTTGAGCGGCATCAAGTATGGTGGGCATTATGTCAACCAGATGACTGAGGGAGGTGGAAATCCGCCCTTGTCCGGCTATCCCTTTCGGCCAGTGAGCGATCATGGGCGTATGGATTCCGCCTTCGTGATCGTATTGCTTGAAGAGTCGGAAGGGCGTATTGGAAAGATTGGCCCAGCCGTGGCCATAGCTCTGGTAGGTTTTTTCGGGTCCTGGCATGAGGTTGATCACGTTCCCGGGCTTCATCGTCTGACCGTCCCTTGTTTTCTCGGGCAAGTAGTAGCCTTTCCTGTCGGTGCCGTATTCGACGTGGCATCCGCCGTTGTCTATGGTGAAGAAGGTCAGGGTATTTTCGAATCGGCCTGCTTTTCGCAGAGCGTCGATCACTTTGCCGATTGCTTCGTCCATTATCGTGACTTGGGCGGCGTAGACTTCCATGCGTTTTTCCTGCCAGGCCTTGTTGGGCTCTTTTTCCCAAGCGGGGACATTGGGATGGCGTTCGGACAGAGCAACGCTTTGGGGAATCACGCCCAGTTTTTTCATCCGGGCCAATCTTTGTGCGCGTAATTTGTCCCAACCCATGGCGAAATGGCCCTTGTATTTTTCGATGTCCTCCGAAGGGGCATGCAGTGGCCAATGAGCTGCGGTGAAGGGCAGATAGAGAAACACTGGCTTGTCCTTGGGCACTTCCTTAAGGAAGGCGAGTGCATTGTCGGCGATTGCCCGAGTGAAGTANTAATNCTTTTTCTCGNGGTATTCCCNCTCAACGTTCTTGCGGTCACGGCTCAAGCTGTNNGGNGCAAAGAAACTGGAAGCTCCCCCGAGTATACCGTAGAAACGATCGAAGCCTCGATCATTCGGATAGATGGCATTGTTATTTCCGGCCAAGTGCCACTTTCCGGCCATTAGGGTCTTGTAGCCGCTTGCTCTCAAGGCTTCTGGCAAAGTTGGGCATAGTGGGTGTAGAGCGCCGGCTTTCAGTGAAGCGCGATGATACACGCCGGTTAGCAGGGATGCTCGAGACACCCAACACATGTTTTCTGAGTAGAAATTGGTGAAACGTATGCCACCCTTGGCCAAGGCATCCAGATGCGGCGTGCGTATTTCCCCTCCGAAACAGCCTAAATCCGAATACCCCATGTCATCGGACATAATGAGAAGAACGTCAGGTTTGCGCTTTTCGGAAAACAAGACTTTGGCCCCGAGGAGAGCGGCGCACAGATAGATAATGATCCTTTTCTTTCGCATGGACTTAGTCCAAAAGGAATGGAGCGGTCAATGCGAGATGCCTTTAGAATCGAAAGGCATCGGGCAAGAGCTCGCCCAAGGTAGATGTCTTGATGTCTCCGAGGTCTTCCGCAGCCGCGAAGTGAATGGGGAACTCATCTCCGCAGAATTCGGCCAACACCTGACGGCAGGCTCCGCAGGGAGCGCCCTGTTTTTCAGTCACCAAGGCAAGTGCTTGGAAGGTTTGTCTTCCGGCGGCAACCGCAGCGGTCACAGCCGACCTTTCGGCGCAAATAGTTAAACCAAAGGATGAATTCTCGACGTTGCAACCGGAGAAGATGGTGCCGTCCTTGGCAAGCAATGCGGCACCTACCTTGTAATGGGAAAATTTGGCGTACGCTTGCTTTCGCACTTCCGCGGCTGCTTCCAGGAGGTCCGGTAGTGAATAGGATTCGGTCATGCCTTCTTCTTGCCTTCGATCATATCCGAAATCAAGGATGGAGATTTCACCGGGTTTTCTGATGTCTCGAATGCTTGGGACATCCAAGGCAGGACGAGTTTCAGGGCATCAGCGTTATTGGCATGGACCAAAGCCAGTGTTTCTCCCTGTTCGACTTTGTCTCCAATTTTGCGGATTGCAGATATGCCGACGGCTGGATCAATGCAATCCGTGGCCACTTTTCTTCCCGCTCCCAAGGCAAGGCACACTCTCCCGATGGTTTCTGCGTCCACATTTTCGAGATATCCGGAGCATTGGGCGGGAATCGCATGCACGATCGGCGCATTGGGCAAGATTTCGGGATTCTCGACCGCTCGAGGGTCGCCGCCTTGAGCCTCCGCCATGGACTGAAATTTTTCGAGTGCTTTACCTGATTCTAGCTTTTGCTTTAGCAGGTCGATTGCTGTTTGCCCTTTTGCCACTTTGCCATGGGCCAACATGCGTTCCCCCAAGGCGATTATCAATTCGACAAGGTCGGCAGGGCCATCTCCCTTCAAAACTTCGATTACTTCTACAATTTCAAGGGCATTGCCGGCGGCGCGTCCCAAGGGCTGGTTCATGGCAGTCAACAGCGCGGTGGCTGGGGTGTCTAGGTTTTGACTTGTTTGGCTAAGTACCTCTGCCAATTGCTTGGCTTCTGCCTCCGTCTTCATAAAGGCTCCGCTTCCCCATTTGACGTCCAGAACCAAGGCATCGAGTTGAGCTGAAAGTTTCTTCGACAAGATGCTCGCGGTTATGAGGGCAACCGAAGGCACTGTGCCGGTGACGTCCCGCAAGGCGTAGAGCTTCTTGTCCGCGGGAGCCAAATTTGCAGTGGCTCCCGAGATTACGCATCCACAACTTGCTACCACGTCCCTGACCTCTTGTTCACCCAGATCTGTCCGGAATCCAGGAATAGCTTCTAGTTTATCCAGAGTGCCACCGGTTATGCCGAGGCCTCGTCCGGATATCATGGGGACGGCCAATCCACAGGAGGCAACGAGGGGAGCAAGAACCAATGATGTCTTGTCGCCGATTCCTCCGGTTGAGTGTTTGTCGACCTTTGCTTTCTCGCATTCCTCGAAATCAAGGATCTCTCCGGATTCGAGCATGGCTTTGGTCAAGGCAGTGGTTTCCTCGAAATTCATTCCCTTCAGGCAGATTGCCATCGCGAGGGCAGCCATTTGATAGTCCGGTATCTCTCCAGTTGAAAACCCATCCAAAAAGGAATGAATTTCCTCTTCCGATAGAACTTCGCCGTCTCGTTTTTTTTCAATGACCCATTGGGGCAACATGAAATCAAGCGTAGAGATTCATGGGGGGAGACGTCAANTTGTTGAGCAAAGGCTGATCGGTTTGCCTGAAAGTGAAAGAATAATACCCATTTTGAGCTAGCCATATAAAATGGCGCAAAAATTGCATTTGGTTGGATGCTGGGTTAAGAAGTCTTTTCTGTTGCGTTGACTGACGTTATTAGAAGTAGACTTCTATAATCTAAGAGGGGCCCTGGGCAGGGCTCCTCTTTTTTGCCAGAGCATCCACCCGGCCAAGTTTGTCTGAAACAAAAATCAACTTTGCCAGAACGAAAAGGATTCCATTTTCGTTCGCTTTTCGATTGAAGACGTTTGTGGCAAGTAAAACAACAATCTATCTCGTTAGGCACGGCGAGACTGAATGGAATCTATCCGGCCGATGGCAAGGGCATGCGGATTCCCCTCTGACCGAACGAGGTGAGACTCAAGCTCGTGCCTTGGGCGAACGTTTCAAGCTCCAGCGCTTTGACGGTTGCTTTGTCAGTGACTTGGGCCGCGCCGTGCGCACAGCGGATTTAGTTTTGGGACCTTCTCGTATTAACTACGAGACCGACGAGAGATTGCGGGAAAGAGATCTTGGCGTGATGCAAGGCTTGACTACGAAAGAAATGGAGGAGCGTTGTTCTGAAATTTATCAGTCATTCCGCCAGAATGGACCTGACTATCAGATACCTGAGGGAGAGAGCTTTCGTCAGTTTTACCTGCGCNGCGCCGATGCCTTGGAGGACTACGTCAATCGGCATAACGGAGGAAGAGTTCTTCTTGTTACCCACGGCGGTGTGCTGGGAGCGATCTTCCGTTACGTGGCACAAGTTCCTTTGGAGGCTCCGCGAGGTTATGTTTTGCTCAATTGTTCCGTCAACGTGGTGGACAAGCAGGGAGACAGCTGGAACTTGTTGCANTGGGGCGACGTCAGTCACCTGAATGAATTGGATTCTCTTGATGACGAGTAGAGCTATTTCTCGATGGCGTCGTAAATGAGTTTCTTCACGGCCCACTCCGTGTTGAAGGTATAGGGCATGTATTGTTCCATTGTGACGATTATTAAGCCGTCTTTGGGAGATGCCCAGTAATGCGTGCTAGCGGCTCCACCCCAGCCGAATTCGCCAATCTTGCCTCCGGGGTCCCATTCACTCATGGCGACCCTTACGTTGAAGCCCAGTCCGAAGCCAACTCCCGTCCGGGGCGGTTGTCCGATTTGAATGGGCATTAGTTTCTTTGGCAGTTGATTACTCGTCATCAGACGGACGGTCTTCTTTTCAAGCAATCGTTTGCCGTGTAGCTCTCCATCGTTCAGAATCATTTGAAGAAAACGTAAGTAGTCGCGAGTGGTGGAGACCAAACCTCCTCCGCCCGAAGCCAGCGAAGGACTCTGCAGATAACGACTTTTNGCGGGGTCATCGATTGTACGCAGTTTGCCGGGGCCGGCGGGGCCATAGTTGGCGGTGAATCGACCAGTTTTGTTTTTTGGCACAAAGAATCCAGTATCCTTCATGTCCAGTGGCTGAAACACCCGTTCATTTAGAAAAGCATCAAAGCTCTTGCCCGACCAAATTTCAATCAAGCGTCCNAGTACGTCGATGGATACGCTGTACTGCCATTTCGAGCCTGGTTCGAAGGCAAGGGGGATTTCGCTCAAGGTTTTGGTCATGCTCTGAAGCGTGCCGCGATGGTCCAGGGGCTTTCGCTTCTTGTATTCCTTTTCAACGGGGCCATTGCCCACGAAGCCATAGGACAAGCCGGAAGTGTGCAGCATCAGTTGCTTGACGCTCATGGTTTTTCTGGCAGGCGAGGCCTCGCCATCTTTCCAGACAGTCAACTTCTTGAATTCAGGAATGTATTTGGAGACTGGATCATTGAGCGAAAACTTTCCTTCCTCGAGCAACATCAATGCGGCTGCCGTAGTGATTGCCTTGCTCATTGAGTAGATACGGAAAATAGCGTCCTGAGTCATCTCCTTGTTACCTTCCATCACCATTTTCCCATAGGTGCCGAAGTGGACTATCTTGCCATGGCGCGCGACTGCCACGATGGCTCCTGCCAGCTTTTTTCGGGTGACGAAGTCGAGCATAATATCGTCCACCTTCGCGAGCTTGTCCGAGGACATTCCGACTTCTTCGGGTTTGGCTATCGGAAGCTCCTTCGCCTGAAGAGAACTCCAGAGAAAGAGAATGAGCCATGGCAATAGAGCGATGTCGCGGCGAGCTTTCATGATCAGGGCAGGGGATCGGAGGGTTACTTGCCAGTGGCTTCTCGAAACCTTCGCAGGGCGTGGGCGGCNTGGTACAAGCCGCCGTCACTGAACACCTCAGTGGGGAACTTTTCCATGTCCGAGACCAGTCTTTCCACAGCCTTGATTACCCATTCTTCCTTTAATTGCTCCGCTGAAAGGGCGACGCTCAACCACTCGAGGGCATGTCCCGTACTGCTGACGAGTTGGCGGGGGGTACGAGGGCGGNAAGCACGAAAAAAAACACTGCCTGAAAAGGCTCCGTCGGCTTGTTGGTATTCTTTGGTCAAGGCAACGTATTTGTCCAGATAAGCTCGGGCCTGTTCCCAAGTCCCCTTGAGCTTGCCTCCTTGTTTGAGGTAGGCATTCAATGCGTATGCCACTCCATACAGATGGTGAGGTCCACCTTCGGTTTCCCGGCGAGGATCTCTTTTTATGGCAAGAGCCATAATGTCTTCGGTGCGATATTTCTTTCCGCTGTCCGCCTTCCATTGCTCTCCGAAGGGCAGGTAGGTGGATGTTGCCACAATGGTCCATCCTAACTCTTGGTCGTCTTGAAAGCCTTTCTTGGCATACTTCAGTTTATCCGCGACGGTGAATTTTCGGCCGGACCGGGACAGAATTTCATGATCCAAGCTCACACCTGCATCCGCGTAGGCGAATAGGAATTGGTCCACGTGGTCCTGGATAAGGAATGACTTGTCTCCCTTTCCCCTGGTCTTGAGCGTGGGTACTCCGGCGATGTCCTGATAGATCAGTTTGCCTTCGAATTTGGCATGCTTGGTCAAGTATTCGATGGCATTCATTTTCTTGCCTGTCGCGACGTCGAGCACATCGAGGTCTTTTTCGAATGCCACAACCCCATGCATTACGACCCAAGGCGTATTAGCGTCACTTTTGAGGGCACGGGCGTGGGCTTTCTCGATAACGCCGTCGATTCGCTTGTTCAACTTGGCAGGCACTTGGTCGGCTAGAACCGGACCAGCCAACCATGAGGCCAGAAAAAGGAGAAGGCTTGATCGATAAGGGTACGATAAGAATCTAGTTTTCATGGGATTGTTATTGCCGAAGTTTAACTCCTTTGGCCGAGCGAGAGCGTTTCCTTGCAATATTTGATGCTTCGTTCGAGTTCGGCGACTTGGTATTCTTGCTGAGCCTTCTTGCGATCGATCCCTTTGGCTACCTTGAAGGACTCGATGGAGGTGCCTTTCTTGGCAAGACGCACGAAGTTGGCGAACTCATCNGCTCGGATCGAAGAGTAAGGTTTCCAGAAATCTTGCTCTAAATAGGGGAAAGGCTTGGAAAAACCAGAAATGATTTCGAGCTGAATGGGCACGTTCGGGCATAGCTTCATCCATTTTGCAGCGAAAGTTTTCATGTCCACGCATCCTTCTCCCATTGCTGTCCATTGCACGGCGGCGCCTTGGTCGATCTCCCATATCATGGAATCACGGATTCCGCTGGATACCGCAAATGGAGCAAGGTTCTCCAATGTGTCCAAGGGGTCTTCCAGAGTCCAGGTGGCATTTCCCGAGTCGAGGGTGGCACCGACGTAATCAGGTCCTGCTTTCTCGATCAAGCCAACTAGTTCGCGACTATGCATGTCTCCGGCATGATTTTCGATCGCGATCATGACGCCGGCGTCGAGGGCGTCCTTGCGAACTTTTTTACAGACTTGGATCGTGCTCTTGATGTGTCTTTGGATACCTCCTTCACCGAGGCGGTCCTTGCTTGAGCCGAGGTAGCACCGAGCTACCGGAGAACCAACTGCATTGGCCACGCGAATGGTTCTCCGAAGGTGATCCTCGGCAGAACCATACTTGTCGATGAACTTGGGGGAAGTTGGACATATGCCACCGGTGCCAGCGTGGATTTCAATGCCAAGCTTGCTTGCTTCCTGCCTGATTTCCTTGAGGTAGCCTTCGTCATGTGTTTCGTAAACGTCGAGGTCGGAGAACAGGATCGTATCAACTTTCTGCTTGGCTGCGTATTGCAGAAGTCGAGGGGCTTTCCATCCCAGTGCTCGAATGGAGAAATTGTCGAAGCCAAGCTTCACCTTGTTTTTCTTCTCTTGAGCCAGAAGGTTCGAAGGTAGGACGTTAGCGATGCTTGCTGCGAGTCCACAGTCTCGTAGGAAGGCGCGGCGAGGAATGGTGGGATGGGCGATTGTCATAGCTTATGATGGAAGCGCCGACCCACGTTCAGGGCAAGCGGCAATGCACTCTAAAATCAATTTGTTGTCGATATCCATGCATTGTCTTGAAATCCGAGGAATTTCTTGGGTTCGGATTTTTGTTTAAATAACCTTTGCGGCATTTGTAAATTCGCTCTTTTCGGCTTATATTCTTAGTGGAGGAAATAATGAATATCAAAGTACCAGCTGAAGAACTATCCGAATACATGTTCGAGTACCATCTCGACAATGATCTGGGCGCCGCTGAGAAATTCTACGTTGCCCATACTACGCGAGAAGCCCTGCGGGCATTCAAGCATACTTGCAGAAAGAATCATCTGCATGCCCACGGCTTGAAGATTTCGCGATGGAATCGTTGGCGAGGCGAATGGGAGAAGTTGAAGGACTTCTCCTCGTCGCTGAGACCCGAGCTTAATTAGGAATTACGCCTGTCCCGGCGTTTAGCTCGCTGANACGAGCTTCTTGTAGCTTGGTGTTTTTTCCCCATCGNATTGATAGGCCCATAGCTTGCCATCGCAAGTCACGCATCCATCCACGCAAACCACGTTGCCGTGGATCTTTGGCTCTGTTGGAGCCAAACAGTAGTGCCCGAAGAATACGGGCGGATCTTTCGGAGAATAAACTTCACAGGAGGCAAGCGAACTAGCTTTTGGCTTCTTGTGTNTTGGGGCGCTTGAAGATGGCGGGAAAAGTAGTTCGGAGTAGCTTTTCTTCCTTGGATTCATCCACCACCTTATTCGGGCTTTTGTTCTGGGGATGCCAAACCGGTCTCGATAAATTCTGTTTTTGGGGAGAGGGATCTTGATACCCTTGAGCGTTACGTGAACCGCTTCCTGTATAGGAGAAGTTTTATCAAAAGCGGCCCTCAGGAAATTATCATTTTCAAAGTTTCGCCCTGAAATCACTTTGAGTGACTTTCTGTGCCATGCTGCATGAACGAATCGAATGCCTGGAAGTTCGAGCGAAAGAGGGAGGGAGCGGATCCACTTCAAGCAGGCTTCGAATTCTTCGGGCGTATCCCGATAAGCTGCCTTGGTTTCAGATACTTCCGCAAGATGTTCCTTGCTGTGGGTTCGCAACGGACTGCCGTCTTTGCCGTTTGTCTCCATTCCAAGTAGGTTGAACTCGTGATTGCCAATTATGGCCAATGCCGAGTTAGCTTCGGTCATTGCTTTTACGATTTGCAAGGTTTCGCGGACCTTGGGTCCCTTGTTGATGAGATCGCCGACAAAGACAGCTTTCCTGTTTGAGGGATGAAGGTAGACCCCGGTGATGTCTTTGCAGTAACCTAGCTTCCTCAACAGTGAACAAAGAATGTCAGAGTGGCCGTGGACGTCACCAATTACATCAATACCATTCGAGGTACTGTAATTGTCCATCAAGATTTCTCCTGACGAGGCGTTTCCTCCGCTGAAAATATTCAGACAGAGAGTTAGGACGCCATCATGCGAGCTTGGATCTGGTCGTTGATCCTGGACACAGCATTCTGCAGATCCGAGAATTCCTCGGAGTGGCGGACAGTGTCGACGTATCGTCGGAATTCCTTGCGGTCACGGACGATACGAAGGTCAAGCTCCTCGATCTCCTGAGCAAAACGAACATGCATCTGGTCGATCTTGCCATCCGTTTCATTGCGCTCGCTTTCCAGATGACGCATCAGGGTATCAATGGCTATCGGTATGCGTTTGCAGGCCCTGAGGGCACCTGGGCGAATGGCATCAAAATTAATTATGTCCTTAGCCAAAGTGACTGCTAATGAGCTCAACTCTTGGCCATAGCGCTGTGATTCTTTGTAGGTCCAGTCCTCAATTGCTTTTACCAATCTGGCCATGCAGGCACGAGTAGTGTCTGAACTTCTGATTGGTTGCTCTTTTTCTTCCGTGGACATTACTTGGAATAAGTTAGGTATTATCTCGGTTATGGCAAGCTATCCTGTGTGATTTGTCAACAAAGACTGGTGGTGCTTCAGGTCATTCTTGTTAGTTGAAGGCAATTCACTCGATTATCATTTCTGCATTTGGCATTTGCAGATCAATCACAGCGTCTGTGTGCGCATCGCTTATGAAAGAGGTTAGAATTTCCAAGGTCGTCGGGTCTTGAAAGAACTCTGGCTTTGTTTCCGGATGGGGATAATAAACCAAGCCGTCGACATATTTCCTCATATCCTCAGTTTTTAGCCTGCAGTTAAAAAAAGAAAAATCCTCTGCGGGCAAATCCGGCGACCAATTTACCTGTTTGAAACTAAATGCGGCCTGGCGAATTGCGTACTGATGAGGTTCGATCGATAAATTGAGGGTCCCTTCATGGAATTTGCCCAGATCTAGGCCGCGTTCACGAAAGAACGGCTTCTGCATGGCCAAGGTGCCTTCAGGAAATCGAGGATCATTAGCAATGCCCGAAGCCACGCCATGACCCGCGACTACGCGAGCGAGCACATTGATCCAAGCCATTGCCNGGATTGGACAAATTGATTTTCCTATTCCTTAAAGGCAATCTTTACGACCTTGAGAACAAAGTGCTGTTCGCCGGGATCAGTTTCGAAAGCCAGACCGCTTGCCTCGACATTCTCCGCTCTTGGGTTTTCCTTGGCGAATTGCTTGGCTGCCTTTCCCTTTAGAAAGTAGAGGCGGCTCTCGTTGCCCTTGAACTTCTTCTCGGTTTTCAGGGCGGGGGCGCATGAATCGCCGACCTTGAAGTGGCAATGGGCGCACTTCAATGCCCCGACAACGATGACTTCTTCGCCTTTTTTCTTTTTGGCCTTCTTTTCTTTGTCGGCGCCATAGGCTCCGAGGCAAAGTGAGAGGGAGAGTATGGCGAGGGTGATTGCCTTCATTGTTTATTCCGCAGTTGAGGTTGATTGAAAAAGGGCGAGGCAAGGTGCTCAGGCAAGTATGTCTTTGATGACGTGAGCTTTTTCTTCCACACCGACAAGACGAAAGTCGAGGCCTTGGAACTTATAGGTGAANTTTTCCGCTCTGATTCCCAGTTGGTTTAGGATGGTGGCGTGAAGATCGCGCACGTGAACAATATTTTCTTCGGCATTGTAGCCGAGATCATCGGTGTTGCCATAGGACATGCCACCTTTCACTCCGCCTCCAGCCATCCAGATGGAGAAACCCTTGATGTGGTGATCTCGCCCGGATCCCTGAGCCATGGGGGTGCGACCGAATTCACCGCCCCAAATAACCAGTGTGTCATCCAGCATGCCGCGCTGCTT
>PAZC01000019.1 GCA_002716045.1 Opitutia bacterium
TCTCCCGTTGCTGGTTTTGATAGGCCGCCAGATGCTGATCCTCCCTCTCCTCTTTTTGCACGAGGTACTTTTCGTAATTGCCGTGGTACTTGTGCAATTTGCGGTGACTGATCTCGACGATGCCATCGCAGGTGGCGTTGAGGAATTCACGGTCGTGCGAAATGGTCAGTATGGCTCCGTTATAGCGCTTCAATTGATCCTGAAACCAGCCCAAGGTTTCCAAGTCCAAGTGATTGGTTGGCTCATCCAGCATTAGTAGATCCGGTTCCATTACGAGCAGGCGGGCAATATGGGCTCGCATGATCCAACCACCGCTCAAGGTATGGGCTGGCTTGTCGAAGTCTTCGGGTCGGAATGCCAGTCCAGCCAAAATGCGCTTGGCCTTGGCCTCCAGGTTGTGTCCCTCGAGTTCGGCGAATTTCTCTTGAGCCGCCAAATGTTCGGGTTCATCGGGATCAGGGATTTCCCGCAGGGTCTTGAAGATTTCTTCCAGTTCAGGTGAAATTGAGGCAGCCAATTCGGTTACTGTTTCCTCGCTCGTGGGAGCGCTTTCCTGAGGAAGAAACCCGATACTTGTGCCTCGTTCCAGTTCAATTTTCCCGCTGTCAGGTTCGATCTCTCCCAGGATGATTGAGAATAGGGTAGTTTTGCCTGCACCGTTTGGCCCGACCAAGCCTACTCGGTCGCCACTAAGCAAACGAAGCGAAACCTCGTTGAAGAGGGTCTGTAGGCCAAAGCCTTTGCTGACTTGTGATACGGTGAGCATTAAGTAATCGGCAGAGGTTCTCCAAAGCAGGCTCGGATGCAAAGCAAATTGAACCTTTCGCCAGATAGCGTGATTGTTGGCTACCGTCTAAAAAAAGTTGCCAAACACTGAATGCCACCTAGTCGATAGTGTGCATGAACCGACGATCCTTTATTTACCAAGCCTGTGGATTGAGTCTGAGCATTCCTGTTCTGGCGCGTCAGGCCAAAGTTCCCTATCTCGACCAGATCGGTCTCCAGCTCTATACGTTGCGAAACCCCATTGGCCAAAACCTTGTCAAGACCATCGATGAGGTAGCCAAGATTGGTTACAAGCAGGTCGAAACTTATGGGTTTCCCTCGGACCAAGCCATCGAGATGATCAAGCGTTCCCGGGACCAAGGGATGGAGGTGAACTCCAGTCACTTTACTTGGGACTCGCTGCTTCATCCTGAAAAAAAGGGCATCAAGCCCTTCGAGGAAGTGCTAGAGCTTGCCCGGAAGGGTGGTCTCACCGACTTGGTGGTTCCTTATCTCAGCGGCAAGGACCGGGAAGACTTGGCCGGATACGAAAAGACCGCCGATGCCTTGAACAAAGGAGCGGAGCTAGCCAAGAAGGCTGGGATTCGCTTGGCCTACCACAACCATGCCTTCGAGTTCAAGCCGATGGGTCCGGGCAAGACCGGATTTGACGTCTTTGTGCAGCGCTTTTCCCCTGACATGTTCTTCGAGGTAGACGTGTTCTGGGTGAAGGTGGGTGGAGTTGACCCGGTCGCCCAACTAGCCAAGCTCAAGAATCGCGTGTCCCAAGTGCACCTCAAGGACTTGAAGAAAGGAACGGTTTGCCCGAATTACGGTAAAGTTGAGCAGGATGTTTTCGATGAAATTGGGGACGGTATGATCCCCATGATCCCCGTCATGAAGGCAGCCCGCGCTTGCGGCGTAAAACATTGCCACGTCGAACAAGACCATTCGCCTGCTCCATTAAAGAGTGTGCGAAAAAGCCTCAAGCATCTTCAGTCTTGATGAAGCGCTCTCTTTTACCGATCTTCTTTGTTCTCTGCCTTTTGGGTGAGGCCAAGGTCAAGAACGTCCTGCTTATCGTTTCCGACGATCTCAAGGCCGATGCCTTGGGATGCTATGGCAGCAAGGTTGCCCACACTCCCCACCTCGACCAACTGGCGAAGGAGGGAACGCTTTTCCGCAACGCCTATTGCCAAGGCACCGTCTGCAAGCCCTCGCGGGCAAGCTTCATGCGCGGCCGCCGCCAAGGAGGCAAGGGGATCACTTGGGGTGAGCATTTCATCAACAATGGCTATTCCAGCACGCGGGTGGGGAAGATCTTTCACATGCGCGTGCCCGGAGACATTATACCCGGTACCAATGGAGAAGACGTGGCGGCCTGTTGGTCGGCAAGGTACAACATGCCGGGCAAGGAGGCCCATACACCCGGGAATTACGCCTGCCTGAACCTCAACAAGTTCACTACCAAGCTGGAAGGCCGCCAGTCGACCAAAATGCCCTTTCGTATGTTCGTAACGGTGGATTACGTCGGGGATGGTTCAGACCAACCCGACTGGAAGGCTGCCACCAAGTCGATTGAGCTACTGAAGGAATTGAAGAAGGACGATAAACCTTTTTTCTTGGCGACCGGTTTCGTCAGGCCGCACTATCCGAACGTTGCCCCGGAGCAGTATTTCGAGCGCTACCCCTTCAAGAAGATGCCCTTGCCCTACGTTCAGCCCAATGACTGGGACGATATGCCCAAGTCGGCAATTTCCCGCTCCAACTCGAAGCATTACGGCATCGACAAATATCCTGACAACCAAAGGAGAATGTGGGCAGGTTATTTGGCTACCGTGACCTTCATGGACGAGCAAGTTGGCCGTATCATGAAGACCTTGAAGGAGCTCGGACTCGACCAGGAAACCGCCGTCTTTTTCACCAGTGACCACGGCTACCTGCTCGGCGAACATCACTTTTGGCAAAAGGGCAACCTGCGCGAAGAGGTAACCCGTGTACCTCTCATTATGAGAGTGCCTGCGGGCCAACCCGGGGCCAGTTCTTCCATTGTCGAATTGGTCGATCTATTTCCCACTGCCTGCGAGGCAACTGGATTGCCCATTCCTGAGGGAGTGGAAGGCAAAAGCCTCTTACCTATCTTGGGAAATCCCGAGGCAACGGTCAAGAAAGCGGCTTTCTCCTTTGTCGGCAAAGGTACCTCAATGCGTACCTCGCAGTGGGCCTACATGAAATACGGTGACGGTTCGGAGGAACTCTACGACATGAAGAAGGATCCCAAACAGTTCGACAACTTGGCCAAGTCCGCCGAGCACGCCGCGACCCTGCGATCCCTCCGCAAGCAATTTCAGGCCGATCGCAACTGAGACTGGCGGGAACCTAGGTTCCTTCCAAGGGGTGATCTTTTTCTGGTAGGTCACGTATTCGTGGCCTCCTTGAAATTACTCAATCCGCTTTGACTTCTTTATAGGTTCGGCCAATTCTTCAAAACATGAATAAGTCAATTGTTCTGCTAGCTTTGGCGTCGGTTTTTTCTACGCATGTTGTCTGTGGCGCTGATTGGCCCCAGTGGCGTGGTCCGGATCGATCGGGAGTTTCCGCGGAAAGTGGTTTGTTGCAGAGTTGGCCCACCACTGGCCCCAAGCTTCTTTGGGAGGGAGGTGCCATTGGGGAAGGCTTTTCCAGTTTGGCGATTTCCGCTGGTCGTATCTACACGATGGGTGACAAAAACGGTCAGAGTCACCTTTTTTGTCTGAAACAGCAGGATGGATCTGTCTTGTGGTCTCTGAAGGTGGGCAAGTCCGGTGGAAATTATACAGGCACCCGCTGTACTCCGACTGTCGATGGCAACTTGGTCTTTGCCCTCGGTCAGTTTGGTGACTTGGTGTGCGCGGAGTCATCCTCGGGCAGGGAGCGATGGCGGAAGAACTTGGCAAAGGATTTTGGCGGAAGCTCCGGTGGTTGGAACTACAGCGAATCGGTTCTCGTCGACGGTGATAATCTAATTTGTTCACCAGGAGGCAGGAAAGCGACTGCCCTCGCCTTGAACAAAAACACAGGGGCTGTTATCTGGGCGACTTCGCTGCCTGGTGGTGGTGAGTCGCATTACTCGTCTTGGGTGGTGTCTAACGCAGTGGGGCTCAAGCAATACGTGCGGTTGTTCAGCGGTGGCACCTTTGGAGTCGCCGCTAGCAATGGACAGTTTCTTTGGCGGTACGACAAACTGGGCAAGAACACTGCCAATATACCGACCCCGATACCTTTTGGAGACTATGTATTCACGGCCGCTGGTTATGGCAAGGGCGGTGCCTTGCTCAAGCTTTCGCGTCGGGGAGCCAGCGTGGTTGCAGAGGAAGTTTATTATAGTAGGGAGCTTAAGAATAAGCACGGTGGCATCGTCAAGGTGGGTGACTACGTTTATGGTGACTTTGACGACAGGGGAAGTCCCTGGTGCGCCAACGTCATGACGGGCAAGGTGCAGTGGCGCCGCGATGGTGGTGTTCAAGGTGGAGGCTCGGCTTGTGTGACCTATGCGGATGGTCGTCTCTACTATCGTTATCAGGATGGCGTCATGGCCTTGGTGGATGCTTCACCGCAGGGGGGATTTCGCCAAATCAGTTCCTTCAAGATTCCCGATGGCATGAAAAAAAGCTGGGCCCACCCGGTGATCAGTGGCGGATTGCTCTACTTGCGGGGCATGAACAAGATACTTTGCTATGACGTGCGTGATCCCAGCCGCGCTCCCGCGGCGGATCCAGTCAGGCGCTTGTGGAAGGACAGCACCGGCAGGTTTCAGGTCGAAGCAATCTTCAAGGGAATTAGATCCGGGAACGTCATTCTTCAGAAAAGTGACGGCTCAATAATCCAAGTCCCCTTGAATCGCTTGAGCGCCGCGGACCAAGCATACCTGCGTGGTTTGTAGGGGTTGTCATTTGGGGCTGGGCAAAGGTCCCTCATAAGGCTTGGGGTTCTTCGGAGCGAGGGCTCCGAACATGACGACCGCCGGCAAAATCGTTTCGGTCACCGTGAACTCGGTTTGCCCGGGCCACTGGTCGACGTCGTAGAAGGAATACAGCGGCGGTATCTTGTCCACCGCAGGGATTGGGGGGTAGATGTTGGTGATCCAGCTTTTCCCGTTGCCCGGGCCGTAGACCCAAAGGCCCGGCAGATATTCCTCGAGGGCGTCGTTCATCGACTCCAGATATTCGGGGTGCAGGACATGCTTCTGGCCAAGGCCGGAGCATTGTACCTGTCCCATGGGGTTTGCTCCCAAGGCCACGTCGACCGATGCGCAAAGCAAATCACGGTAGAGGGGGTCGCCGGTCATTTTCCACATCAGGGCCATCCACCACGCCTGTGTGACCGAGGCGGTTCCGGTTCCGATGGGTGCCCACGGGTGCTTGAAGTGGAGGTAGCCTTTTTTTCGGGTGAAGCTATTTACTGCCCAACCGACCGAGGAGATGCAACCTGCCTTCAGTTTGGTTTGGAAGCTTTTATCGAGTCCTGGCAGATCAGGAGGCAGTGCACTGAAGGTGTACGCCAAACCGATGTTACTCAGGTAATCGATCTTGGCCGTCTTGATGGTAGGCAAGCCATCGATGGCTTTGGCATACTTGACGTCGCGGGTGGCATGAAGGAGCTCGGCGGCAGCTTCCGCTATCTGGAATTCAGAGCCCAGGTCTTTTGCTGGAAACTTCTTCATTCCACAGTCAAATGCCTTGCCTGCAGCTTCGACTAATTGCTTTCCCTTCGCTTTCCCTTGATCAAATCGCTGCAGCAAACGGCCGAGGTGGGCGGCGGAGGTGGCGAATGAGAAGCAACTGGACGCTGAAACGGGAAGCATGACGTACTCGACGCTCTCGTTGTCGGTGTTGCTGCGCCATGGGTTTTTCGGATGGTCGTTGGTGAAGGGGTGCCCCGTGCCTTCGCTGCCAGATGATATGCCTCCGTCCGGCCATTGGGTTTCCAGATAATAGAGCAACAGGAACCATGCCTCGTCCAAGACGTCGGGTATGCCGTTTCCTGACTCCGGTATGATGAACTGTTGGTCAATGAATGCCTCGGGGTTCATTTCGTAGACCCGGCACAGGTTATGCGCGATGGGAATGTGCATGGGCCGCCGGTCGTAGTCGGCGGCATCATGATAGCCGCCCCGCACGATTTTGTATTGAAGTGATCCTTCGGCTTTTCCTTTCTTCAGGTAGGCGTCGATGGATTTGAAATCGAGCGGTTTGCCGTATTCGGGATAGGCGGCGATCTTTACGTGTTGCTTGCATACGTTCCTAGTCCAAGGCGTGTGCTTGTGGTCCAAGGCGATGCCACAACGGGCATGGTATAGCGCCCGTATGCTGGTGAACAAGGGCTCGGCCATAACGTCTTCTCCTATACGGAAGGAATAGGAACGCCCAATGCCAGTGATTTGAATGCAGTAGACCCCGGGCTTTTTCAAATCCGCGAAATCCAACCCGTAGACGTTCTCTCCCGAAAAATCCTGTTTGTAGGCGTCTTCTGCTTTTTGTCCCGCCTTGTGACGCAACTGGGCCTTTCCCTTGTACGCGACTTCGCCGGTTTCCAGATCGATGACCTGAAATTCACTTAATTTGGGCTCGAGGGCTCCGCCAGTGCCCAACCATTTGCCGACGTAAGCCAACCGAATTCGCGTGTCCGGCAGGTAGCCGATCTGGTTTACCTTGATGGCATCCGACAGGACCGTCTTGGCCGACCACTTCAGGGTGACGTCGACGTTTTTCGAGCCAATGCCCCTTGAGCGAAAGGAGTAGGTCTTGCCCTCCGTCATCGGCTTGGGAAGTTTTACGTATACGATGCCGACAAGGGTGGCCGGCAGGTAGGCTTCCGGTACGTGTCCCATATGGTGCAGCTTGACGAATCTCCCCAATACCTTGTGGCTCGTCATCGGTTTGCCGTCCTCAAGGATCGTGAAACTGGATGGGTTGTCCATGGCACCGGTCATTTTCCTGCCTTGCTGGTAATGGACGAACCCCACTACCTCTGCGGTCAGAACGCGGAGGGACTCGTGGTGAACCAATTGGTCATGCTTGCCCAAAGTGACCACCTTTCCGAAGCCGTAGGGTTGGGCAGCGTTCATTGAATTTGCCAGTAGCAAGGCCAGTACACCTATGATCGTTTTGGAAGTCATGATTAGGTACATTCATCAAGATTCCCGAAAAATTTCCATGAGAAAAACAAAGAAGTCATGTTTTCTCGCCCCTCCACTCGGGCTCTATCCCTCTTGCCAAGCGCTTGTATGCAACTAGGGTCGAATTCCATGAAAACCACCCGAACTTACCGTCTTAAACGTTTAATCCTGTCCATGCTTGGCCTTTGTCTGGCATCCTTTGCTTCCGCCGCCGATGTGCCGAAGTGGGTCGACCTCTTCAATGGCAAGGACCTCAGTGGATGGATCGACGTCAATACCTCGCCCGAGACCTGGTACGTCAAGGACGGCATGCTGATCTGCAAAGGGAAACCGATTGGTGTGATGCGGAGCGAGAAGCAGTACGAGAACTTTTTGTTGCACGTAGAGTGGCGCCACATGGAGCCGGGCGGCAATTCAGGGATCTTTGCCTGGAGCGACGCCATCCCTTTTGGGAACCGGTTGCCCAAGGGACTGGAGATCCAGATGCTTGAACTGGACTGGGTGAAACTCCGGACCAAAAAGGGCAAGACCCCTCCGCCGATCGCCTACGTGCACGGCGAACTGTTTGGAGCGGGCGGGCTNAAGGCGACACCAGACAACCCGCGCGGTAGTCGAAGCAAGTCGCTCGAGAACCGATGCAAGGGAAAAGGGGAGTGGAACGTGTACGACGTCGTCTGCGTGGACGGGGTGGTCAAGCTCTCGGTCAACGGAAAATTCGTCAACGGCATACGCAATTCGCAGTACAAGAAAGGTTACCTTTGCCTCGAGTCGGAAGGAGCCGAAATCCACTTTCGCAACCTCAAGATCATGGAGTTGCCGCCCGGCATGACCTCCCCCGAGCAAACCGCACCCTTGGTGAAGTGACCTTTCGGACTGCCCTTTTCTTGCTTTTGGCACTTTCTGCCTCTTTGGGGGTTTCCCTTGCTTTTGCGGATAAGAAGACGGTTGCAGATGCATCGAAGCGCGCATTGGTTTGGGATACCAAGGCGTTGTTCGAGAAACCCACAGTTCACGAGACCAAGGAGCGCCCAGCCAAGGGCTTGAGATCCTTCTTTTACGAGGGGGCGAACTACAAGAGCAAGCCGACCCATGTTTTTGCCTACTATGGGGCCCCCGAGGGTGAAGTCCCCGATGGCGGTTGGCCGGCGGTGGTTTGCGCTCATGGTGGCGGCGGAACGGCCTATCCCGAATGGGTGCGATTTTGGAACAAGAAAGGGTATGCAGCGATTGCGATGGACTTGGAAGGTCATTTGCCCGGTGGCAGGTCACATCAAGTGGAGGGCAATTTTCCTAGCGGGATGGGTCATCCGCAGGCGGGCCCCTCCCGGATCGACTGGTTCGGGGACCGTGCCTTACCTGACCAAGAGCAATGGTTCTATCACGCGGTGGCAGATGTCATAAGGGCAAATTCGCTGCTTCGTGCCTTTCCAGATATCAATCCCAAGAAGATCGGCCTGACCGGCATCTCCTGGGGAGGCACGGTGGCCAGCTCGGTGGCCGGAGTCGATTCTCGTTTCGCCTTTGTTATTCCCGTTTATGGCGGTGGCTTCATCCATGAGAGCGACAACGAGGGCTTGGCTCAGTGGTTTCCTCCGAAAAACATGACCGAAGCCCAATTCAGTGACTATCGCGCCAAGTGGGACCCTTCCTCTCACTTGCCCCATGCCAAGATGCCCATGTTATGGGTGACCTCTGTGGCCGACCCCGTTTTTCAAATCAATATCTTTGCCCACTCAGCGCAAGTGGCTGGCGGTGACAGTCGCCTCTGCATGCGCCCTTGGATGATCCATGCTCATGGGAATGGATGGAACGACGCCCCGGAAATTTGGCAGTTCGCCGACAGCATCGTCAAGGGAGGTCACTCATTGCCCAAGTTGCATCGCCCGGAAACCAAGCTCGATACCCGTGTTGTGCACACCAAGTACGAGGGGAAGGGCAAGTTCACTGAGGCGTGGATCTATTTCACCGCCTCCACCGGCAAATGGAAGAACCGCAAATGGAATTTCATCCAGTGTTCCATCGGCGACGAGGAACTCGTTTCACAAAAGCCCCTGCCCAAGACCACCACCGCGTTCTTGGTCTATGTTTTTCGTGACAGGGGAGGGTACCGCGACAACCACGCCGCTTCCCCCTTGGTTGAGTTTCTCAAGAAATAAGACTGTCCTGTCTGGAGCCTTATTTCTTGCGGTTCCTGTAGTTCATCATCGAGTCCTTCGTGCCGACCATCCCCTTGTCGTCCGTGTTGCCGGCAAAGACGATCGGCATGAAGGCTCCCGGTTTCTCTGCCAGAGCCCAGGCGATGCCACGTACCAGCAGCAAACGGTACATGGGATCGTGATAGGTATAGGTGAAGTGCCCGGTAGTCGTCCCGAAGACGCGACCTTTTCCCGATGTGTAGGTCCAGAATGCCTGCCCCCGGGCCCCTTTTGAGCGCAGCACCTCTGCGAACGACTGGTCTTCCGTGTTGGTCGGTGTGCCGACTGCGCCGATCACCTCGACCTTGTCGCGCTGGATCATGTTCCAGTACGATTCGTCATTGAAGCGCATGCTCTTGGGCAAGCCGGCGAAGACNGGGTGCTTGGTGTCGAGGAAGAGCGGTTCCTTCCGGCTGAACTTGCTCCAGCGGGAGTCTTTGTTGCCCTTCCATGAGCANCCGATGCAGCCGGCCAACTTGTGNGCTCGTTCAATGGGTCGAATGATGCAGGACTCGTGAATGGACACCACCCCTCCGCCGTCATCGACGAACTTCTGGTAGCTAGCGAACTGCTGGTCCGTTATGGCAGGTTGGTGAAGGAACTGGATCAACAGATCCGCCTTGTCTAACTGGGCTTGGGAAGGAAACAGATAGGCTTCGTCAACGGAAACACGCGGAATCTTCTTCAGCAAGGGCACGAACAATTCTTTGATCCGTATGTAGTCATGTTCTCCGCCCCTGTGATCCTCTGGGCCATAAAGCCAAAGAATTTGAATGTCCTTGCTCAGCGAGGCTTTTGCGAAATCGCCGGTCAGTTTCAGCACTTCGGACTTGGGCATGGGTTGGTTCGGTTGGGCCACCAACGTCGAAGCCAAGACAAGAGACCAGAATAAGGTGATGAATAATTTCATGTTTTTTGGCTTTGCTGGTTGNGAATGGCGTGCCCTGCTACTTTTTTCGGAAGGCTTGGCTAGTTGCTATTTCGGTCACAAGGTCCCTAAAGCCTCTGCCTTTCCCGATTGCCTTTTTGGCGATTGCCTTGATTTCCTCGTGATCGCGATAGTTGGGGGTTCGCCCCGTCGCATAAGTCATTATTTTCTCGCTGAGGGCTTTGCTGAAAAAATCCATTTTCCCAAGCAATGCCTTCTTCAGACTCATTGGATCGGTGAAGCGTTCGCCCGTGGGCAGGGTGGCCGAACCGTCAACCGGCATGGAGGGCACGAAGGTCGTCTTGCGTTCCGGTCGGACCCAGCGGCGGACCTTGTAGTAGGTCGGGCGATATCCGCCTATGGGGTCAAAGAATTCAAGTGGAAAACCAAAGGGGTCGATCTTGGAATGACAATCTGCGCAGGACTCGACCGAGCGATGTTTCTCCATCAGTTGCTTGATGGTCTTCGCGCCGCGCACGTCAGGGTCGATGGCTTCGACGTCAGGTGGTGGCGGTGGCGGCGGCGTGCCCAAGATGTTCTCCAATACCCAGATTCCGCGAACTACTGGGGAAGTGTCCACTCCATTGGCGCTCAGCGTGAGGATGCTGGCTTGTCCCAGCAAACCACCGCGTATGCCGTCTGCAGGGAGGCTGACTTTGCGAAAGTTCACTCCTTTAACTCCCGCTATGCCGTAGTGCCGGGCGAGGTCTTGGTTCAGGAAACTGTAGTTGGAATGAATGAAGTCACTTAAGGGAGCGTTTGCCTGGATGGCATGGGCCAGGAAACGATGGGTTTCCTCGGTCATGGCCTCTTCCAGGCCGTAACGGTAGTATTCGCGGAATTTGTCGCGATCGGCTGGCATGTTCCCCAATTTGTCGAGCCGCAACCAACTGGTTGCCAAACCTTCCACCAATGACCTGCTCTTGTAGTCCTTCAGCATACGATCTACCTGTTGCCTGAGAACCCCTGGCTGCAGGATGCTTTTGTTCTTGGCCAGCTCGAACAGTTCATGATCCGGCATGGAGCTCCACAGGAAATAGGATAGCCGGTTGGCCAATTCAAAGGGACTGATCTCGTTGTCTTCCGATTGCTTTTCCTTGAGGTATAGAAAGTCGGGCGAGACCAAGATGGCCTTGAGGGCGAGGAAGAACGCCTCTTCCGGTTTGCGTTTCAGGGTTTCGCGGGCGTGCTTCTCGATGGCCAAGTATGGCTCGATCTCCTTGGCGGTCACCGAACGGCGGAAAGCCCGCCGGGCAAAGCGTTGCAAGGCGAGGGGAAGGTTTGCCTTGGATAGGTCCGTTGCCCCGTCGAGGAAGACCCGTTGGGCATTGGTTTTGAAAGTATAAGGATGGGGCCCGATCAAGCGGAAGTCATGCATGCGGAGGACAGGCCCCTTCCAGACATCGGATACCAATCTGCCTGGCACTGCGTTCTTGCCCACGACGTGCCAGGCGTGGGAGCCCTGCTTGCCCCGAAATTCTATGTCGGTGTGGTATTTCTTGAGGATGTCGCGCATCCAGTAATCGGAAGGCCCGGGGCCGTTGTCCCAATTCAGAAAGGGTACGTTTCCCTTGTCTAGCCAAACGGTTACTTCGAAGGTCTTGCGTTGGTCATCCAACAGGTCCCACAAGCCGAGCCTTTTCCTCGACTTGACGGCATCCGAGGCCAAGCCCTTGAGCCCATCCGAAGCATAGAGTCCGAGCTGCATGGGGGGGGTGAGGTCCACGGGAATCATTTTGGGGTCATAGGGGTGAGTCAGTCGCCTAATCGCTTCCGCGGACACGGAGATTTTGTAGTATCCCGGCACCCGTATCCCTCCTTTGCGGGCAAAGTCGTTCGGGGAGGTGCCTAATGCAAAGTTGTCGGACAATTGCTTCTTTCCTGCTCCAACGTCGAGATACCGATTCTTGTGATGCACCCTGTACATCCAGGGCGTGGTTGCTTCCCGTTCCGGATAACCCCATGTCTCGGGGCTGATTCTCAGGGTTTTGCTTTTTTGTTCCTCATCGAAGCGAAAAGCCATTCGGAGATACTTGTCCGCGGCCTCCAGGTAGGCGTTCAAGTGAGCATCACTAATGGTCAAGGCTTCGCCCAAGTTGGTGAATCCCTCGCGTTGATCGTCGGCGGGGAAGTTCTCCGTCAAGTCAAAGGGAATTGCCCTGAGCCCGAGCAGGTCGCGCATTGTGTTGCGGTACTCACGACGATTGAGTCTCCGCAAGGTGGTGGTTGCCGGACCCTTTGTCTTTTCCCAGTCGAGCATCGTGGATGTAAGCCAGGCGATAGTTGGCTTGACTTCGCTGAAGGCTGGCTGCTTGACGCCTTTTTTTCGAGGGGGCATTTCGCCCAAGTTAAGTTGGTCGAGGATGTCCCGAAGAAGCTCCACTTTTTTCTCATTCCCGAGATTCAACATCCATTTGCCATCCTGCAGGTTGGCCAATTGATGAAAGGTGCGATCGCCCTTCGACTTTTCCGGGCCATGGCAATTGATGCAGTAGGCGCCAATGAACTGGCGGACACCCTCGTCGAGTTGCACCCTCTTCGCATCAGTCACCTGGATCCCCGCGCCGAGACAGATGCATGCGAGCATGAGGGAGTGTATGGAAAGCTTGGCCATAATGATTTCAGCCTTGCAGCTCCAGTCCCGTGAGCGTTCCGCTGGAGGTGTTGAAGCGGTCGATCTCGAGTCCGAAATTTTGCAGCATGGAAAGGAATAGGTTGCACAAGGGAACCGAGCTTCTTCCCTGTCGGGCATAGTGCCTGTGCTCCCCATGCTTGAAACCGCCTCCCGCGAGGACAACGGGGAGGTCTCGGTTGCTGTGCGAGTTGGCGTTGCTCATGCCGCTTCCGAAAAGGGCCATGGTGTTGTCAAGGAGGGTCTTGCCGTTAGGTTCCTTCACTTCCTTTAGTTTCCCCAGGAAGCGCCCGAATTGAGTGAGATGAAAGGATTCGATGATGGTTAATTCCTCGATGGCGTTTTGCACACGTCCATGATGAGAAAGGGCATGATAGCCTCTTTCCACACCGGTTAATCCGCCTCCCTCCTTGCCCAGTTCGGTGAATGCCAGGCTGATCACGCGGGTAGAGTCCGTTTGCAGAGCCAGTTGCATCAAGTCGTAATAAAAAGGAGTACGGTCCTTGAAGGTGAGGGAGTCGACTCGTCGGGGGAGGGCAAATTTGGTGTTTGGTTTCTCCTTGCCCAGCCATAGCTTGGATTGCTCGATGCGTCCTTCCAGTTCCCGTACCGAGGTGAAGTACTGGTCGAGCTTTTCCCTGTCTTTCTTGCCCAGTCCTTTCCCGAAGGAATTGGCTTGTCCGCGCACGAGGTCGAGAATTGATCGCTTGTCCGCGAGTTCGCGCTCGGCTTGGTTAAGTGAGGAAGTGTCTTCTTTTTTGAAAAGCATGCCGTACAATCGGGACAGGCTTCGTATGGGTTGGATCGGGGTGCCATTGCGCGTCCACGACAGGGTGTGCTCGTTGCCGCCCTCGACGTCCAGGGTGAGCGAGGGGAAACGGGTTTTGCCATCAACGTGCAAGGCGGCTTTCTGGTCGATCGAAACATTGGCTTCGGCGAAACCCTTGGACTGAGTGCTGGGTATGCCTGTGAGGAAATATTTGGTCGCGTTGTGTCCACCTCCCAAGTTGTGGTCTAGCCCAGAAAATACCGTGTAGTCCTTGCGGAAAGGCTCGAGCGGTTTCAGTAGTCTGGGGGTCTGAAAGTTGGGCCCCACTTCGGCGGGATGAAAGTGTTGGGGAACCAATCCATAGAAAATGCCAGTTGCAGTTATCCTCTTGGGAATCACGGCGCCGGCTGAATTGGCGGTTGCTTCCAGAAGTGGCAGAGCGAGAAAGGAACCACCCAAGCCACGCAGGAAGCGTCTTCGATTGATTTGATCGCTTGTATTCAAGTTTCTTGGAGGATTTCCGTCGGATTGCATCCAACCGCGAAAGTAAGGGATCGGCGTTGATTTTCAAGAGCGATCACTTCCACTGTCTCACTTTCAATTTTTGGAATGACATAGAAATTCAGGTTTGAGCAAGTCCGATTACGCGCTACGGTGGGATCGATGAATCGCCGAGAATTCTTTCGGATGGGAGGCCTCACCTTAGGGGCCCTTTCCCCTTTGGGGCTTTCCTTGCCCGAGGTCTTGGCCAACGAGGCATCCGGTAGCGGCAAGCAGATCAACGTTATCTTCATGTTCCTGCAAGGTGGGGCCAGCCAGCTCGACATGTACGACATGAAGCCGGACGCGCCCATCGAAGTGCGAGGGAAATATCATCCCATTTCGACTAACGTTCCTGGGATTCAATTGAGTGATCAGTTGCCGAAGTTAAGTCAGTGCGCCGACAAGTTTTCAATGATTCGTTCGATGCATTCCTTTGCCAACGATCATGGTGCCGGTGACGTCGACATCATGTGCGGAAGCCCCCGAGACAAAAACATGCAGGCTCCCGGAATCGGCGCTGTGCTGTGCAAGCAACAGAAGCAACTGGCCCCCGTCCCTCCCTTCGTTCACTTGGGCGACATGAAGCACCCGAGACACAGCGCCCCGGGTTATGGTGGATACCTCGGTCATGCCTTTGACCCATTTCTGGTTGATCAAGACGTGGACTCTCCGGATTTCTCAGTGAAGACCTTTGACGTGGCGGAAGACGTCGACGTTGGCCGCCTCGGTGGGCGGGCCCACCTGCTTCGTTCCCTTGACCAGTTTCAAGCTGGAAGGGAAAAGCAACTCGAGTTCGCGCGCACTCAAGATAGATTTACGGAACAGGCACTTGGGCTTGCTACTTCACCCAAGGCCAAGAAGGCATTCGACCTCTCCAAGGAGCCGGCCAAACTTCGCGACGCCTATGGACGCAACCGCGTGGGGCAGGGCATGCTCTTGGCCCGCAGGTTGGTCGAGGCAGGTGTCCGCTTCGTAACCATTCAGGGATACGTCGACACGGGAATCTACGCATGGGATCACCATTGGGGTATTTTTCCCCATTTGGACCAGCAGTTGCCAATTTACGATGCCAGTTATTCCGCCCTGCTCAATGATCTCGATGATCGTGGGATGCTCGACACCACGCTGGTCATCACGGCAGGCGAATTTGGGCGCACCCCCAAGCTCAACGATAACAAAAGGGGGCCTGGCCGCGATCATTGGTCCAGTTGCTTTAGCCTGACCATGGGCGGTGGTGGTGTTAAGACCGGTATGGTCGTTGGCGCCAGCGACAAATATGCGGCAACTCCCACCGAGCGTCCGGTTTCGGTAGCCGATTTCGCGGCCACGGTCTACCATGCGCTCGGACTCGATCCCAACGCCGAGGTGGTGGCCAAGGGGCGTCGCATGAAGATGCTCCCGGAAGGTTCTCCGGTTAGGGAACTTTTCTAGTTGTTTTGTCGCTGCTTGGTGATTGGAATGCTTTAGACAAATTATTTATGAAGAGAGCAGCCCCAGTTAAATATCCATTCCGAGGTCCGGTTACCCCTTGAAATCATTGCACGCCTTATATTATCGAATCAGCTGAAAGATAAACCTTATGAAAGACAAACCTGCTTCCACCCAATTCTCCCGCCGCAACTTCATCAAGACAGCCGCTGTTTCGTCATCGGCCTTGGGATTTCCGGCCATCACTCATTGCAAGTCGCCCAATGGAAAGCTTGGCGTCGGCCTGATCGGGGTAGGGGGGCGTGGTCGCAGTCATGTCGCGGCATGCAGAAACGAGGACGTGATCGCCCTTTGCGACGTCAACGCCAACAACTTGAAGGGGGCCCAACGTTTGCCATGGTGCAAGTCGGCGCGCACCTACAAGGACTTTCGCGACTTCTACGAGAAACTCGATGATATCGATGCAGTGGTCGTTTCCACCACCGAGCACACGCACGCTTTCGCTACCTTGCCTGCCTTGCAGGCCCGCAAGCACGTCTATTGCGAAAAGCCTCTCACCCGTGACGTCCACGAGTGCCGTATCATCACCGAGGCCGCAGCCAAGGCAGGGGTGCAAACCCAGATGGGCACCCAAATTCACGCTGGAGCAAATTTTCGCCGGGTGGTCGAGCTAGTCCAGTCTGGAGCCATCGGCGAAGTCCGCGAGGCCCATACTTGGGTCAGTCGAGCATGGGGGTGGAAAAGTCCCGCTGATGATACTCCCAAAGAGGCCCAACCCGTACCTGAACACCTTGATTGGGATCTATGGATTGGCCCCGCTCCATTCCGCCCATTCCATTCGATTTATTTTCCAGGACCCAAATGGTATCGCTGGTGGGATTTCGGCAACGGCACCATGTCTGACCTCGGTAGTCATCGCAATGACTTGCCCTGGTGGGCTCTGAAACTGGATGCCCCTCTGACCATCGAGCCCCTGACCGGACCGAAGCCACACCACGACATTGCGCCTGCCTCCATGAGCGTGAAGTACACCTTTGCCGCCCGCGGCGACGGCTATCCGGCTCTCGAGCATACTTGGTACCAGGGAACCGAGAAGCCCAAGATCTGGCATGACAAAAAGATTCCCCAATGGGGCAACGGCACCCTTTTTATCGGGGACAAGGGAATGGTGCTTTCCGAGTACAGCAAACACGTGCTCCTTCCTGAGGACAAATTCAAGAACTTCGAGCGGCCCAAGGAATGGATCGAACCTTCTCCGGGCCAGCAGGCGGAATGGATACG